>DATCSE010000500.1:0-21579 GCA_036568605.1 Burkholderiaceae bacterium | reverse complement strand
CCTCGGGCTTGCCCAGTCGCTTCGGGAACGGGATGCTGGCGGCCAGCGACTCCTGCACCGCCTGCGGCAGCTCGGCCATCAACGGCGTCAGGAACAGCCCCGGCGCGATCGTGCAGACGCGCACGCCGAACTGCGCGAGGTCGCGCGCCAGCGGCAACGTCAGCGAGACCAGCCCGCCCTTGGACGCCGCATACGCCTCCTGCCCGACCTGGCCGTCGAATGCGGCGACCGATGCAGTGTTGACGATCACGCCGCGCTCGCCGTCCTCGAGCGGCTCGAGCTTGACGGTCTCGGCGACCGCGAGGCGGATCACGTTGAACGTGCCGATGAGGTTGATGTCGACGACGCGCTTGAAGTCCTCGAGCGGCATCGGCGTGCCGTCCTTGCCGATCACGCGCTTCGCGGTGCCGATGCCGGCGATGTTCATCACGAGGCGCGCCGGGCCGTGCGCATCGGCCGCGGACTTCAGCGCGGCGATCACGCTGTCGGGCGACGTGATGTCGCAGGCGATGCCGATGCCGCCGATTTCCTTCGCGACGGCCTGCGCGCCGTCGGCGTTGCGGTCGAGTACGGCGACCTTCGCGCCGCGCCGCGCGAGCTCGCGCGCGGTCTGCGCGCCTAGGCCGGAGGCGCCGCCGGTGACGAGGGCGGGTTGTCCTTGGATCTTCATGGTCTGTGCTTTGGGCGAGAGGGCTTCGACAAGCTCAGCCCGAGCGGGACTCACCGCTCAGGCTGGAACGAAACTCACCGTTCGGGTTGGAACGGGACTCACCGTTCGGGCTGGAACGAGACTCACCGTTCGGGCTGAGCTTGTCGAAGCCCCTGGGGAGGATCACATCCGGCCCCGGCGCGTCGTACATCGCGTCGACGATCGCCGCCCGATGCGTCAGCACCGCACGCTGATTGATGGAGCCTTTGTCGGTCACCTCGCCGCGATCGATGCTCGGCGGCTCGGTCAGCACCACCGCGCGGGCAACACGCGTCGCGCTGCCGGTGCCGCTCGCGTAGAGCTCATCGACCAGCCGCTGGAAGAACTCGCGCGTCTTCGCCTCGCCGAGCGAACGGCATGCATCGAGCCGCGGAAAGATCAGGATGCCGATCTCGTTGCGGTTCAGCCCCGCGACGACGACGTCCTGCACGCACGGATCGCCCAGCGTGATGACTTTCGCGCGCAGCGGGCCGACCGAGACGAACGTGCCGGTCGCGAGCTTGAAGTCCTCGGCGATGCGGCCGTCGAAGCGGAAGCCGTGCTCGGGCGCGTCGTCGTGCATGGGCTTGACCGCGTCGCCGCTCGCGTAGAAGCCGTCGGCGTCGAACGACTCGGCCGTCTGCTCGGGCGCGCGCCAGTAGCCGGGCGTGACGTTCGGGCCGCGGTAGCGCACCTCGACCTTGTCGCCGTGCGGCACCAGCTTGAGTTCGACGCCCGGCGCCGGCAGCCCGATGTGGCCGCTCTTCACGTCGTGAGCGTTCGCGCAGATCGCGAACGGCGCGGTCTCGGTCATCCCCAGGCCGGTCAGCATCCGGATGCGCTCGCCGCAGTGGCTCTCGGCGACGCGGTCCAGCTTGTCCCAGACCGGCTGCGACAGCCCCGCGCCGGCGAAGAAGAACATGCGCACCCGGCTGAAGAAGGTCTCGCGCAAGGTCGCGTCGACCTCCAGCGCGTTGGCAATCTCCTCGAACCCCTTGGGCACGTTGAAGTAGATCGTCGGCGCGATCTCGCGCAGGTTGCGCAGCGTCTCGGCGATCAGCGCGGGCGTGGGCTTGCCCTCGTCGATGTACAGCGTGCCGCCGTTGTAGACCGTGATGCCGACGTTGTGGTTGCCGCCGAAGGTGTGGTTCCACGGCAGCCAGTCCACCATCACCGGCGGCTCCTCGGCCAGGTGCGGGAAGCACTGGCGGATCATCTGCTGGTTGCTGCACAGCATGCGCTGCGTGTTGATCACGCCCTTGGGCAGCTTGGTCGAGCCGGACGTGAACAGGAACTTCGCGATCGTGTCGGGGCCGACCTTCGCATGCGCGTCGTCGACCTGTGCCGTCGCCGGCGTTGCGAGCAGGTCGTCGAAGCGCAGCGTCGCGCGCCCGGGTATCTCGCCGCGGGTCAGCACGACCGGCGTGCCGGCCGGCACCACGGCCTCGATCGCCTTCGCGTAGGCCGTGCCGTCGGATGCGAACACCAGCCCCGGCGTCAGCACACCGAGGATGTGGCGCAGCTTGCCGTGGTCCTGCGACAGCAGCGAGTACGCCGACGAGACCGGCGCGAACGGCACACCGGCCAGCATCGCGCCGAGGCCGAGCAGCAGGTGCTCGATGTCGTTGTCGGAAAGGATCGCGACCGGCCGCTCTGCGCTCAGGCCACGGTCCAGCAGCACCTGCGCGATCGAGCGCGCGGCGCGCAGCGCGTCGGCGAAGCTGACGCGGCGCCAGTCGCCGCCGTTCACCCGCTTGGCGACCAGCGTGCGCTCGGGCGCGACCTCGGCCCAGTGCAACAGCCGGTCGGTCAGGCGCTTCGCATACGGCAGCAGCGGCTCGGTCGAGCGAACCCAGGTCGAGCCGTCGGGTTGCGCCTCGAAGTGCGCGCTCAGCGAGCCGCCGAGCGGTACGGCGCGGTAGCGCACGGGTGTGGTCATGTCGCGATCGGGAGGATCAGGTGGAGGAAGCGGCCGCCTTCGCCTTCCTGCTGGCGGCCTTCGCCTTGGACGGCTTCGCGGCCGCGTGGGACGGTTTCGTCGCCGCGCTGCCGTCCGCCCGCTTGACCTTGCCGGCCTTGCCTTCGAGGAAGGCCTTCATGCGCGCCTTCGCACCGTCGTCGCCCTGCGCGATGGCGGCCATCAGCGATTCGGCGAACAGACCCTCGGCTTGACCCATCTCGGCGATGCGCGGCAGCGCATGCAGCACCGCGAAGTTCGACAGCGGCGCGTTGCTTGCGATCTTCTCGGCCAGCTCGAACGCGGTCGTCAGCCCAGCGCCTTCAGGCACGACGTACTGCGACAGGCCGACCCGTGAGCCCTCTTCGGCTGCGTAGACCCGGCCGGTCAGCATCATGTCGGCCATGCGCGCAGCGCCGATCAGCCGCGGGATGCGCGCCGACCCGCCGCCGCCGACGAAGAGGCCGCGCTGACCTTCGGGCAACGCATAGAACGTGCTCGATTCGGCGACGCGGATGTGCGCCGCGCTCGCGAGCTCGAGCCCGCCGCCGACGACCGCGCCCTTCAGCACCGCGACCACCGGCACGCGGCCGAACTGGATCTCCTCGAACGCGTGGTGCCAGGAGCGCGAATGGGTGATGCCGTCGACGACGCTGCGCTCGGTCATCGACGACAGGTCCAGCCCCGCACAGAAGTGCTCGCCCTCGCCGCTGAGCACGACCGCGCGGGTCGTGGCCGGCAGGCTCGTGAAGACCTGGCGCAGTTGCGCGATCAGCGCATCGTTCAGCGCGTTGCGCTTCGCCGGACGCCGCAGCTGCACGTGGGTGACCGCACGGACGTGCTCGATGCGCAGGAGCTCGGGGGCGGGACTGTGGGCGGACGGCATCGGCGAAACGATCTGTAATTGGTTCATGATCTTAAATAATTGGAGGATGCAAAGAGTACGGGTTAGCCCTGAGATCCCACGCAAGCCTAGGGAAAGTCGCTATCCGCGAACGGCTTATTGTTATTAGATTTAACTACATGGCGCAACCTTCACGTGCATCATCAGGCCGCGCTGCTGCGCCACGGCGGCCCATAAAAGGAGACAGAACGTGATCCTCAAGAACCGGCGTCCCGTGGCCGCGACCGTCGCAGTCGCCTTGCTGCACCTGAGCGCCTGCGGTGGCAACGATGACGACGAACTGCCGCGGCTGAGCGCGGCCACCGGCGCGACGCTGCAGTCGTGCACCGACCTCGCGACGAAGATTTCGTTTGCCAACACAAGCATCGCGTCGGCCACCGCGGTCACGGCCGGCACGCTGACCATCGCCGGCACGCCGATCGCCGCGCACTGTCTCGTCAAGGGCTCGATGTACACGCGCACCAGCGCGGTCGACGGCAACACCTACGCGATCGGCTTCGAGATGCGGCTGCCGAACGCCTGGAACGGGCGCTTCTTCTACCAGGCCAACGGCGGCATCGACGGCAATGTCGTCACCGCGACCGGACCGGTCAACGGCGGCCCGGGCTTGACCAACGCGCTGGCGATGGGTTTCGCGGTGATCAGCTCGGACGCCGGCCACGCCGCGTCGCTCGGGCCCTTCTTCGGCATCGACCCGCAGGCCCGGCTGGACTACGGCTACCAGGCGGTCGCGAAGCTGACGCCCATGGCCAAGAACGTGATCCAGACCGCCTACGGCAAGGGCCCGGACCGCTCTTACTTCGGCGGCTGCTCGAACGGCGGGCGCCACACGATGGTGGCGGCGGCGCGTTATGCCGACCAGTACGACGGCTTCCTGGTCGGCGACCCGGGTTTCCGGCTGCCGCTTGCCGCGATCGCGAACATCGGCGCCTACCAGGGCTACGCAACGGTCGCCTCGACGGCGGGAGACCCGTCGACCGGCTTCACTGCCGCCGAGCGCACGCTGGTCGCGAACGCGGTGCTCGCGAAGTGCGACGCGCTGGACGGCGCGAGCGATGGGCTGATCCAGGACACCGCCGCCTGCCAGGCCGCGTTCAGCCTGAGCCGCGACGTGCCCACCTGCAGCGGCGCGCGCGACGGCACCTGCCTGAGCGCCGACCAGAAGACCGTGATCGCCAAGCGCTTCGCCGGCGTCACGACCGACAGCGGCACGAAGGTCTACACGAGCTTCCCGTTCGACGTCGGCATCGGCGGCGGCAACACCGCGTTCTGGAACTTCACCGCTCCGCCGGTGCTCGACTCCGGCGCGGTCGGCATCATCTGGCAGGTGCCGCCGGAAGACCCGGCCACGTTCAATGGCCCGACCTTCGCGCTGAACACCAGCCTGGCCACGATGCTCGCGAAGGTGCAGGCGACCAACGCGACCTACACCGAAAGCGCCATGTCGTTCATGACCCCGCCGAGCCCGAGCAACCTCGCGACACTGAAGAACCGCGGCGCGAAGATGATGGTCTACCACGGCACCAGCGACCCGATCTTCTCCAGCGACGACACGACCGCCTGGTACGAGTCGCTGCGCGGCGCGAACGGCGGCGACGCGAGCAACTTCGCGCGCTTCTTCCGGGTGCCGGGCATGACCCACTGCTCGGCCGGCCCCGCGACCGACCAGTTCGACATGCTGACGCCGCTGGTCGCGTGGGTCGAGCAAGGCCAGGCGCCGGCCAGTGTGACCGCCAGCGCGCGCGGCGCCGGCAACGCCGCCGGCGCGAATGCCGACGTGCCGTCCAGCTGGTCCGCCACCCGCACTCGCCCGCTGTGCCCGTACCCGCAGGTCGCGCGCTACAAGGGCAGCGGCAGCCTGGAGTCAGCCGACAGCTTTTCCTGCCAGTAGTCCAGTGAGATGATGACCCGATGAACCATGCCGACCTGATCGCGATCGACACCCACACGCACCTCGAGGTGTCGTGCTGGAACCCGTTCGACAACTACGGCGAGGAGTACGACCGCGCCGCCGACAAGTACTTCCGCTCGAGCAAGCGGCCGACGATGGCCGAGTCGCTCGCCTACTACCGCGACAAGCGAATCGGCTTCGTGATGTTCACGGTCGACGCGGAGACGCAGCTCGGCCGGCGCCGCATCCCGAACGAGGAGATCGCCGAGGCCGCGCAGGCGAATCCGGACATCATGATCGCCTTCGGCAGCATCGACCCGCACAAGGGCAAGATGGGCGCGCGCGAGGCGCGCAAGCTGATCGAGGAGTACGGCGTCAAGGGCTTCAAGTTCCACCCGACCGTGCAGGGCTTCGAGCCGTACGACCGCATGGCCTGGCCGCTCTACGAGGTGATCGCCGAGCACAAGCTGCCGGCGGTGTTCCACAGCGGACATTCGGGCATCGGCAGCGGCATGCGCTGCGGTGGGGGCCTGCGGCTGCAGAACTCGAACCCGATGCTGCTCGAGGACGTCGCGATCGATTTCCCCGACATGGAGATCATCCTCGCGCACCCGTCCTGGCCGTGGCAGGACGAGGCGATCTCGCTCGCGATGCACAAGCCCAACGTCTGGATCGACCTGTCGGGCTGGAGCCCGAAGTACTTCCCGCCGCAGCTGGTGCAGTACGCGAACACGCTGCTGAAGGATCGCATGCTGTTCGGCTCGGACTTCCCGCTGATCAGCCCCGATCGCTGGCTCAAGGACTTCGAGGAGACGGGCTTCAAGCCGGAAGTGCGGCCGCTGATCCTGAAAGAGAACGCGAAGCGACTGTTGAAGCTGCCGGCCTGAAGCGAAACCGAAATTCCCGACAACCGTTCGGGCTGAGCTTGTCGAAGCCTGCGTGCACCTCGGTGCAGCCCTTCGACAAGCTCAGGGCGAGCGGGGTGATTGCACCGTTGGGGCCGAGCGTGCCGAAGCCTGCGTCACGGTTGTGCACGACAAAACTCAAGCGCTGGTCGCACGCTGCAGCAGCGCGCGCGCCCCGGCCAGCGCGGTCAGCCGCGGCTGCAGGTACTCGGCGAGCCGCGTGTGCTGGCTGAACACCACGTTGAAGCGGATGTGCGGGTCGGCGCGGCGGTTCGCCGCGAACGCCGCGCCGTGCACCAGCAGGATCTTGTGGCGGTACGCGTCCTTCACGAGCAGCTCGACGTCGACGCCGCTGGGCACCGCGCCCCAGACGAACAGCCCCGCGCCCGGGTGCTCGAGCAGCACGCCGGCCTCGCGCAGTTGCCGCGTCGCCGCGTTGCGCGCCGTGCCCAGCTTCTGCTGCAGCCGCGCCAGGTGCTTGCGCCAGTGGCCGGCCGACAGCAGCTCCAGCAGCACGAACTCGTTCAGCGCCGCGGTCGTCATCACCGAGTAGATCTTCTCGCGCATCAGCGGCTTCAGCAGCGCCGGGTCGGCCGCGATGTAGCCCATGCGCAGCGCCGGGCTGAAGGCCTTGCAGAAGCTCGAGTAGTAGATCACGCCGTCCAGGCCCGACAGGCTCGCGAGCCGCGTCGCGTTGGCCGACGGATGGAAGTGCGCCTGCACGTCGTCCTCCGCGATCAGCACGCCGTGGGCCTGCGCGATCACGAGCACGCGGTGCAGGTTCGCAGCGCTGCTGCCCCAACCGGTCGGGTTGTGCAGCACGCTCTGCACGAACATCAGCCGCGGCCGGTGCTCGCGGCAGGCGGCCTCGAGCTGGTCCAGGTCGATCCCGTCGTGGCGGCGCGCGACCGGCACGATGCGGTAACCCGCTTCGCGCAGGCGACCGAACATCAGGAAGTAACCCGGGTCCTCGACCAGCACCGCGTCGCCCGGCTTCAGGAAGGAGCGGCAGATCAGGTCGATCGCGTGCGTGCCGCCCCAGGTCGTCAGGATGCGGCCCGCGTCGACCGCGATGCCCTGCGCGCGCATCAGCATCGCGATGCGCTCGCGCAGCTCCGGCAGCCCCTGCGGCGGGCAGCGCGACGCCATGCCGGCGCGGCTGTGCGTCAGCGCGCGCGTCACGACGGCGCGCGGGATCGCGTCCTCCAGCCAGCTCGGCGGCAGCGCGCCGCTGCTCGCGAGCAGCACGCCCTCGCGCTGGTCGTTGGCCTGCTGCGCCAACCACACCGGCTCCTGCTCTTCGCCGGCCTCGAGCGCCACGTCGTCGGGCATCTGCGCCGGCTCGCAGACGAAGAAGCCGGCGGTGCCGCGCGAATCGATCAGCCCGGCGGCGACGAGCCGGTCGTAGGCGGTGACCACGGTGTTCGCGCTGACGCCGACCTGCGCGGCGAGCTCGCGGATCGACATCAGCCGCGCGCCCGGCGGCAGCTGCGCGTTCTCGATCAGCGCGCGCAGGCGCGTTTCGATCTGGTCGGCCAGCGGGACGGCGGATTGTCGATCGAGCGAGATCACGGCCGCAGTGTGGCGCCTCGTCGCCGCTCAGCGCAACAGCAGGATCGCCAGCACGACCAGCGTCAGCGCCATCAGCATGTTGAACACGCGCTGCTTGCGCGGGTCGGTGAGCACACGACGTATCGCCACGCCGAACAGCGCCCACATCGAGATGCACGGAAAACCGATCACGAGCCCGACCAGCGCGACGATCAGCGCGCCGACCGGCGCCGGGAACCCGGCCGGCATGAAGACCGACGCGACCGTCACCGCCTTCAGCCAGCTTTTCGGGTTGACCGCCTGGAACAGTGCGCCCTGCCAAAACGTCACGGGACGCGGCAATTGCGCGTCGCCGACCGCGCCGCCGGTCAGCTTCCACGCGAGGAACACCATGTACAGCGCACCGCCGATACGCAGCGCCTCGTGCAGCGCCGGGTAGGCGACGAACAGCGCGCCGAGGCCCAGGCAGGCGACGTAGGTCTGGATGAAGCCGCCGACGTTGATGCCGAGGATCTGCGGCAGGCTGCCGCGGTAGCCGAAGTTCGCGCCCGACGCCGTCAGCATCACGTTGTTGGGCCCCGGCGTGCTCGACATCACGAAGCAGTACGTCATCAGCGGCAGCAGCTCGGTCACGGCTCGGTGTTCCTTTCATCACGTCGGCTTTCGATGCAGCGAGCATAGGAGGCGCCTGCGCGGCGATGAAGACACAGCATGTCGGCGCGGCCGGGTTGCTGTATCAATTGAAATGCCGACACAGTTTCAAGCGGCGGCGCCGCGGCTAAGGTGCACGGCCATGAACGCCTCATCCGACTCCCGACTCGAGATCGCCCGGCGCGCCGCCGCCGAGCATGGCTACGACCTGGACGAACCTGTGCTGGCCGGCGGGCGGTACGCCGGCTCGGTCGAGCACGAGGGCATCGTCTGCATCAGCGGCCAGGTGCCTCGCATCGGCACCGCGGTGGTCGCGACGGGGCGCGTGGGCGACTCGGTCTCGCTGGCAGCCGCCCGCGCCGCGGCGCGGATCTGCACGCTGCGCGCGCTGGCGATCGTGCACCAGCGCCACGGCCTCGATCGTGTGCAGCGCCTCCTGCGGGTCAACGTGTACGTGCGCAGCGACCCGACGTTCACGCAGCACAGCGAGGTGGCGGATGCAGCGTCCGACCTGCTCGCCGCGGTGTTCGGCGCCGAGGCCGGCGCGCATGCGCGCACGTCGGTGGGCGTCTACACGCTGCCGAAGGATGCGGCGGTCGAGCTCGACCTGACGCTGGCGCTGATCCGCCCGTAGGCCCCCGCCAAAACACGTCCGCGCATATCGATATTCGCAGCGACGGCGAGACGCCGCAACCTTGCCGCCGTACACTCGTTGGCCCAGGCCAAGACAACGAGGAGAAGCTCATGTCCCTGCGCATCAACGACACCGCTCCCGACTTCGAGGCGGAAACCACCCAAGGCAAGATCAAGTTCCACGACTGGATCGGCGACCAGTGGGCGATCCTGTTCTCGCACCCCAAGGACTTCACCCCGGTGTGCACCACCGAGCTGGGCTACATGGCCAAGATCGAGCCCGAGTTCGCCAAGCGCAACGCCAAGCTGATCGGCCTGTCGGTCGACCCGGTGGGCCAGCACGAAGCGTGGTCGCGCGACATCGAGGAGACCCAGGGCGCGAAGGTCAAGTACCCGATGATCGGCGACTCCGATCTGAAGGTCGCGAAGCTCTACAACATGCTGCCGGCCGAGGAGCAGCCCTCGGACAGCCGCACGCCGGCCACCAACGCGACGGTGCGCTCGGTCTTCGTGATCGGCCCGGACAAGAAGATCAAGCTGATGCTGACCTACCCGATGACCACCGGCCGCAACTTCGACGAGATCCTGCGCGTGCTCGACTCGATCCAGCTGACCGCCAAGCACCGCGTCGCGACGCCGGTGAACTGGAAGCAGGGCGAGGACGTGATCATCACGACCGCGGTGTCGAACGAGGAAGCCCAGAAGATCTTCCCGGGCTTCAAGACGATCAAGCCGTACCTGCGGACGACCAAGCAACCCACCTGAGGGCGCGAAGCGAAGGGCGAGGAGCCCCGTCTACGGGGATCGACCAGCGCAGCGCCCGGGCGAGTGCCGTGGGCTCGATGCCCACGGCACGAGCGCTCGCGTAGCACTACGCGAGCGCCGTCCACTTCACGGCGCTCGCCGCCGACTCCACCGTCTTCTCGATGAACCGCACACCGCGCACGCCATCGGCGATGCGCGGGTAGTCGGCGTCCTCCGGTGCCGCCGGCTGACCGGTCGCGAGCCGACAGCGCAGGTCGGCCGCGACGCCCGCGTACAGGTTCGCGAACGCCTCGATGAACGCCTCCGGATGCCCCGGCGGCAGCCGGCAGGCGCGTTTGGCCGCGTCGCTGAGCCACGGCGCGTTGCGGGTCAGGATCATGCGCGGCGCATCCAGCGGCGCGTGCACCAGCACGTTCGGCTCTTCCTGCCGCCAGTCCAGCATGCCGCGCTCGCCGAAAACGCGCAGCCGGATGTTGTTCTCGTTGCCGACCTCGATCTGCGACGCGAGCAGCACGCCGCGCGCGCCGTTCGTGAGGCGCAGCAGCAGGCTCGCGTCGTCGTCGAGCCGGCGGCCGGGCACGAAGGTCGTCAAGTCGGCGCACAGGCTTTCGATCTCGAGGCCGGTCACGGTCGCGAGAAGGTTCTCGGCGTGCGAGCCGATGTCGCCGATCGCGCCGGCGATGCCGGAGCGATCGGGGTCGGTGCGCCAGCTCGCCTGCTTGGTCTCGAGCTGGGTCGCGAGCCAGCCCTGGTGGTATTCGACGAGGACCTTTCGGACCGCGCCGATCGCACCGGCCCGCACCATCTCGCGCGCCTGCCGCACCATCGGGTAGCCGGTGTAGTTGTAGGTCACCGCGAACAGCGTGCCCTGGCGCGCGACGCGCTCGGCCAGGTCCCGCGCCTGCACGCCGGTGTGCACCAGCGGCTTGTCGCAGACCACATGGAAGCCGGCGTCGACGAACGCACGCGCGACCTCGTAGTGCACATGGTTGGGCGTGACGATCACGACCAGGTCGATGCGCTTGTCGTCGGGCCCGCGCCTGGCCTCGTCGGCCAGCAGCTCCTGCCACGAGCCGTGGTTGCGCGCATCGGCCAGGCCGAGGTCGCGCCCCGACGCCTTCGCCTTCTCGGGCGACGCCGAGAGCGCGCCGGCCACCAGCTCGTACTGCCCGTCGAGCGCGAGCGCGTGGCGGTGCACCGCGCCGATGAAGGCGTCGCGCCCGCCGCCGACCATCGCATACCGCAGCCGCCGTGTTGTCGTCGTCGCCATATCAGTAGCTCGCCTGCTTGCTCTTGTCGAACACTGCGTCGAACGCGCCTTTCGCGGGCTCGAAGTCCAGGCGCCGGCAGAACGCCGCGCTCTCGGTCGCGCCGTGCACGCGGTCCATCCGGCTGTCCTCCCATTCGACCGACAGCGGGCCGCGGTAGCCGATGTCGTTCAGCGCGACGATCAGCGATTCGAAGTCGATCATCCCGCGGCCGACGCTGCGGAAGTCCCACGTCCGCCGCGGATCGCCGAAGCTGGTGTGGCCGCCGAACGTGCCGACGGTGCCGTCGCCCTTGCCCCACCACACGTCCTTCATGTGCGCGTTGAAGATGCGCGGGCCGAAGCTGCGGATGAAGCGGATGTAGTCGACACCCTGGTAGCCCAAGTGGCTCGGGTCGAAGTTGAAGCCGAAGCGCTTGTGCCCGTTCACTGCCGCGATCGCCCGCTCGGCACTGGCGATGTCGAACGCGATCTCGGTCGGGTGCACCTCGAGCGCGAAGTTCACGTCGACCTCGTCGAAGGTGTTCAGGATGGGCGTGAAGCGCTTCGCGAAGTCGGCGAAGCCGGCGTCCCAGTACGCCTGCGTCGTCGGCGGGAACGCGTAAGTCGAATGCCAGATCGACGAGCCCGTGAAGCCGGTCACCGTCTTGACGCCGAACGCGGCGGCGGCGCGCGCCGTGTCCTGCAGCTCGCGCGCGGCGCGCTGGCGCACGCCCTCGGGGTCGCCGTCGCCCCAGATGCGCGCCGGCAGGATCGCCTCGTGGCGCTCGTCGATCCGGTCGCACACCGCCTGGCCGACCAGGTGGTTGCCGATCGCGAAGCACCGGAGGCCGTGCTGGTCGAGCAGTGCGCGCTTGTCTTTCACGTATTGCTTCGAGTCCAGCGCCTGCCGGACATCGAAATGGTCGCCCCAACACGCGAGCTCGAGGCCGTCGTAGCCCATGCGTTTGGCGAGCGGCGCAAGCTCGGCCAGCGGAAGATCGGCCCACTGGCCGGTGAAGAGCGTGATGGGACGTGGCATGTCGCTTCTCCTCAGAAAGGTGAATCGGGGAAGTAGAAGTCCTTCGCGTTCGCTTTCGTGATCAGCACCGACGGGATGATGGTCTTGGCCGGCAGCTTCTCGCCCTTCAGGCGCGCCTCGGCGGTCAGCTTGATCGCGTCGTACATGAACTTCGGCGAGTACGAGACGTTGGCCTGGATGCGCGGGTCGGCGCCGTCCATCAGCGTCTTGACCATGCCTTTCGCGCCGGCGCCGCCGAACACGAGCTTGATGTCGCTGCGCTTGGCCTGGTCGATGGCCTTCAGCACGCCGACCGCCATGTCGTCGTCGGCGGCCCAGACTGCGTCGATCTGCTTGAAGCGCGTCAGGTAGTCCTGCATCACCTTGAATGCGTCGTCGCGGTTCCAGTTGCCGTACTTCGCGTCCAGCAGCTTGATGTCCGGGTAATTCTTCATCACGCTGTTGAACGCGTCCATGCGCTCGTTGTCCAGCGTGGTCGCGATGCCGCGCAGCGCGACGATGTTGCCCTTGCCGTTGAGCTGCTTCGCGATGAACTCGGCCGGCACCTTGCCGAACGCGGTGTTGTCGCCGGCGACGTAGGCGTCCTGCGCGGACTCGTCGGTCAGCCCGCGGTCGACGACGGTGACGTACACGCCCTTGCTCTTGACTTGCGCGACCGGCTTGGTCAGCGCGGCCGACTCGAATGGGAACACGACCAGCGCGTTGATCTTGGTCACCGTCAGCAGGTCCTGCAATTGGTTCGCCTGCTCGCCGGCGTTCGCGGCAGTCTTGACCGTGATTTTGAGGTCGGGATACTTCTTCTCGAGCTCCTTCTTCGCCTCGTTGGCCCACCAGACGATGCCGGCGGTGAAGCTGTGCGTCGCCGCGGGGATGGCGACGCCGAGGTTGACTTTGTTCTGGGCCAGCGCGCCCATGCTGCTGACGGCCAACGCCAGCGAGAGTACCGTTCTGCGACCGATGAGTTTCATGAGCTTGTGTCTCCGTTGTTGAAAGTGCAGCGGGCGCTGCGGTTGCAAACCTCGCGAGTCATCACCGCCGCCGCTGCATGAACGCGACGACGATGATCACGAACCCCTGCACCGCCGCGTTCAAGTACACGCTGATGATGCTGGTGAGATTCAGGATGTTGCTGATCACCGAGAGCAGCACCGCGCCGACCACGGTGCCGGTGATGCTGCCGGCGCCGCCCTTCAGCGCGGTGCCGCCGACGATCACCGCGGCGATGGCCTCGAGCTCCCACAGCAGCCCGGTCGTCGGCGAGGCCGAGCCCAGGCGCGGCACGTACAGCAGCGTCGCGACGCCGACGCACACGCCCAGCAGCACATAGGTCAGCAGCTTGATGCGGTCGACATCGACCGCCGCATAACGCGCGACCTGCTCGTTCGAGCCTATCGCCTGCACATAGCGGCCGTAGGCCGTGCGGTTCAGGATCAGCGCGCCCACCACCGCGACCAGCGCGAACACCCACACCGGGATCGGCACGCCCAGCAGCGCGCCGTAGTAGACCGGCGCGTACGCGTCGCCGAGGTTGTTGTCCAGCGTGATCGCGCCGCCGTTGGACAGGTAGGTCAGGTACGCGCGGAAGATGCCCAGCGTGCCCAGCGTGACGATGAACGGCTCGATCCGACCGCGCGTGATCAGCAGCCCGTGCGCCAGCCCGAACAGCCCGCCCAGCAGCACCGCGAACGCGGCACCGAGCGCGACGATTGCCACCGGCGGCATGCCGCCGCCCGCGCCCAAAGCGTTCATCATCAGGATCACGCAGCCGGCGATCAGCGCCGCCATCGAGCCGACCGACAGGTCGATGCCGCCGCTGATGATCACGAAGCACATGCCGACCGCGATGATCCCGATGAACGCGGTGCGCGTCAGCACGTTCATCGCGTTGTCCAGCGTCGCGAAGTCCGGGTTCAGCAGCGCGCCGGCGATGCACAGCAGCACGAGGCCCAGGACCGGCCCCATGCCGTGCAGATGCGCGAGGCGCGCGGCCAGCGGGCGGCTCGCGGCGCGTGCGGGCTCGGCCGCGACGGTGTCAGTGCGTTCCGGTGGCATGGGCGATCAGGACCTCTTCGGTCAGGTGGGCGTCGGCCGCGAGCGTGGCCTGCACGCTGCCGGCGCGCATCACGACGATGCGATGGCAGATGCCGATCAGCTCCAGCAGCTCGCTCGAGATGACGATCACGGCGCGACCTTCGTTCGCGAGCCGCTGGATCAGGAAGTAGATGTCGCGCTTCGCGCCGACGTCGACGCCGCGCGTCGGCTCGTCCAGCACGATCACCTTCGGCCCCGGGTGCAGGACCTTCGCGAGCGCGAGCTTCTGCTGGTTGCCGCCCGACAGCGACGAGGCGGGTATGGTCAGCGAGCCGGTGCGTATGCCGAAGTCCTGCACCGCGGCCTTCAGCGCGGCGCGTTCGGCGTCGGGCTTCAGCCACGGCGCGGCATATCGCGCAAGCGCCATCAGCGTCAGGTTCTCGCGCAGCCCGAAGTGCACGTGCAGGCCCTTGCCCTTGCGGTCTTCGCTCAGGTAGGTCAGGCCCTGGTCGGCCGCGTTGCGCGGGCTCTTGATCGTCGCCGCGCGGCCGCCGAGCTCGATGCGCGCCACGCGCGCCGGGCGCAAGCCGAGCAGCCCTTCGAACATCTCGGTGCGGCCGGCGCCGACCAGCCCCGCAAAGCCGAGGATCTCGCCCGGCGCGACCTCGAAGCTCACGTCGCGGGCCCAGCCCGGCACCGTCAGGCCCTCGACCTTCAGCAGCGGCGCGGCGCTCGGCCGCGCGGTCTTCGCCGGGTACAGGTCGCTGAGGTCGCGCCCGACCATCAGGTTGGCCATCTGCTGGCGCGTGACGTTCTTCGTCTCGGTGCGGGTCACGAAGCGGCCGTCGCGCATCACGACGATCTCGTCGGTCACGCGTTCGATCTCGTCGAGCTTGTGCGAGATGTAGACCACCGTGACGCCATCGGCCTTGAGCTGAGCGATCAGCGCGAACAGCCGCTCGGTCTCGCCGGGCGTCAGGGTCGCGGTCGGCTCGTCCATGATCAGCAGGCGCGCGCGCCGCTGCAGGGCCTTCGCGATCTCGACGAGCTGCTTCTCGGCGACGATCAGGTGCTTGACCAACGTGTCGGCGCCGCGCTGCAGGCCGACCTGCTGCAGCACGCGCGCGGTCTCGGTACGCATCGCCGCGTCGTCGAGCAGCCGCGCGCGGGTCTTCTTCTCGTGGCCGAGGAAGATGTTCTGCATGATCGTCAGGTCTTCGGCCAGCGCGAACTCCTGGTGGATCATCACGATGCCGCGCGCCTCGGCGGCGCGCGGACCGTCGAAGTGCATCGCCTCGCCGTCCAACCGCACGGCGCCGCCGCTGGCGCCCTCGTAGCCCGCGAGGATCTTCATCAGCGTGCTCTTGCCGGCACCGTTCTCGCCGAGCAGCCCGATCACGCGGCCCGGCGCGAGCTCGAAGCTGACGCCGTGCAGCACCTGCACCGGGCCGAAGGACTTGACGACGTCGTCGAATGCGACCGCGGTCATCGTGTCGCCCTCACCCTGACCCTCTCCCGCAAGCGGGAGAGGGGACACCGGTCGACTCCCTCACCCGCTCGCGGGAGAGGGACACGCTCGACTCCCTCTCCCGCTCGCGGGAGAGGGCCGGGGTGAGGGTCGATGCGCGACTGCACGGTCATGCCGCCGCCACCCTGCCGCGCGAGCGCAGCGTTTCCTGCAGCGCGAGCACGCCGGCGCCGATCAGCCCGCCCTGGTCGCCGAGCGGCGTGTACTGGATCTCCAGATGCCGCGTCGACAGCGCAAGCGAGCGGTGGTAGACGCTCTGGCGCAGCGCCGCGAGGAACAGCGGCCCGATGCGGGTGACCCCGCCGCCGACGAACACATGCGACGGGTTGAAGAAGTTGACCACCGACGCGAGCATCTGGCCGATCAGCGTGCCGGCGGCTTGCACGATCGCGTTCGCGGCCGCATCGCCGGCGCGGCTCGCGCGGCCGACGTCTTCCGGCGTCAGCTCGCCGTGCTCTGCGAGCCGGTCGGCCAGCATCGCGCTGCGGCCGGTCTGCGCGGCCTCGGTCGCCTCGCGCGCGATCGCCGGGCCGGCCGCCATCGTCTCGACGCAGCCAAGGTTGCCGCAGTGGCAGCGTGGCCCGTCGGGGTCGACGCAGATGTGCCCGACATCGCCGGCCGAGCCGTTTGCGCCGCGGTACACCTCGCCGTGACAGACGACGCCGCAGCCGATGCCGGTGCCGACCTTGATCACGAGGAAGTTCGCAAGCTCGCGCTTCAGGCGCCACAGCTCGCCCAGCGCCATCAGGTTCACGTCGTTGTCGACCCAGACAGGCGCGTCGTAGTCGGCGCGCAGGTCGTCGCGGATCGAGTAGCTGTCCCACTGCGGCATCAAGGGGGGCTCGACCAGCTGGCCGCTCGCAAAATCGACCGGCCCAGGGACGCCGATCCCGATCGCGATCACCTGGCGCGGCTTCGCGCCGGCACGCGCCAGCACCTCGCGCATCAGCGTGCGCATGCGCGACAGCACGATGCCCGGGCCGTCGCGCACATCGACCGGCTCGCCGTGGCGCGCGAGCACCTGCAGGTCCGGGCTCAGCGCGGCGACTTCGACGCTGGTCGCGCCCAGGTCGGCGCACAGCAGCACGCCCAGCCCGCGATGCAGCTGCAACGTCTCGGCACGGCGCCCGCCGGACGACGCGCGCAACCCCACTTCGTCCAGCCACCCCTGCTCGATCAACCCGGCGACGACCGCGTTGGCCCGCGTCTTCGAAAAATTGAGGCGCGCCGACAACGCGTCGCGCGACGGCCCGTGCGTCCAGAACACACCTTCAAGCACGCTCAGTTCCTTGGGCGACAGCGAGGCACGGTTCATCGGCTCGGGGGTCTCCGTATCGTTCGGGGGTACGCGGCTCGAACC
The DNA here is from genome assembly GCA_036568605.1 of Burkholderiaceae bacterium. Taxonomy (GTDB): domain Bacteria; phylum Pseudomonadota; class Gammaproteobacteria; order Burkholderiales; family Burkholderiaceae_C; genus DATCSE01. Next base: position 4,427 of record DATCSE010000500.1, on the reverse strand, counting down.
GCCGCGCGCGACGCGCTCGGTCGGCGCGTTCGAACAAATCTTAGGAGGCCGACTTCAGCCGCACAAGTTCGAACTTCGACCTGATTTGGATCAAATCGCGCAGCCAGGAGGGTGGCTGGCGCGACGAGAGCTGTCGGCTGCTGTCGACCGTCAGCGGAGCGCCTCGAAGTCGATGTGCCCGCGCTGCGCGTCGACGCCCACGAGCATGACCCGCAGCTTCTCGCCGACGTCCAGCCCTTCGAAGCCGCGCACCACGCGGCCTTCGACGTTCGGCTGCGTGATCCGCACCCAGGTGCCCTTGGCCGACGCACCCGTCACCAGCGCATCGAAGTCCTGGCCGATGCGCTCGGCCAGCAACAGCGCCGCGGCCGACTTGCGCACCTGGCGCTCGACCTTTTGCGCGTTGTCTTCCTGCTCGGTGCAGTGCGCAGCGAGCTCGGCCAGCTCGTGTTCTCCGAACGGCACGCCGGCATCGGCGAGCGCCGCTTTCAGCAAGCGCTGCGTCACGAGATCCGGATACCGCCGGTTCGGCGCGGTCGAGTGCGTGTAGTCGTTGACCGCGAGGCCGAAGTGGCCCGGTGTCGCCCGGCCCGGCACCGACACCGTGTACTCACCCGAGCCCAGCAGCTTGACGATCGCGAGCGAAAGATCGCCGAAACGCGCCGGGTCGGCCGCGCGGCGCTTCGCGAGGAAGCCATCGAGCGCGCCGGGGCTGGGCTCGCCGGGCAGGGTCTCGCCGACCTGCGCGGCCAGCGCGACGATGCGGTCCCAGCGTGCCGGCGCGCGCAGCATCCGGCGCAGCGACGGAAAACCGCTGCGCTCGAGATAGCGCGCGGTCACGCCGTTCGCGGCGATCATCAGGTTCGCAATCAAGTCCTTCGCGCGGTTCGCGAGGTCCGGCCGCAGGTCGGTCAGCACGCCTTCACTGAACACCGGGCGTACTTCGGGCGTCGCGAGGCTGAGCGCGCCGCGCGCATGACGCTGCCGCTTCAGAGCCTGCGCGATTCGATCCTGCGTGCGCAATTGCTCGTCGAGTCCGGTCAGCGCGGCGACCTTGGGCGGCGCCGGTGCCTCACCGTTCAGCCACGCGGCCACCGCGTTGTAGGCCAGCTGCGCCTTGTTCTGCACGAGCGCGCGGTAGACCGCCGAGTCCTGGCTCGCGACCGTACCGTCCGCCTCGATGTACATGTCGACGACGATCGCGAGCCGTTCGGCCTGTTCGTTCAGCGAGCTCAGATCGGTCGAGAGCCGCTCCGGCAGCATCGGGAACACGCCGGCCGCGGTGTAGACCGAGGTCGTGTTGTGGCGCGCATGGGCGTCGATCGCCGAGTCCGGCGCGACCATGCAGTCGACATCGGCGATCGCGACGAGGATGCGCGTCGCGCCGTTGTTGCGGTCGCGGTCGGCATCGGCTACCGGTATGGCGACCGACAGCTGGTCCAGGTCGCGCGAGTCGTCGTTGTCGATCGAGCACCAGAGCAGCCCGCGCAAGTCGCGGATGGGCTCGCCGCGCTCCATGCCGGGCCCGACGATGCCATCGAGCTGGCGTTGCGCCGCAGCCGGGAGATCCGGCTGCAACCCACGCTGCCGCATCGCGTCGCGCGCGATCGCACGCAGTTCGATGCTGGCGTTGTTGTTCATCGTCGGCGCCGTCTGACCGAGGTGGCGTCGATGATACGAGCACCAGATACGAGCACCGGATACGAGCGCCCCTCAGCGCGTCCCGTCCGTGTCGTCGCGCAGACGGAGCTCGCGGCCCGCGCCTTCGATCCGCCAACGGGCGCCATCGCGCGTCTGCAGCGCGATAGGCGCCTGGCCGGGCAGGCTCACGCTGAGCGGCTGCGCGACGCACTGCTCGTGGCGGCGCGTGCTGCCTGGCGCGAGCGCGTAGCCGGCTTCGCCGAGGCGGTAGCGCACGTCGCGCGCGCTGCGGTTGCTGATCTCGAAGCGCTGCCTCAGCGCCGCCGGCCGGGCGAACATCTGGACCGCGTAGTACCGGCCGTCGGTCGGGCTGCGGGCGACCGCGACGCCGGTCTCGGTCGCCGCGCCGTCGAGCAAGTTGCGGCGATGACCCGGCGACTCGATCCACCCCCGTACGAAACGCTGCGCGAGCTCGCCGGTGGCGAAGCCGTTGCTGCTGTACTGCATCGCGATGTTCTCGGCGACCAGGCACCACGCGTAGCCTTGGGCCTGCGCGCGTCGCGTCGGTTGGCGGCCGTCCGCCTCGTGACCGTAGCGGCCGGTGCGGGCCATGAAGCCGGCGAACGCGTGCGCGGCCGCGGCGAGTTGGTCGTTCACCGCGAGCGGCGCGACACCTTGCCCGTTGCGAAACGCATTGCTCGCCTCGACGATCTCGCGCTCGGCCGCGACGAGCGGCGGCTCGGTTGCGCGGGCCTGATGACCCGCCGCCACCAGAAACGCAAGGCCCAGCGCGCCGCAGGCGCGGCGCAGATCCTGCGAGTGCAGTCCCGTGCTCAATACGTCTCGACGTGGAACCGGCCCTCGTCCACCAGCCGCTGGTGCAGCGCGGGCCAGTCCAGCCCGGCGCCCAGACAGGCGTCGCGCAGCGCGTCCAGCACGCCGGCCTCCATGCCCTTGAGGCCGCAGATGTAGACGTAGGTGTCGCCGCGCAGCAGCTCGGCGAGGTCGCGCGCGCGCTCGCGCATGCGGTCCTGCACGTAGGCGCGCGGCTGGCCGGGCACGCGCGAGAACGCGAAGGTCGTGTCCATCAGCTCCGGCGGCAGCTTCTGCAGCGGCCCGAAATACGGCAGCTCCTGTGCATTGCGCGCGCCGAAGAACAGCATCAGCTTGCCGGGGACCGGCTTGCCCGCGACCATGAAGCGGCGCCGGTATTCGGTCATCGCGCGCATCGGCGCGGAGCCGGTGCCGGTGCAGACCATCAGGATGTTCGAGCCGGCGTGGTTGGGCATCAGGAAGCGGTCGCCGAACGGGCCGGTGAGCTGGACCGTGTCGCCCTTCTTGAGGTCGCACAGGTAGTTCGACGCGACGCCGCGCACCGGGTTGCCGTCGTAGTCGGTCGTCACGCGCTTGACCGTCAGCGACAGGTTGTTGTAGCCGTCGCGCTCGCCGTTGCGCGGGCTCGCGACCGAGTACATGCGCAGGTAGTGCGGCTTGCCGCTGGCATCGACGCCGGGCGGGATCACGCCCACCGACTGGCCCTCGAGCAGCGGCAGGAAGTTGTTGCCGAGGTCCAGCACGATGTGGCGCACGTCGCTCTCGGCTTCGGGCGCGGTCAACCGGAAGTTGCCGGCCACCGTCGCAGTGACCGGCTTCTTCAGCGTGTGCAGGTGCAGGTACGGATGCGCGGCCGACCACGGCGCGCGGGTCGAGCTCGGCGAGACCGCGGCGTTGTGCTGCGGGGCTTCGGCCTCGTCGGGCGGTGTCGCGGCGCCGGTGCCGAGGGCCGCGGCGACCGGCGGCGCCTCCATGGCGCTGCCACCTGCAGCGTTGCCGGCAGCGCGCGCCTCGTTCGCCGCTTCGGCACTGCGCCGCCGCGCCTCGTCCTCGCTCGGCAGTTCATCCCACGAGAACTGCTCTTCGAGCGTGAACGGCCGCGTCTTCGCGACCGGCAGCCAGTGGTCGATGCTGCCGGTCGGGCACGGCGAGATGCAGGCGTAACAGGCGTTGCACTTCGCCGCGTCGACCACGTAGTTGCGCCCGTCGTGCGTGATCGCGTCGACCGGGCAGGTCTCCTCGCAGGTGTTGCAGCGGATGCAGACCTCGGGGTCGATCAGGTGCTGCTTGACGACGGTGATGACGGCCGCTTCGCTCATGTCGGAATGATGCGCCTGTTCCAAACTTCAGTTGAAGCGCACGTACTCGAAATCCACCGGCTGCTTGTTGATGCCGATCATCGGCGGCGCGATCCAGTTCGCGAACTTGCCGGTCTCGACGACGCGCCCCATCAGCGACGCGACATACGCGCGGTCGCTCTCGGTGGCGAGCCATTGGTCGACGTTCGCGGCCCACTGCGCTTCGCTGAGCACCTGGCCGTCGGGGCTGACCCGCAGGCCCGCGAAGGTGCCGATGTGCCGGTTGAACGCCTTGTGCGGCAGGGTCAGGCGGAAGCTCAGGCCGGCCTTCTCGATCACCTTGTTCCAGCGCGCAACGCCGCCGGCCGAGTCCTTGATGAAGTCGTCGCGCAGCACCTCGTTCAGCGCGTTCAGCATCGGCACCTCGCGCTCGACCAGCGCGCCGTCCTTGACCTCGAGGATGCGGTAGCCGGCGCCCTTCAGCAGGTGGTCGTCGTCGCGCTTGGTCTCTTCGTAGCGGCCCTTCAGGCCCGAGCTGTAGAAGATCGCCGCGTTGCTGGACTGATCCGCGCCGAACAGGTCGATCGTCACGCTGTAGTGGAAGTTCAGGTAGCGCTGCAAGGTCGGCAGGTCGACCACGCCTTGCTTGCGCAG
>DATCSE010000499.1:0-2680 GCA_036568605.1 Burkholderiaceae bacterium | reverse complement strand
GTCGGGTAGCGGCTCGCCGGCGGCGCCTCGCCGTCGCGCGCCCAGGCGATCAGGCGCGTCATCAACGCCCGGTAGGTCGACGACTGCCGCGCCGGGTTGTTCGGCAGCTGGCAGATGCCGGCCGCCGGCGTCGCGGCGCTGACGTGCTGGGTCGCCGACATCAGGAACACGCGTACATCGTCCGGCAGCGCCACGTCGTGGCCCGCGCCGTCGGTCACGACCAGTGACGCGCGGGCCTGCCAGTACTCGAGGTTGCTGTCCAGGTGGATGACCTTCGGGCACGTCGCATCGACGCGGCAGCGTGCGTCGATGCCATCGGTGCGGCCGGTCAGCGGGTCGGTGATCGTCGCGTAGCCGAACGGGAACTGATCGCCGTAGAACCAATGGTCCTCGTGCTGGCGCGCGTACCGGCCGGGCTGGGCCCAGCGCACGTTGGTGTAGGTCTTGCGCGAGCCGGCGATCGTCGGCATCACGCCGTCGAACACGCGGCCGCCACCGGGCGCGGCATTGAAGCCTTGCCAGACGAAGTCGCGCAGCAGGCGCCCGGATTGCGAGATGCCGATCGCGACGGTGACCCGCGGGGCGATGTCGGCCAGCGGGTTCGGCGTGCCGGCCGCGTCGGCACGCGCGCTCTTCAGAAAGCTCACGACATCACGGACCGCGGCCATCCCCAGGCCCATGGGCCGCGGGTCGCGCGCTTCGTAGACGAACTGGTAGATGGCGCCGGCATCGAAGGCCGCGGGACGCTGGATCTCGATCTCGCTCGCACTCTTGTAGCGCCACTCGGCCGGTGCCAGCACGGTCGGCGGCGCATCGGGTCGCGCGCGCACGGTCAGCTCGGCACGCGTCGGATCCGGTCTTGCAGCGGGGTACGAGAGCGGCAGCGTGCCGACGGTACCCGGCGCGTCGAACACGGTCTCCTCGAGGCTGCGGCCGGTGATCGGACCGCCGCTGCGATCGCGTGCGACCGGCAGCGCCATGCCAAGGTTGTTGCCGGTCGCATCGAGCGCGATGTCGCCCTGCCAGCCCACCCACACCAGCGTGTGCCCCTGGCGCAGCAGCCAGCCGTTGCCCGCCTGCGCGGCGCTGTCGGCCTGCAGATCGGCATCGTCGAGCAGCTGCAGCATGAGCTTGCGGCCGCGATTCGCGACATCGAAGACCAGCACGCGCGACGCCTTGTTTGCATCGCGCGGACGCAGGATCACGACATCGGTGCGGTAGCGCACCTGGCCATCGGCATCGGTCGCCGCGGCCAGGTCGACGATGCGTTGATTCGCCGGATGCGCCGGGTCGACGCGCACATGCGCGACCGCGACGATGCGCTCGTACTCGCCGACCTCGCCGAAACGCGCGCCGCCGTAGGCCGCGTCTCGGCGCAACACCTCGAGCCGTTCGATCGTCGCGGCCGCGCCGCGTCCGCCGCTCGCCGCGTCGCGCGAAGCGCATCCGCCCAGCAGCAGTGCGATCCCCAGCACGACCAGCGCCCCGAGGCGCACGATGACGCCGCAACTGCCCATGCCGACGGTGTTCATGTTCGCCCTTCGTCGATCGGGCGTTAGAGTGGTCGCCCGTTGCCCAGAACCCATCACCGAGGAGACCGCGCGATGATGCCTCGCGAAATCGCCGTTGCCAGCAGCACCGCCCGAGCACTTTCCCTGATCTCGCTGGCGCTGGCGCTGCTCGCGGGCTGCGCGCAATCGCCCTCACCGCGTGCGAGCGGCGGCGTCGAGCGGCTCTATGTGCTGGACTGCGGCGAAGCCCGCATCCCGGACCTCTCGCCCTGGTCGCCGGGCGTCAACGTCGGCACCGCTGCGACCTTCAGCGACAACTGCTACCTGATCCGCCATGCGCAGGGCTGGATGCTGTGGGACTCGGGTTACCCCGACGCGCTGGCCGACAAGCCGGAAGGCCTGGCGGGCCCGCGCTCGACCGCGTTCCGCAAGAAGACGCTGGTCGCGCAGATGGCGGAGATCGGCATCACGCCGGCGCAGGTGACCCGCGTCGCGTTCTCGCACACGCATGGCGACCATGTCGGCAACGCGAACCTGTTCGGCGCGGCCACGCTGTATATCCAGCAGGCCGAGTACGACGCGGCCTTCGGCCCCGACCCGGCGAAGTTCGGCTTCCAGCCGGCCAACTACGAGAAGCTGCGCAACAGCCCGGCGGTCAAGCTCAACGGCAACCACGACGTGTTCGGCGACGGCTCGGTGGTGATCCTCTCGACCGCCGGGCACACGCCGGGACATCAGTCCTTGCTCGTGCGCCTGCCGCACACCGGCGCCATCGTGCTGTCCGGCGATGCGGCGCACTTTCGCGAGAACTTCGAACGCCGCCGCGTGCCGGGCTTCAACTTCGACCGCGATGCGAGCATCGCCTCGATGGACAAGCTCGCCGCGGTGGTGCAGAAGGAAAAGGCACAGCTCTGGATCAACCACGACAGCGCGCAGAGCGCGACGTTGCGGCACGCCCCGGCGTTCTACGATTGAGCCCGGTCGGCCGCTCTGCGGCCTCGCTCAGCGTGCATCGTGAAAGATCACGCCCAGCGTGTACCGCTCGCCCGAGCGCAGCACGCTGACGCCGTGCCGCATCGCGACGCGGTAGTCGCCGCGCACGCCGCGCACCGGCCGATGACGGACCGCGAAGACCGCGAGGTCGCCTTGCGCGAGCGGCAGCACCGACG
>DATCSE010000498.1:0-2278 GCA_036568605.1 Burkholderiaceae bacterium | reverse complement strand
GTACTCCCAGACCGAGCCGGGCTCGTGCATCAGCGGCAGCGCAGCCAGCGCGCCGGCACGGTGTGCGTTGTCGACCTCGCGGCTGTCCAGCCGGGCCTGGGCATAACGCTCGCGCACCGCGGTGCGCGGCGGCAGGAACTCGTAGGTCAGCCCCGCGGTGTGGCGCAGCAGATCGTGCAGCGTGATCGGCCGCGCCGGCATCACGAGCCGCACGCCTTGCGCGTCCTGCACCGCGACGCGCGTCTCGGCGAACGCCGGCACGTACTTCGCCAGCGGGTCGCGCAGCAACACGCGCCCCTGCTCGGCCAGCCGCATCAGCGCGACCGAGGCGATCGGCTTGGTCATCGAGTAGATGCGGAAGATGCTGTCGCGCCGCATCGGGACGCCGCGCGACGGGTCCTGCCAACCCAGCGCCTCGAAGCACGCGACCGTGCCGCGGCGCACGACCAGCGCCACCGCGCCGGGCAGGCGCTGGCGCTCGATCAGGCGGCCCAGCGCGCTGCGGACCCGCTCGAGCGCATCGCGATCGAAGCCGGCGGCCTGCGGATCGCTCGCGTTCAGGTCGAGTGCGCCGGCCATCTCTCGACCTGCCGTCAGCCTTGCGTGACGTCGAGGTCGACCCGGGCGTCCGGGGTGCCCGCCGCATCGCCCGACGCCTCGGAACCGCGCGCCGCGCCGCTCTTGCGGCGGCGCCGGCGGCGCTTCTTCGCCGGATCGGCCGCACCCGCCGCGGCGTCCTCCGTCTCGTCGCTAGGCGCGACCGGCGTGAGCGCGTTCGAGCCGGTCGCCGCGGCCGGCGCGCTGCGCACGCGCTTCGGCGGATGTTCCTTCTCGCGCGCCTGGCTCATCAGCTCGCGGCGTTCGTCGGCATCGGCCTGCGAGAACGCCTCCCACCAGGTCGCGATCCCGGCGTCGATCTCGCCCGCATCGGCGCGCAATCGCAGGAAGTCGAAGCCGGCGCGGAAGCGCGGCTGCTCGACCAGCGTCAGCACGCCGTTGCCGGTGCGGCGCTCGAAGCGCGGCTGCATCAGCCAGATCTCGCGCATGTCCGCGGCGAGCTTGCCGCGGCCGGAGATGTCGCCGATGCGCGCATCGAACACCGCATCGACCGCCTGCTGCAACGCCGGGAACGGCGCCTGGCCTTTCGCGCGCAGCCCCGCCCAGCCCTTCAGCACGTCGTGCCACAGCATGCAGGCGAGCATGAAGCTCGGCGCGACCGGCTTGCCTTCGTTGACGCGGCGATCCGTGTCGGCCAGCGCAAGCTGCACGAACTTCTCGCGGCCGTCGTGGCGGTGCGCCTCGTCCAGCGCGACGTCCAGAACCGGGAACACGCCGCGGTGCAGGCCCTGCTTCTTCAGCTGCTCGATGCTCGCGAGCGCATGGCCCGTCTGCAGCAGCTTGATCATCTCGTCGAAGGTACGCGAGGCCGGCACGTTGTCGAGCAGGCCGACCAGCTCCTTGATCGGCGTGCGTGTCTTGGGCTCGATCTCGAAGCCGAGCTTGGCCGCGAAGCGCACGACGCGAATGATGCGCACCGGGTCTTCCCGGTACCGCGTCGCCGGGTCGCCGATCATGCGCAACAGCTTCTTCTTCACGTCGCCGATGCCGCCGTGGTAGTCGACGACGATCTCGCGCAGCGGGTCGTAGTACATCGCGTTGACCGTGAAGTCGCGCCGGGCCGCATCGTCGACCTGCGTGCCCCAGACGTTGTCGCGCAGCACGCGGCCTTCGGCGTCGACCGCGTGGCTCCTGCCGACCAGGTCGGCCTTCGAAGTCTTCTCGTTGCCCGCCACCGCCTCGCTTGCGCTCGCGTCGACCATCGCGCGGAAGGTCGAGACCTCGATCACCTCCGACAGCCCGCGGTCCTGCCGGCCGCGGCCGAACACGACGTGCACGATGCGAAAGCGCCGCCCGATGATGAACGCGCGCCGGAACAGCGCCTTGACCTCCTCGGGCGTCGCGTTGGTCGCGACGTCGAAGTCCTTGGGCCGCAGGCCGACCAGCAGGTCGCGCACCGCGCCGCCGACGATGTAGGCCTCGTAGCCGGCATCCGCCAGCGTCTTGACGACCTTGACGGCCTTCTCGTCGACCAGCGCGGGGTCGATGCCGTGCTCGCTCTTCGGCACCTCGACGCGCTTGCCGGCGGCGCGCCCGGCTTTCGGCGCCGCGTCGGTGGCCGACTTGCCGAGCAGCTTGTCGATCAGCTTGCGGATCATCGAGCCCCCCGCCGGGGCGGCAGCGAACGACGCGGGATGGAGAACATTGGGTTCATGTGAAT
>DATCSE010000497.1:0-12566 GCA_036568605.1 Burkholderiaceae bacterium | reverse complement strand
GGCCGCCTCGAGCGCGAAGAAGATGAAGGTGAAGCTCGCGTAGATCAGCGAGGTCACGGTCGAGCCGATGTAGCCGAAGCCGGCGCCGCGCGTCAGCAGGTCCATGTCGACGCCGTGGCGTGCCGCGTAGATGCTGATCGGCAGCCCGGCGAGGAAGATGATCAGCCCGGTCGCGAGGATCGCGAGCGCGGCGTTCGTGAAGCCGTAGTCGACCAGCAGCGTCGCGCCGACCGCCTCGAGCACGAGGAACGAGGCCGCGCCGAACGCAGTGTTCGCAACCCGCAGCTCCGACCACTTGCGGAAGCTCCGCGGCGTGAAGCGCAGCGCGTAGTCCTCCATCGTCTCGCGCGCGACCCAGCTGTTGTAATCGCGCCGGACCTTGACGACCCGCTGCACCGCTTCGGTGCCGCCCGGCTCCGCCGGAAGCGCCGCGATCGCCGGACCGACGCGCGTCGGCTCGGGGGTTCCGGAAGTCGGCGCGATCACGGCATTCATCGAAGTGCCCAGATGGCAAGGCCTATGCCAGCACTAAGATGTGGCATACGTCCTGCTACGTCGCACCGCCATGGAACTGACCCCGCGCGAGAAAGACAAGCTGCTGATCTTCACCGCCGCACTGCTCGCCGAACGCCGCAAGGCCCGCGGCCTCAAGCTCAACTACCCCGAAGCGGTCGCGTTGATCAGTGCGGCCATCATGGAAGGCGCCCGCGACGGCAAGAGCGTCGCGGCGCTGATGAGCGAAGGCAAGACCATCCTGACCCGCGCCGACGTGATGGACGGCGTGCCGGAACTGATCCCCGAGATCCAGATGGAAGCGACCTTCCCTGACGGCACCAAGCTGGTGACCGTGCACCAACCCATAGCATGACGACATGATCCCTGGCGAACTGCTGACCGACGGCCCGGACCTCGCGCTGAACCCCGGCCGCCGCACCGCGACCGTCGTCGTCGAGAACACCGGCGACCGGCCGATCCAGGTCGGCTCGCACTACCACTTCGCCGAGACCAACGCGGCGCTGCGCTTCGACCGCACCGCCGCGCGCGGGATGCGGCTGAACATCGCCTCGGGCACTGCGGTGCGCTTCGAGCCGGGGCAGCAGCGCACGGTCGAGCTCGTGGACTTCAGCGGCGAGCGCAAGGTCTACGGCTTTCGCGGGCTGGTGCAAGGATCGCTGTGACGGTGCGATGCCCGAGTTCAAGAAGTTTCTTGGACGCAAAGGCGCCGAGGAGCGCAAAGGCGCAAAGTGGACGAGAACGAACTGGCGGCTACTGTCGTCGATGCTGCGCTGGCGGTACACAGGGCTCTTGGGCCAGGCCTGCTGGAGTCGGTCTACGTCGCGGCAATGGCGATCGAATTGACGGAGCGCGAGCTGCTCCATGAACGGGAGGTCGCCATCCATGCGACGTATCGCGACCGCCCGCTTGGCATCGCCTATCGAGCGGATCTGATCGTCGACTCCAAACTGCTCATCGAGATCAAGGCGGTTGATGCAATCCACGATGCACACGTTGCTCAGACGCTCTCCTATCTTCGTCTTCTTGGCCTGCGCCTGGGTCTGCTCATCAACTTCTCTGCTCCGCTGATCAAGAACGGCATCAAGCGCGTCGTGAACAACCTCTGAATCTTTGCGCCTCTGCGCTCCTTTGCGCCTTTGCGTCCAAGAAACTTCTCGAGCGCACCAACACCCCACCCGAAAGCACTCCATGGCCACCATTCCACGCCGCGCGTATGCGGAGATGTTCGGCCCGACCGTCGGCGACCGCGTGCGCCTCGCCGACACCGGCCTCATCGTCGAAGTCGAAAAAGACTACACGCTCGCCGCCGGCGGCTACGGCGAAGAAGTGAAGTTCGGCGGCGGCAAGACCATCCGCGACGGCATGGGCCAGAGCCAGCGCACCGCGGCGCAGGTGGCCGACACGGTGATCACGAACGCGCTGATCATCGACCATTGGGGCATCGTCAAGGCCGACATCGCGATCAAGAACGGCCTGATCGCCGCGATCGGCAAGGCCGGCAACCCGGACGTGCAGCCCGGCGTCGACATCGTGATCGGCCCCGGCACCGAGATCATCGCCGGCGAGGGCAACATCGTCACCGCCGGCGGCATCGACACGCACATCCACTTCATCTGCCCGCAGCAGATCGAGGAGGCGCTGATGAGCGGCGTCACGACGATGCTGGGCGGCGGCACCGGCCCCGCGACCGGCACGTTCGCGACCACCTGCACGCCGGGGCCGTGGCACATCCACGCGATGCTGAAGGCGGCCGAGTCGTTCCCGATGAACCTGGGCTTCCAGGGCAAGGGCAACGCCTCGCTGCCGCGTGCGCTCGAAGAGCAGATCGAAGCCGGCGCCTATGGCCTGAAGCTGCACGAGGACTGGGGCACGACACCGGCCGCGATCGACAACTGTCTGACGGTGGCCGACCAGCACGACATCCAGGTCACGATCCACACCGACACGCTGAACGAGTCGGGCTTCGTCGAGGACACGATCGCCGCGTTCAAGGGCCGTGCGATCGCGACCTTCCACACCGAAGGCGCCGGCGGCGGCCACGCGCCGGACATCATCAAGTGCGCGGGATTGCCCAACGTGCTGCCGTCGTCGACCAACCCGACGATGCCGTACACGGTCAACACCATCGACGAGCACCTGGACATGCTGATGGTGTGCCACCACCTCGATGCCGGCATCGCCGAGGACCTCGCGTTCGCCGAGAGCCGCATCCGCCGCGAGACCATCGCGGCCGAGGACATCCTGCACGACATCGGCGTGTTCTCGATGATGTCGTCCGACAGCCAGGCGATGGGCCGCGTCGGCGAGGTGATTTTGCGCACCTGGCAGACCGCCGACAAGATGAAGCAGCAGCGCGGCTGGCTGCCCCCTCCTCCTGTTCAGGCTGAGCCGCCCTCCGTTCGGGCTGAGCCTGTCGAAGCCCTCTCCCGGAACGACAACTTCCGCGTCAAGCGCTACATCGCGAAGTACACGATCAACCCGGCGATCACGCAGGGCATCGCGCACGTCGTCGGCTCGGTCGAGCCGGGCAAGCTCGCCGACCTGGTGCTGTGGAAGCCGGCGTTCTTCGGCGTCAAGCCCAGCCTGATCCTGAAGGGCGGCATGATCGCCGCCGCCGCGATGGGCGACCCGAACGCCTCGATCCCGACGCCGCAGCCGGTGCACTACCGGCCGATGTTCGGCGCGTACGGCGCCGCGATGAACGCGGCCTGCGTGACCTTCGTCTCGCAGGCCTCGCTCGAAGGCAGCGTGCCGCAGAAGCTGGGCCTGCAGCGCAAGGCCGTCGCGGTGAAGAACACGCGCACGATCAGCAAGGCCGACATGATCCACAACGGCGGCACGCCGAAGATCGAGGTCGACGCGCAGACCTACGAAGTGCGCGCCGATGGGGTGCTGCTGACCTGCGAGCCGGCCACGGTGTTGCCGATGGCGCAGCGGTATTTCCTGTTCTGAGCTCGATCCAGGCTACCTCCCGCGGGGTGGCCCGCCCTCGTCACGCCTGTCCCTGCTTTCGTCGCCATGCCCCTTGACGCGGCCGCGTTCGTGTTGCTCGGCGCGACCTTGCTGTTGGTGCTGCGGCGCGCGCGGCACAGCCACCGGCGCTTGCTGCGTCGGCATCTGCTGCGGCTGCATGTGCGGCGCGGCCTCGCGCCGCGGCTGGTCGCTGCTTCTCGGCTCCCGCTGCATCGGCCGCTCTTGCGGGTGCTGAGGCACCGCTTGCGGCACGCGCTGGACTTGCGGTCGTTCGATCTGCGGTCGTTCGTGCGACCGCTCGATCTGCGGCCGCGGCTGTGCGACCACGGGGCCTCGGCGTTCGACCTGTTGCTGCTGCACGTGCTGCCGCGCGACCTCGGCACGCGGCTGGTAGTGGTAGTTGCGAGTCTGCAGATTGGCCTGCTGTGCGGGGCTGGGGTAGCGGTCGCCTGAATAGCGGCGCTGATAGACAGGCAGCGGGGCCGGTGCGGGCCGGGCATGGCGGTCCCAGCGGTTCCAGTCGCGGTGGCGCTGTTCCCATTGCGGACCCCAATGGTGGCCCCAACGCGGTGGAGCGCTGGGCGGCCAGCCTCGGAAATACGGCGGCGGTGCCCTGTAGTAGCGCACTGGCACGCGCAGCACGTAGTAGGGCACGTAGGCAGGCTCCACGATGACCCACGGGCCGTTGTACCAGGAGCTCATGTACCAGTTGTCGCCCACGAGCACCCAGTACATGCCGTCGTAGAAAAAGTAGTTGGCGCCGAGGCTGGGCGCGTAGTAGACCGGGTAGCCCGGCACGACCACCATCCGCGGATAGACCGGGACGTTGATGCCGATGCTCACGCTGACGGCGGCATGGGTGGGGGCCGCCGTCGCGGCGCAAAGAAGTGACATGCACAAGGCAATGAATCCGCGGCGCATGACGGGCCTCCATTTCTGTCCCTGGAGCGGAAGTGCGGCACGCGGCGAGCGCCGTGGCCGCGGTGCTTTCCCATTCTGCCCGCGGCCCGCGAAGGCAGGCTCGCAGATGTATCCGTCGGCGTCGGCGCGCCGGCTTGCATCCTTGCAGGATCGGGCAACAACTCTGCGGGAACGTGTCATGACCCGAGCGCCTCACAGGTCGAGAATCGTTCGACACGATTCGTTCAACCTGAGCACGAGGACACTCCCATGCGCTACAAGAAATTCGGCCGCACCGGCCTGTTCGTTTCCGAGCTCTGCCTGGGTACGATGACCTTCGGCGGCGAAGGCACGCTGGCGGGCGGCGTGCAGTGGCGCCAGATCGGCGCGCTGCAGCAGTCCGAGGCCGAGAAGCTGGTCGGCAGTGCGCTCGATGCCGGCATCAACTTCATCGACACCGCGGATGTCTATTCCGCGGGCCAGTCGGAAGTCATCACCGGCCAGGCGCTGAAGAACCTCAAGGTGCCGCGCGACAAGGTGATCGTCGCGACCAAGGTGTTCGGCGAGACCGACGCCGGCGACCCCAACGGACGCGGCGCATCGCGCCATCACATCCTGGCCGGCGTGAAGGCGAGCCTCGCGCGCCTGCAGCTCGACCACATCGACCTGTACCAGATCCACGGCTTCGACCCCGCCACGCCCGTCGAGGAGACGATGCGCGCGCTCGATGACCTGGTGCGCCAAGGGCACGTGCGCTATGTCGGCGTCTCGAACTGGGCGGCGTGGCAGATCATGAAGGCGATCGGCATCGCCGAGCGCCACGGGCTCGCACGGCCCGAATCGCTGCAGGCCTACTACACGATCGCCGGTCGCGACCTGGAGCGCGAGCTGGTGCCGTTCATGCGCAGCGAAGAGGTCGGGCTGATGGTGTGGAGCCCGCTGGCCGGCGGCCTGCTGAGCGGCAAGTACACGCGCGACACGAAGGGCGCGGAAGGCAACCGCCGCGCCGCATTCGACTTCCCGCCGGTGAACGTCGACCGAGCCTACGGCACCATCGACGTGATGCGGGGCATCGCCGAACGCAAGGACGTCTCGGTCGCGCAGATCGCGCTCGCGTGGCTGCTGCACCAGCCGGTGGTCACCAGCGTGATCATCGGCGCGAAGCGGCCCGAACAGTTGAGCGACAACCTCAAGGCGGTCGACGTCAAGCTCAGCGCCGACGAGCTCGCCGCGCTCGACAACGTCAGCGCGCTGCCGCCGGAATATCCGGGCTGGATGTTCGTGCGCCAGGGCGGCGTGCGCCAACAGCAGCTGGCGCAAAGCACGCTGCGCTGAAGCCGGGCCGCGCAAGCGATGCGCGGCCCCGATCCCGGTCCCGAGAAACTACGGCGAGCCCGGGAACCAGAGCCGGAACATCGTGCGCCGGCCGGCGCCGCTGATCACGCTGGCGGTGCCGCCGTGCAGCTCCATGATCGACTTGACGATCGCGAGCCCGAGCCCCGAGTTCGTCGCCGAATCGGCGCGCGCCTCGTCGACGCGGAAGCTGCGCTCGAAGATCAGCGCCTGGTGCTCGGGTGCGATCGGCGGGCCGTCGTTCGAGACCTCGAGCGTGCAGCCGCCACCGTCGTGCACCGTGGTCGCGACGACGACCGCGCTGTGGCGCGGTGCATAACGCAGCGCGTTCGAGACCAGGTTGCCGAGCGCGCGCATGAACATCATCTCGTCGGCCCAGATCTGCTGACGCGCCGTCGCCGCGCCGTGCATGTCGATCTCGAGCGCGACGCCGCGCTCCTCGGCCAGCATCTCGAAGTAGCCGCGGCCGCGCTCGAGCAGCGGACGCAGCGCGATCCAGCGCCGGTTGGTCGCGGAGCGCGGATCGTCGGCGCGCGCGAGGAACAGCATGTTCTCGATCAGCCGAGAGATCCGCTCGTAGTCCTCCACCGCCGACTCCAGCACCGCGCGGTACTCGGCCGCGCTGCGCGGGCGCGCCAGCGCGACCTGGGCTTCGCCGAGCAGGTTGTTGATCGGCGTGCGCAGATCGTGCGCGAGGTCCGACGAGAACTCCGACAGGCGCTTGAACGCGGCCTCCTGGCGATCGAGCATGCGGTTGAACGCGTGGGTCGACTCGACCAGCTCGGTGGGCGTGCTCTCGACCGACAGGCGCTCGCTCATCGGCCGCGCGCTGATGCGGTTGGCCGCCGCGGCCAGGCGCTTCGGCCCGGCGACGATGCGCCGCGCCATCCACACGCCCAGCAGCGATGCGAACAGCGACCCGATCAACAGCGTCACGAAGAAGATCTGCAGCTCGCGCGTGATCAGCTGGCGCGTCTGCGAGGTCTCGTAGCTGAACGCGACCAGCACCGCGTTCGTGCCCTGCGCGAGCGCGGCCGGTTCGGGCAGCGGAATGGTCGCGAGCAACAGCCGGAAGCTGCGGCCGTCGGGCGCCTTCCAGACCGAGGTCAGCGGGCCCAGCGTCTTGCCGAGCGCCCGCACGTCGGCGTGTTCGATGCCGGGCGGGAACTCGTCGACCGGGATCGCGTTCTTCGGCAGCGCCGCGAGCGGCACCTCGAAGCGATCGGACTTCGCGATCACGCGGCGCTGCTCGTCGAGCATCGCCATGTGCAGATGGCCGAGCTGCAGGTCCATGCGCTTGACCAGGCGCACCGGCTCGCGGCTCAAGTCGAAGCCGGCAGCGGCGAGGTCCTCGCGCAGCAGCGCGAGGTTGCCGAACATGATCAGCTCATTGCCTTCACGCAGCTCGCGCGTCGCGAGGCTGTTGATCAGCAGGCCGCTGCCGGCCACGAGCAGGATCGAGCAGATCGCGATCGACAGGCTGATCTGCGCGGTCAGCGAGCGCTTCAGCGCATGCAGCGTCGGCAGCTTGGGCCAGGCGCGGGGCGGCCCGGCGGCACCCTCGGAGGGACCGGCAGCGACAGCGTCGAGTGCAGCGTCAGTCGCCGCGGGCGTCGAAGACATAACCGACGCCACGGAGGGTGTGGATCAACCGGGTCGGGAACGGCTCGTCGATCTTCGCGCGCAGCCGCCGCACCGCGACATCGACGACGTTGGTGTCGCTGTCGAAGTTCATGTCCCACACGTGTTCGGCGATCAGCGTGCGAGACGCGACTTCGCCGACGTGGTGCACGAAGTAGTCGAGCAGCGCGTACTCCTTCGCCGTCAGCTCGATGCGCTTGCCGGCGCGCGTGACGCGGCGGCGAACAATGTCGACCTCGAGATCCGCCAGGCGGAACACCTGGTCCGCATGCACCGGGCCGCGCCGCAACAGCGTACGGATGCGTGCGAGCAGTTCGGAGAATGCAAATGGCTTGACGAGGTAGTCGTCGGCGCCGAGCTCCAGACCCTTGACGCGATCCGCGACCTCGTCGCGCGCGCTGAGGAACAGCACCGGCGTCTCGCGCTGCCGACGTATGCCTTCGAGCACGGTCCAGCCGTCGGCGCCGGGCAGCATCACATCCAGCAGCACCAGGTCGTAGCTGCCCGACGTGGCCAGGTGCAGGCCTTCGATGCCGTCGTTCGCGATATCGGTCACGAACGCATGCTCGCTCAGTCCCTTGGACACGTACGCAGCGGTCTTGGGCTCGTCTTCGACGATCAGGATGCGCATGGGGGCGTCACCCTGCCGAAGAGCTGGGCGATGGAACAGATCCGGGTCGGTAGTATCCCTGATCGCCTGTAATCCCCCGGACGCGCTGGGATTTGCGAAACCGCCCTGATGCTGCGCCGGCGGCCACGGATCGATCGCCGTCAGGCCGCCAGCGCGAGCTGCAGCGGCTCTTTCGCCCGGAACGCCCACTTCGGCCCGAGGCGCAACGCCTCGAGCGTCATCGACGTGGCGTTGGCGAAGAACATCGATTCATCCAGGCCGTGGCGCTCGAACGCGCGGCGCTGACGCAATGAACGCCGGCGCAGATCGCCTTCGAAGGCCATCGCGTCGCGGCTGCCCTGGCCGAAGAAGGCCGCGGCGCGGCGCGCGGTTTCCAAAGCGCTCTCGGTGACCGCCGGGATCGCCCGCGCGGCCGAGAGCCGGATCTGCGAGATGAACGGGTTCTTGCCGACCACGAGGCCCCAGTCGCGCAACCCTTCGGCCGGATCGACGCACAACGCCTCGAGCTTGGTCAGGCCGAACGCGCGGGCGAGCTGCATGCGCACGGCGAGCCACGGGTCGTCCTGGCGCACCAGCTCGATGGCCGAACGCGCCTCGGCATCGCTGCCGTCGAGCGGCAGCACCAGCGAGCGCAGCAGACTCTGCGCGTGCACGTCGTCCGCCTGCGCGGCCGCGTGCAGCCACTGGATCGCCTGCTCCGATTCCGACAGCGAATCCGCTGCGCGCAGGATCAGCGCGCCGAGCTTGCGCTGGGCCTCGACCTGCCCGGCGAGCGCCGCCTTCTCGAGACAGAAGCGCGCCATCTGCGGATTCGCGACCGACAGTCGGTGGTCGCCATGCATGCGGTACAGATGCAGCCAGGCTTCATCGCAGCCGCCATCGGCCGCACGCAGCAGCAGCGCAACGCCCTTGCGCATGTTCAAGCCGTCGGCGAGGCTTTCGGGCGCGAGCACGCCGCAGGCGATGCCGCACAGCGCGCGACCGAGCGCATACGCGGCCGTGCGATCGCCGCGGGCGGCGCGCAGGTCCAGCCCGGCTTCGACCGCGGACGGCTCGAGACCGATCAAGGGCTGCCGGGTCTCTTCGGCAAGCTGCACGACCGCGACGATCAGCTCGGCGAGCTCGCTCATCGGCATCGTCGCCAGCACCAACGCCGCACGCAGCCCGGCGCTCACACGCGCGAGATCGCGCTCGGCCAGTGCCTGGCGTGCCGCGACCATCGCGACCACCGAACCGTCGACGCCATCGTCGCCATCGAACGCGCGCAGCAGCCCCGGCAGACGTGCCGCTTCATCGGGCTGCCGCAGCGACGCGAGCGCCCGCTGCGCCGCCTCGTGCCCCGCCGCGGCGGCTGATTCGAACCAGCGTGCCGCTTCGGCGAAGCGCCCATGCCGCACGCTCAGCCATGCGCCGAGCTTGGCCTGCGCCGCGGCGCTGCCCGATTGCGCGGCTTGCTGCAGCGCGGCCTCCTGCTGCACCTGCAGGATGTCCTCGAGCGCAAGGTTCTCGGCGATGATGCGCGCGGCCTGCACCGAGCCTTTCAGGTTCGGGTGCGTCAGGTACTCGAGACCGGTGCCGATGTGCTGCGGGAATCCATCGACACCGCGCAGGTAGCGACGGCCCGCTTCGCAGCGAGCGGCCACATCGCCTTGACGTGCGAGGGCGAGAAGCTGAATGTCTTGTCGGCGCATGGTGTCGATTCCGTCGGATCTGTTGTGCGCGCAGCACGCTGCATCGAAAAACAGGCAGCCGCGCTCGCACAGGGGTCGTGGGTTGGTGTTGGCGCCACGATAGAAATCCGGCGATGACTCGAAGATTGCCGACGAATTACATTTTTGTAATGGTCGCTAGCGAAGTCTCGATGCGACGACGACACGATAAAAAGGCCGCGCCCTTGTGGGGCGCGGCCTTTGCGTCGAGTGCCCCGCCGCAGCGGGTCACGCTTGCCTCATCAGAACGCGTGGCGGATGCCCAGTTCGAAGCCGGTCGACTTCTCGCCGGCGGCCAACACGGGGTTCGACGCGACGGCGAAGGTCGCGGCGCCCTTGTTCTTCACGTACGCAGCCGTGGTGTAGACCGCGGTGCGCTTCGAGAAGTTGTAGATGTAGCCCAGCGCGAACTGGTTCGCGTCGTTGCCGTTGACGTCCACGCCGGTCGCCGTCGTGCCCTTCGAGTTGGCGTGCGTGTACGCGGCCTTGATCTGGCCCACGCCGCCCACCGGCACGATCGCGCCGATGCTGTAGACCTGCAGCTTCTGGTCGCCGAACTTGTTCTGCGTGAAGTACGCGGTCGCCTTGGCCACGCCGAAGTCGTACGAGCCGCCCACGTCGAAGGTCTTGAACTTGTCCTCGCCGGCCACTTCGACGACCGTGGTCTGGCCGTACGCAGCGGACACGTCGATCGGGCCAGCGGCCCAACCGGCGCGAGCACCGTAGTACTTCTTGCCTGCCGTGCCTTCGCCGGCGGCGACCGACGCGCGGCCGTAGAAGCCGCCGAGGTTGCCCGGGGTCAGGTACGTGATCTGGTTGTCGGCGCGGGTGCCGGTGTCGCGTGCGGTGCCCAGCGACGAGTCGAACTTGCCCGACGCGGCCACGCCGTTGTCGCCGAACGCATCGTAGTCGCTGTAGCCGAGGTAGGTCGGCGTGAAGTCGCGGCCCAGGCGCACTTCACCGAAGTTGCCGATCAGGCTGACGGTCGAGCGGCGGTTCCAGAAGCGGGTCGTATCCGATGACGTGCCGTTGTCCGGGTTCAGGCCGGTTTCGAGCCAGAAGCCAGCCTTCAGGCCGTCGCCGAGGTCTTCGACGCCGCGCACGCCGAGGCGGCTGGTGTTGATACCACCGCTGGCGAGCGACTTGACCTTCAGGTCACCGTTCTTCACGTAGCGAGCGGCTTCGTCGACGATACCGAACAGCGTGACCGACGACTGGGCGTACGCTCCGGCAGAAGCGGCAGCGAGCACTGCCAGGGTTGCGAATTTCTTCATGCTCTTCCTTTGTTTGGTGATTCGGACATGTCGCTGTCCCGTAGCCCACGAGAGCGAGGACATGCGGGAGCTTAGGAAGAGCGGCCTGCGCAATCACGCGCTCCGTGCGAATCGGGCGGGCCGTGTTTGCAGCCTCCCCCACGAACAGGAACAACGCGTTCCGTGATTGCGACAAGGTTGGCGGCGATCGGGTAAGGTTGTCGCTCGATGGTTGCCACCCGAAAGACCGCGCGCAAGACTCCGGCAAAGGCTCCCGCCAGGGCGCCTGCCAAGGAGCGCGCCGGGCTCAGCGAACGCCAGTTCGCACGCATCGCGCGTGCGCTGGCAGAGCCGCGGCGCTGCGAGATGCTGCGCCAGATCGGCGCGGCCGGCGAGCCGCTGGCTTGCGGCGCGCTGCTCGCGGCACACGACATCAGCGCGGCCACCCTCTCGCATCACATCAAGGAGCTCGAGACCGCCGGCCTGGTGGAGATCGTGCGCGAGGGCAAGTTCATGAACCTGGTGCTGCGCCGCGACGCGTTGCGCGCGTACCTGGCCCGCCTCGCGCAGATCTGAAGGGTCGAAGGCAACCGAAGACGGGACTCCGATCAGGGGCATTTGCGGCGCCCGGCTCTAAGGGTTCGCAATCATTCGATACTTGTCTAAGTGTCGAATGGTTCGACACACGGGCACACGCATCTCGGAGCATCGAATGAGCAACAACAGACTGACAGGCAAGGTGGCCATCGTCACCGGCGCTTCCAAGGGCATAGGCGCGGGCATCGCGAAGGCCTATGCGGCGCAAGGCGCTGCGGTGGTCGTCAACTACGCGTCGGGCCGCGACGGCGCGGAACGCGTGGTCGCCGAAATCACGGCGGCCGGCGGCAAGGCGATCGCGGTGCGCGGCGACGTCGCCAAGGCCGACGACGTGCGCCGCCTCTTCGCCGCCGCGAAGGAGGCCTACGGGGCGCTGGACGTGCTGGTCAACAACGCCGGCGTGTTCCAGTTCGACGCGCTGGAAGCCGTGACCGAAGACGAGTTCCATCGCGAGTTCAACATCAACGTGCTGGGCCTGCTGCTCGCGACGCAGGAGGCGCTGAAGCACTTCCGCGCCGAAGGCGGCAGCGTGATCAACATCAGCTCCGTCGTCAGCACCGACCCGGTGCCGAACTCGGTCGTCTACTCGGCGACCAAGGGCGCGGTCGACACGATCACGCGCGCGCTTGCGAAGGAGCTGGGCCCGCGCAAGATCCGCGTCAACGCGATCGCGCCGGGCGGCGTCGAGACCGAAGGCGTGCACCGCATGGGCATCATCGGCACCGACTTCCAGAAGCAGATGATCGAGCAGACCCCGCTGGGCCGCTTCGGCCAGCCCGACGACATCGCGCGGGTCGCGCTGTTCCTCGCGTCCGACGACGCGGCCTGGGTCACCGGCGAGCGGATCGCAGCCTCCGGCGGGCTCTGAGCCGCCGGCCGGGCCACCCGCGGCGAGCAGGCGCCGCGGGTGGCGGCGATGGGGCTCGCGCACGATCGCAGGCGACGACGACAATCGCGCCTGGTACGACCCCACGATGACGAGGACCTCCACGC
>DATCSE010000496.1:0-5324 GCA_036568605.1 Burkholderiaceae bacterium | reverse complement strand
TGAGCGTGAAGCGCGGCGCCGCGCCGGCCCGCTGGTGGTACGACGTGCACCGTGCGGTCGGCCTGTGGCTGCTGCCGTTGTTCGTGCTGATGACCGTGACTGGCACCGCGCTGGTATTCGGCAAGGAGGCGCGTGTGCTGGTCGGTACCCTGTTGCCGGTGACCGAGCTGCCGCGCCTGCCGCGCGACAAGAACCACCACGGCGCGAAGCCGACGGCTCCGGTCGACGATCTCGTCGCGGCGGCGAGCCGGCGCTTTCCGCAGGCACAGTGGAGCCGGCTGACGCTCAGCAGCGCCGATACCGGCTCGTTCGAGGTCCGCCTGCTGCAGCGCGCCGAGCCGCGCGTCGACACCGGCAACACGCGCGTGCGGCTCGATGCGCGCGGACAGATCACCGCGGTGCACGACCCGTTGACGGCAGCAGCCGGCAATCGTGTGCTCGACTGGTTCTTCCCGCTGCACAGCGGCGAAGCGCTGGGGCTGCTCGCGCGCGTCGCGTGGACGCTGTTCGGCCTTGTGCCCGCGCTGCTGTTCGGCAGCGGTGCGTGGCTGTGGTGGCGGCGCCCACGGTCCGTGCGCCGCGATTCGCGTCAGGTCGCAGCGGCGGCAGCGGCCGCGGACTGAACCCGGCGCTCACGCCGGATCGACAAACCGCGGCGGTCGCTTCTCGCGACCTGCCGCGACGGCCTCCACCTGATTCGGCGTGCCCATCAGGCGCATCTGCTCGTCGGTCTCGGCCAGCAACCCGGTCGCGGCGTCGCAGGTGGCGGCCAGATTGAGCAGCCGCTTGGCCGCCCGGATCGCATCGGGGCTGCGGCCCGCGATCTCGCGCGCGCTGGCCAGCGCGGCCTCGCGCGGATCCGCCACCACGCGGGTGACGAAACCATAGGCCAGCGCTTCTTCGGCCGAGAACAGGCGCGCCGTGTAGGTCAGCTCGCGCACGATGTCTTCGCGGGCCAGATGGCGCATCAGCTGCGTGCCGGCCATGTCCGGCACGATGCCCCACTTCGTTTCCATCACGCTGAACTTCGTGTCCGGCGCGGCATAGCGGATGTCCGCCCCGAGCGCCAGTTGAAACCCGCCGCCGAAGGCCACGCCGTGAACCGCCGCGATCACCGGCACCGGCAGCTCGCGCCACAGCCAGACCACGTGCTGCGCCCAGTTCGCGATGCCGTGCGAGCGCCGGGTCAGGTCGGTGAACGGCAGGAAGCCCTGGCCTTTCGCAAGCGCGCCTATCCCCTCGAAGTCCAGTCCGGCGCAGAACGCGCGGCCGTTGCCGGACAGCACGACGGCGCGCAGGCTGCGATCGCTCCTCAGCTGCTCGCCGATCTCGGCGAGCGCCCAGAACATGTCGGCATCGATCGCGTTCATCTTGTCCGTGCGGTCGATGCGCACATCGGCGACCCCGTCGGTCATCGTCACTTGGATGCGGTGTTCCATCGCATGATCACTTTCGAAAATTCGCTCAGCCGGTTCGGATCACCGAAATGTATTCGGTGCCGCTCTCCGGCAGCCAGACTTCGCCGGGACGGCCGTGGATCTGGCGCACGCTCGCGGCCTCGCGTGGGAAGCCGAAGCGCTCGAACGTTTCGCTGCCCGGGTCGAAGCGGAAGACCGCGTTGCCGCCGAAGTCACTGACCCAGACCTTGTCGCGCGTGTCGACATAGACCGCGTAGGGGCGCGGGCCGTCGCCGGGCAGCTTCCAGCTCTTCCAGCGCTTTGCCGCAGGATCGTGCATGGACAGGTTGCCGCTGGACCATTCGCTGACCCAGAGGAGGCCGCGGCTGTCGCTCCAGATCCGGCGGGCACCCTGGTTCGGGGTCGGCGGCTCGACGACGGTCGAGCTGCCGGTGCGCCGGTCGATGCGCGCGATGAACGAGCCGGCCAGCGAGCACCACCACACGTCGCCGCCGGGCGTCGTGCAGATGCCGTAGGGGCCGCGCCCGCGCGGCGCATCCTGGACCGTCACGGTCGCACTCTTCACCGCGAGCTTGCCGACGATGCCGCTCTGCCCGGTGAACCACAGGTCGCCGTCCGCATCGAAGGCCGCCGTGTTCAGATTGGCGTAGCGCGTGCCTTCCGGCAGCGCGAACACACGCACCGAACGATCGGGCCAGCCCACGCGCACGATCGCGCCCTGCCCGCTGTCGGTGATCCAGGCCGCCTTGTCGGGGCCCGGGATCACGCCGTGCGGCGACGAGCCCGCGCCCAGCGCGATCAGCTCGGTTCGCCCGCTGCGCGGCTCGAACCAGCCGAGATGGCCGCTGGCTTGCGCGGTGAACCAGACGCCGCCGTCCGGGGCCGGCGCGACGTCGTGGATGCCGGTGCGCCGCGCAGTGCCCAGCGGCCACGACTGCATCGTCGCGACCTGCCCGCCCACGGCCTGCTGCTGCCAGGCCCATGCCGATGGCAGCGCGACCGCACCGAGCAGGCCGATCGCGTGGCGTCGCGAGACCGATGACACTGCTGCCCTGCCCCGAGACCCACCCGCGCGCGCTAGGAGCGCGATCTCCCGTTCGCCCGCAGCGGCTGCTGGGGCCCGCCCCAGTCGCCGATGAACGACGGATGCGATGTCACGGTGTGCAGCGCCTCTTCCGGCGACAACTGTCCCAGCACGGGATGCAGCATCCGTGCAATGTAGCGCGCATCGACGCGGCTGCAGTTCGTGCGCTCGGCATACAGCGCCGCAAAGGCGTCGTGCCAGTCGTGCCGGGCAGTCGGCTTGTAGGGCATCGTCGGCATCCTCGACGCCGGTATCTTGAGCAGGTCTGCGGCGTCGGTCAACACATCCGACCCGGCGGCGAGGTGGCTACTACACGCGACACGAACCGTTACCACAACCCCCTAGAAACCACCTGTGCGCAGGCCGTCATCCTGCGTAGCCTTCGTCGCTGAAGTCGAGCGTTCAAGAGAGCCGAGCGTGAAGTCGCCGAAGCCAGAGATTCCGCGGTGGGTGTGGCGCATCAGCCAAAGCGCGCCGCTAGGCGAATGGGTGGACTTGAACGCACAACGGCCGCCTGCAGTGCCGCGCGTACGGCAGGTCGACTTTCCGCCGGAGGTCGCCGGCGGCAGCTGGGTCGTGTCGTCGCTCGACCTGTTGCACGGCACCGAGGTCGACGCGAGCGGCGACACGGTGCCCGATGACCTGTTCGACGAACTCTTCCCGCCGCCGAGCAAGGACGACAGCACGGACCCGGCCTAGCGGCCGCGCATCACGCCGGCGCGATCGCCCGATACAACGCCAGGTATTGCGACGCGGCGCCGCGCCACGAGAAGTCCTGCGCCATCGCGGTCGATTGCAGACGGCGCCAGGCGGCGCGGTCGTTCGCGTAGACCTCGGCGGCGCGCTGCAGCGCCCCGTCCAGCGCCTGGACCGACGGGGCATCGAACACGAACCCGGTCGCACGCTGGCCCGCGAGGCTCTCGGCAGTCGCGTCGACCACCGTGTCGGCGAGCCCGCCGACACGCCGCACGACCGGCAGCGTGCCGTAGCGCAGCCCATACATCTGCGTCAGCCCGCAGGGCTCGAAGCGCGACGGCACCAGGATCGCATCGGCGCCGCCGATGATCCGATGCGCAAAGGCCTCGTCGTAGCCGATGCGCACCGCCAACTGCTGCGGGTTCGCGTTGGCCGCCTCGCGAAACGCCTCCTCGAGCGCCGGGTCGCCGGTGCCTTGCAGCGCGAGCTGCCCGCCGCGCTGCACCAGGCCGGGCAGCGCGCCCAGCACCAGGTCCAGCCCCTTCTGCGAGGTCAGGCGGCTGACCACGCCGAACAGCGGCGCATCGGGCCGCTCGGCCAAGCCCAGCTCGCGCTGCAGCGCGAGCTTGCACGCGGCCTTGCCGTCCATCCGCTCAGGCGTGTAGCGCGCCGCGAGCGCCGTGTCGCTGGCGGGGTTCCAGACCTCGCCGTCGACGCCGTTGAGCACACCGCTGACATCCGCGCCGCGGCCCCGGATCACGCCGTCCAGCCCGACGCCGAACTCCTGCGTGCCGATCTCGCGCGCGTAGGTCGGGCTGACCGTCGTGACGCGTCGTGCGTACTTCAGCCCGGCCTTCATGAACGAGAGCTGGCCGTGGAACTCGAGCCCGGTGTGCGTCATGTAGCGCGACGGCAGCTCGAGCAGCCGGAAGTCGGCATGCGGGAACAGGCCCTGGTACGCGAGGTTGTGCACCGTGTAGACGGTCGCCGCGCGCGTCGGCGGATGCGCGGCGACGTAGGCGCAGCTCATCGCGGCATGCCAGTCGTGTGCGTGCATGACCTGCGGCGTCCACGCCGGGTCGAGCTCGCCGGCCGCGAGCCGCGCGGCGATCCAGCCCAGCATCGCGAAGCGCTGCAGGTTGTCGGGCCACTCGCTGCCATCGCCTGCCTGGTACGGGCTGCCGTCGCGGCGGTACAGGTACGGCGCGTCGATGACGTAGGCCGGCACGTGGCTGTACGGCATCTGCCCGAGGCGCAGCCGGATGCGCGCGGCGCCGAACAGCGGGCCGAACTCGAGCACGGTCTTCTGGTGCAGCACCGCGTCGGCGAAGGCCGGCAGGCCCGGGAGCAGCAGCCGGACCTCGGCGCCCTGCGCCATCAGCGCCTGCGGCAGCGCGCCCAGCACATCGGCAAGCCCTCCGGTCTTGACCAGCGGGAACACCTCGGCGCCGACATGAAGGACCTTGATCGTCATTGATTCAGTTTTTCCAGCATCTCGCGGGTCACGAGCACGATGCCGTTCTCCGAGCGATAGAAGCGCTTCGCGTCCTCCTCGGCATCCTCGCCGATCACGAGGCCGTCGGGGATGAAACAGCCGCGGTCGATGACCGCGCGCGTCACCCGCGAGTGCCGTCCAACCTGCACGCCGGGCAGCAGCACCGCCCAGTTGACGTTGGCGTACGAGTTCACGCGCACGCTGGAGAACAGCACGCTGCGATGCACCTCGCCCGAGACGATGCAGCCGCCGGACACGACCGATTCGATCGCCATGCCGCGCCGGTCGGGCTGGTCATGCACGAACTTGGCTGGCGGCAGCTGCGCCTGGTAGGTCCAGATCGGCCAGCGCGTGTCGTAGAGGTTGAGCTTGGGGTCGGTCGCGGTCAGGTCGATGTTCGCGTCCCAGTACGCGTCTATCGTGCCGACGTCGCGCCAGTACGGCTCCTCGTTGTGCCGCGTGCCGACCGCGCTGAGCTCGAACGGGTGCGCCGCGACCTGCCCGTTCTTGACCGCGCGCGGGATGATGTCCTTGCCGAAGTCGTGGCTGGACTTCGGGTCGTTGATGTCGCGCTCGAGCTCCTTGTACATGAAGCGCGCGTTGAAGATGTAGATGCCCATGCTCGCGAGCG
>DATCSE010000495.1:0-5056 GCA_036568605.1 Burkholderiaceae bacterium | reverse complement strand
GTTACCGCCATGCCCGCTGTTGCTGTTGTGGTTTCCGCCGCCATGGCCGGCATGCGCGCCGCCGCGGCCGTGCCCGCTCGGCTCTCCGCGCGGCGCGCCGTGGCTCGCGTGGTGCCGATGTCCGCCGCGGCGCCCGCCCGCGCCTTCGCCTATCACCATGCGGCCGAGCACGATGGGCTCGGGCCGTTCGCTCGGGTGCGGCGCGAACTCGGCGATCACCTCCTTCGGGATCTCGCGCTTGATCAGCTTCTCGATGTCGCGCAGGAAGCCGTTCTCGTCGACGCACACCAGCGACACCGCCTCGCCCTGCGCGCCGGCGCGTCCGGTGCGGCCGATGCGGTGCACGTAGTCCTCGGGCACGTTGGGCAGCTCGTAGTTGACGACGTGCGGGAGCTGGTCGATGTCGATGCCGCGCGCCGCGATGTCGGTCGCGACCAGCACCTGCAGCTCGCCGCTCTTGAAGTCGGCCAGCGCCTTGGTGCGCGCGCTCTGGCTCTTGTTGCCGTGGATCGCCATCGCGCTGATGTCGTTCTTCATCAGGTGCTCGACGAGCCGGTTCGCGCCGTGCTTCATGCGCGTGAAGACCAGCACCTGGTGCCAGTCGTTCTGCTTGATCAGGTGCACGAGCAGATCCTTCTTCAGCTCGCGGCCGACCGGGTGCACCTTCTGCGCGATCGTGTCGGCGGTCTGGTTGCGGCGCGCGACCTCGATCAGCGCCGGCTTGTTCAGCAGCCGGTCG
Organism: Burkholderiaceae bacterium; assembly: GCA_036568605.1. GTDB lineage: Bacteria > Pseudomonadota > Gammaproteobacteria > Burkholderiales > Burkholderiaceae_C > DATCSE01. Next base: position 4,317 of record DATCSE010000495.1, on the reverse strand, counting down.
GCGAGCGCCTTGATCTCGTCGCTGAAGGTCGCCGAGAACAGCAGGCTCTGCTTCTGGGTGGGCAGCACCGCGAGCACCTTCTTGATGTCGTGGATGAAGCCCATGTCCAGCATGCGGTCGGCCTCGTCGAGCACGAAGATCTCGACGTGCTTCAGGTCCAGCGTGCCTTGCTGGTGGTGGTCCAGCAGGCGGCCCGGCGTCGCGACCAGGATGTCGACGCCGCGCTTGAGCTTGTCGATCTGCGGCTGCATGCCGACGCCGCCGAACATCACCATGCTGGTGAGGCCGCTGTACTTGCCGTAGGTCTGCACGCTTTCCTCGACCTGCGCGGCGAGCTCGCGGGTCGGCGTGAGGATCAGCGCGCGGATCGGCAGGCGGCCGCGTGCGTCGCGCACGGCGGGCTTCTGCATCAGGCGGTGCAGCAGCGGCAACGTGAAGCCGGCGGTCTTGCCGGTGCCGGTCTGCGCGCCACCCATCAGATCGCCGCCGGTCAGCACCGCGGGAATGGCCTGCGCCTGGATAGGCGTCGGCGTCGTGTAGCCGGTTTCGCGAACGGCACGCAGCAAGGGCTCGGCCAAGCCGAGGGTATCGAAGGACATCGTTGGATTTGTTGGAGGACGTCGGCCTGTCGCCCGCAATGCAGGGCGCCAGTCGCAGGCAGAAGAGAAGGACAGTGGCGAGCGCTTGCGGCTCTGTCGGAACTGACCTCGGCGCAATGACTGGAGACTGCGTCGATGCGCGGATTGTATCGGGCTCGTCGTGCCGCGATGCCGAAGGCCACGGCGCGGACCCGCCCACACTGGCGCCGCGTTCCGAACGTTCCTCGAATTCGTGACTTGCTGGGCCGGCTCGGCGTTTTCGTGCGCGGGCATCGTGGCGCCGGGGCTCGGCCGCCGCTACGCTGCAGCCCCGCTGCAACAACCTGCCGAGACTTACATGCCTCTTGCGACGCGACGCATCTTCAACTCATGGCTCATCGGATCGGCGGCGGCCGGCATCGCGCCGCTGGCCCGCGCCCAGGCGGCGAAGCCTGCGCCCGCGTTGCCGAAGCTGCACATCGTCATCCCCGCCAACGAGGGCGGCGGCTGGGACCAGACCGGCCGTGCGCTGGGCGCCGCCATGGTGGCCGCCGGTGCGGTGACGCAGGTGGACTACGAGAACATCGGCGGCAAGGGCGGCACCGTCGGGCTGGCTCGCTACGTCGAGAAATACGATGCGGATCCCGATGCCATGCTGATCTCCGGGATGGTGATGGTCGGCGCCGTTGCGCTGCAGAGGCCCGCGGTGGACATGAGCCGCATCGCGCCGCTGGCGCGGTTGACCAGCGACTACGAGGTGGTCGCGGTGCGCGCCGACTCGCCCATCCGGACCGCCGGCGACCTGATCGCGAAGCTGCGCGCCGAGCCGGCCAGCACGGCGATCGCCGGCGGATCCGCCGGTGGCGTCGATCACATGTTCGCCGGCCTGCTGGCGCGCGCGGCGGGCCACACCGCGGGACTGAACTACCAGCCGTACCCGGGCGGCGCCGAGGTGACCGCGGCGGTGGAATCCGGCAAGGCCCTGGCCGGGATCTCGGGCTACAGCGAGTTCAGCGAGCACATCGCCCGCGGCAAGCTGCGGGCGATCGGCGTGTCGTCCCGAAGGTCTTTCCAGGGCATGCCGTCGGTGCAGCAGCAGGGGGTGGATGCCGAGATCGCGAACTGGCGCGGCGTCTTCACTGGCAAGGCAGTGCCGGCATCGCGGCGGGCCGCGCTGCTCGATGCCGTGCGGCGCAGCGTGGCCACCGACGGGTGGAAGCAGACCATCGCACGTAACAACTGGGACAACTTCTGGATGGAAGGGGCGGACCTTGCGTCTTTCCTCGAAGTGAACCAGGCGATGGCCAGTGCGCTGACCTACATCCTGAAGCTCAAGAGCTGATCGGCGGCGCCCGGGCTGGCGGGCGGTCGCGGGGATAATGGCGCATTCGCGCGCGGATTCGGCCGCGCGCTTTGCTTCAGAAAGCCGCATTTCCCATGGCCCAGTACGTTTACACGATGAACCGCGTCGGCAAGATCGTCCCGCCGAAGCGTCAGATCCTGAAGGACATCTCGCTCAGCTTCTTCCCCGGCGCGAAGATCGGCGTGCTGGGCCTGAACGGCTCGGGCAAGTCCACGCTGCTGAAGATCATGGCCGGCCTCGACCACGACATCGAAGGCGAGGCCGTGCCGATGCCGAACCTGAAGATCGGCTATCTGCCGCAGGAGCCGCAGCTGGACCCCGAGCAGACCGTGCGCGAGGCGGTCGAGGCCGGCCTCGGCGGCGTGCTCGCCGCGAAGGCGCGGCTCGAGCAGGTGTACGCCGAATATGCCGAGCCGGATGCCGACTTCGACAAGCTCGCCGCCGAGCAGGCCGAGCTCGAGGCGGTGATCGCGGCAGCGGGCAGCGAGAACACCGACCTGCAGCTCGAGATCGCCGCCGACGCACTGCGCCTGCCGCCGTGGGACGCGAAGATCGCGCCGCTGTCGGGCGGCGAGAAGCGCCGCGTCGCGCTGTGCCGCCTGCTGCTCTCCAAGCCCGACATGCTGCTGCTCGACGAGCCGACCAACCACCTGGATGCGGAGTCGGTCGAGTGGCTCGAAGTGTTCCTCTCGCGCTTCCCCGGCACGGTGGTCGCGATCACCCACGACCGCTACTTCCTCGACAACGCGGCCGAGTGGATCCTCGAGCTGGACCGCGGCCGCGGCATCCCGTACAAGGGCAATTACTCCACTTGGCTGGACCAGAAGGAGCAGCGACTCGAGCAGGAGCAGAAGACCGAGGACGCGCGCACCAAGGCGATGAAGAAAGAGCTCGAGTGGGTGCGTCAGAACCCCAAGGGCCGCCAGGCGAAGAGCAAGGCCCGCATCGCGCGCTTCGAGGAGCTCTCCGACTTCGACTACCAGAAGCGCAACGAGACCAACGAGATCTTCATCCCGGCCGGCGACCGGCTGGGCCACGAGGTGTTCGAGTTCACCAACGTCACGAAGAGCTTCGGCGACCGCGTGCTGATCGACGACCTCAGCTTCAAGGTGCCGGCCGGCGCGATCGTCGGCATCATCGGCCCGAACGGCGCCGGCAAGTCCACGCTGTTCCGCATGATCTCCGGCCGGGAGCAGCCAGACAGCGGCACCGTGAAGATCGGCCCGACCGTGAAGATGGCGTTCGTCGACCAGAGCCGCGAATCGCTGGAAGGCGACAAGACCGTGTGGGAGGACGTCTCGGGCGGTCTGGACAACATCGTCGTCGGCAAGTTCGTGATGCCCTCGCGCGCCTACATCGGCCGCTTCAACTTCAAGGGCAACGACCAGCAGAAGCTGGTCGGCCAGCTCTCGGGCGGCGAGCGCGGCCGGCTGCACCTCGCGAAGACGCTCGCGAAGGGCGGCAACGTGCTGCTGCTGGACGAACCGTCGAACGACCTGGACGTCGAGACGCTGCGTGCGCTCGAAGACGCGCTGCTCGAGTTCGCCGGCTCCATCATGGTGATCAGCCACGACCGCTGGTTCCTGGACCGGATCGCGACCCACATCCTCGCCGCCGAAGGCGACTCGAAGTGGGTCTTCTTCGACGGCAACTACCAGGAGTACGAGGCCGACAAGAAGAAGCGCCTCGGCGAGGAAGGCGCCCGGCCGCACCGGCTGCGCTTCAAGGCGCTGAAGTAAATCTCACGTCGGCGTGGGGCGGCGGCGTGCAGGGCGCCGTGCCGCTGGCAGAATCGTTGAACCGATGACCGCCCAGCGGCTCAGATCGGGCGGCATGCTTTGCGTGCCGCCCTGTTTCATTCGACGATGACGGCGCGAGACATGACGACGTTTTCCCAGCCCTCCGTTATTCCTTTTTCGTCCGGCCGGTTCGCGCTCTCGATGCTGGCCGCGGCGGCCTTGCTCGCCGGTTGCGCCTCGCTGAACCCGGACGCGACGACGACCGCCTCGGCCGGTGCCGCCAAGCCGGCCGCCGGGGCCGCCAGTGCGCCGGCCGGCGCGGCCAGCGCCAATGGCGGCACCGCGGCGCGGCCGCCGCAGACGGCCGCGAACACCGCGCCGCCGCCGCCTTCCGGCGTGCCGCCGGGCACCCCGCAACCGGCCACCGCGCCGCCCGGCAGCCCGCAGCCGTTCGCCAACGTGATCAAGGACGCGAAGAAGATCGACGGCGGCCTGTTCACGATGTACCAGAAGGACGAGAAGGTCTGGCTGGAGTTGCGCCCCGAGGACTTCAACAAGCCGTTCTTCATGTCGCCGAAGATCGCGACCGGCATCGGCGAGAACGCGCTGTTCGGCGGGCTGATGGACGAGCCGCAGG
>DATCSE010000494.1:0-9515 GCA_036568605.1 Burkholderiaceae bacterium | reverse complement strand
GAAGTCGCTGGCCTCGATCGCCTGCAACTGCTGCTCGAGGCTGTGCAAGGTCCTGTGCAGCTGGGCCTCGGTGGACTTCCTGATGCCGCTGCGAGCCTCCTTGATGGCCTGCAGCAGTTCGGCATAAAGGTCCGACCGGTCGAACAACCCTCGGAAGACCTTCTCCTGCGCGTCGTCCCGCGCCTGCACCACGAGCATGTGCGCGTCGGCCCCGGCCTCCGCGATCACGCGCTCCAGGTCCCAGAGCGCCTGCGCCGTCGAAGCGTGCCCGGGGAGCACGTAGACGCCTTCGCGCAAGGTCCCGGCGCCGGTCGCCTTCAGCGCGCGCCAGACCCGCACCCGCAGCGCGCTCGGTGAGGTCGGGAGCGTGGCCGTCAAGATGAGCCACGAATTCATGTAGCAGTTATCTCACAACGAGATGAATGCTACAAGGGGTCGATGGAGGCGAGGCGTCGCGCGGCCGCCGTTGTTACCTAAGTCATGACGCGCCGGCGTGCCTGCTCGGTATTCTGGAACCCCACGAGGATCGGCCGCATGCACATGACGACGACGTTCGCCACCGCCATCGCGACACGCACGTCGGCTGCGCATGCCGTGCGCGGCAGCGCGCTCGCGGCCCTGGTTGCGGCGCTGATTGCGTGCGCGGGCCCGCCGCCGCCGCCGAAGCCTACCGTCGTGGCCGCGACCCTGCAGGCCTCGCCCAACGTCAACCCGGACTTGCGCCAGCGCGCCTCGCCGGTGGTCGTGCGGCTCTACGAGCTGAAGTCGTCGGCGGCGTTCGATGCGGCCGATTTCCTGTCGCTGTACGAACGCGACCAGGCCACGCTCGCGGCCGAGATGGGAGCGCGCGAGGAGTTCACGCTGCGTCCCGGCGACAGCAGGCCGTGGGAGAAGACGGTGGGGCCCGACGTGCGCTTCATCGGCGTGATCGCCGCGTTCCGCGACATCGAGCGTGCACGCTGGAAGGCGATCGTGCCGGTCAAGGCAAACGCACGCAACGTCGTGACGATACGCGCCGACGACATCGCGATCGCGGGCAGCGCGGTGGTGCAGCAGTAGCGCGATGAGTTGGCGCAATGCAGTCGTCTGGTCGCAGGGCATGTTCCTGCAGCCGCATCACTTCCAGCAGGAGGCGCGTTATGTCGCGCGCCTGGTCGATGCGCGCGCGCGCTGCGTCTCGCCGTATGCCTGGGGTTTCGTCGACCTGACGCTGGACGACGCGCTGCTCGCGCTCGGCAAGGTCGGCATCGCGCGCGCCAGCGGCGTGCTGCCGGACGGCACGCCGTTCGCATGCCCCGGCCTCGATGCGCCGCCGGTGCCGCTCGCGATCCCGCCCGACCTGAAAGGCGAGCTCGTCTACCTGGCGTTGCCGTTGACGCGCGAGGGCGTCACCGAGGTGGATTTCGGCGACGCGGCGAACAGCGTCGCCGGCGGCCCCGACGCGTGCCGACTCGAAGCCGTCGAAGAGAGCGTGCGCGACCACACCAGTGCCTCCGACGAGCCCGCGAGCATCCAGACCGGCCGCCTGAAGCTGCGCCTGCTGCGCGCGCGCGACCTGAGCGATGCGTATGCGGCGATCGGCGTCGTGCACGTCGTCGAGTGCCGCAGCGACCAGCAGGTCCAGCTCGACCGCGGCTACATCCCGCCGCAGGTCGTGCTCGATGCGAGCGAGCATCTCGCGAGCCACGTGCGGCTGCTCCACGGCCTGGTCGCGCAGCGTGCGCAGGCGCTGGCCGCGCGCATGGGGCAGCTGAGCGGCGGCGTCTCCGAGCTGGCCGACTTCCTGATGCTGCAGTTGCTGAACCGCGCGGAGCCGCTGCTGCGCCAGCATGCGAACACGCCGCAGCTGCATCCGTTCGCGCTGCACGGCGTGCTGCTGCAACTCGCCGGCGAGCTCTCGACCTTCACCGGCGCGAACCGGCGCCCGCCCGAGTTCCCGCCATACCGGCACGACGATCTGCGCGCCAGCTTCGTGCCGCTGGTCGACACGCTGCGCCGCCTGCTGACCGTCGTGTTGGAGCAGAACGCGCTGCAGATCGAGCTGGTCGATCGCGGCCGCAACGTCTGGACCGCGGTCGTGCCCGACCTCGAGCTGCTGAAGAGCGGCGTGCTGGTGGTCGCGGTCGCGGCGCAGCTGCCGGCCGAGCCGCTGCGGCAGCGCTTCGTCACGCAGACCAAGATCGGCCCGGTCGACCGCATCCGCGATCTGGTGAACCTCGCGCTGCCCGGCATCGGGCTGCAGAGCCTGCCGGTCGCGCCGCGCCAGCTGCCGTTCCACGCCGGGCATTTCTACTTCGAGCTCGAACGGCAGAGCGACCTGTGGCGCCAGCTCGAGAAGAGCGGCAGCCTCGCGATGCACATCACCGGCGACTTCCCGGGGCTCGAGCTCGAGCTGTGGGCGATCCGCCAGTGAGTCGTCCTTCGAGCTGACACCGGGGCCTGGCGATGAGCCCAGCGAACCACGACGATCCGTTCAGCGATCCGTTCGCCGCGATCGAGACACACCGCACGTTCGTGATGCCGACACCCGGCTCGCGCACCACCGTGTCCGCGCAGGCGATGGCCGCGGGGGCCGATGTGGTCGGCGACATCGCGGCGGCCGACACCGGATTGAACCCGCTGGTCGCGCTCGCGAACAAGCTGCTCGCGCTTCCGCCGCAAATCCGCGCGACCACGCAGCTGCCCGATCCCGGCGTGCTGAAGGAGTCGCTCGCGCAAGGCCTGCGCGAGTTCGATGCGCAGGCCGCGGCGCGCGGGATCGCGCCGGAGCGCACGATGGCCGCGCGCTACATTCTGTGCACCTTGCTCGATGAAGCGGCCGCGAGCACGCCGTGGGGCGGCAGCGGCGCATGGGGCCGCTACAGCCTGCTCGCGATGTTCCACAACGAGACCTGGGGCGGCGAGAAGGTGTTCCAGCTGATGGCCAAGCTGGCCGAGAACCCGAATGCGAACCGCGACCTGCTCGAGCTGATCTACGCCGCCCTGTGCCTGGGCTTCCAGGGGCGCTACCGCGTCGTCGAAGGCGGCAGCGCGCAGCTCGAGGCGGTGCGCGAGCGGCTCGCGCAGATCCTGAAGAAGGAACGCGGCGACTATGCGCCGCCGCTCGCCGAGCACTGGCGCGGCCAGGCGGTGAAGCGCCGGCCGCTGCTGTCGTGGCTGCCGCTGTGGGTGACCGGTGCGGTCGCGGCGATCACGCTGTTGGGCGTGTACTGGCTGCTGGGGTCTTGGCTCAGCGGCGTCTCCGATCCGGTCTATGGGCAGATCCAGAGCCTGCGGCTGCTGCCGCCGACCACCGTGGTCGCGGCGCCGGCGCCCAAGCCGCGGCTCGCGCAGTTCCTGATCAGCGACATCAAGGCCGGCACGGTCGCGGTGCGCGACGAGATCGACCGCAGCGTGATCACGATACGCGGCGACGGCCTGTTCGAAGCCGGCAGCGCGACGTTGAGCAACGACCGCGAGCTGCTGATGGGCCGCATCGCCGAGGCGCTCGCGAAGGTGCCGGGCCGCGTGCTGGTGACCGGCCACACCGACAACCAGCCGATCCGCACGGTGCGCTTTCCGTCGAACTGGCACCTCTCCGAAGATCGCGCGAAGGCGGTGCGTGCCATCCTCGTGGCGCGCGGCGTCGGCGCCGAGCGCATCACAGCCGAGGGCCGGGCCGAGGGCGAGCCGGTGGTCGCGAACGACACGCCAGCCAACCGCGCGCTGAACCGGCGGGTCGAGATCACGCTGATGGCGTCGCGCGCGAGCACCTGACCGGGGGCGACGATGTTGAAGAAGCTGCTCGGCCTGATCTTCAACGAATGGGTGCTCGCGGCCGTGGGACTGACCGCGCTGGGCATCGTGATCTGGATCGTCGGCCCGCTGGTGCAGGTCGGCCCGTACGTGCCGCTCGACACGGCGACCTCGCGCATCGTGCTGATCGCGGCGATCGTGCTGCTGTGGCTGGTCTCCAAGCTGTGGCGCCTGTGGCGCGCGCGGCACGCGAACACCGCGGTGGTGAACCAGCTGATCGCGCAGGCGCCGGCGCCGGGAGCACCGGATGCGGCCAGCGCCGAGCTCGCGACGATACGCGAGCGCTTCCAGCAGGCGTTGACGACGCTGAAGCAGGCTCGCTTCGGCGCCAAGCGCGGGTTGTGGGCGAGCGCGTCGGCGCACGTCGGTCAGCGTTACCTGTACGAGCTGCCGTGGTACGTGATCATCGGCGCGCCGGGCTCGGGCAAGACCACGGCGCTCCTGAACTCGGGCCTCGAGTTCCCGCTCGCGGCCAGCATGGGCGAGGCGGCGATCCGCGGCGTCGGCGGCACGCGCCACTGCGACTGGTGGTTCACGACCGAGGCGGTGCTGATCGACACGGCCGGCCGCTACACCACGCAGGACAGCGACAAGGAGACCGACCACAAGGCCTGGTCCGGCTTCCTGGACCTGATCAAGAAGGGCCGGCCGCGCCAGCCGGTCAACGGCGTGCTCGTGACCGTCTCGGTCACCGACCTGCTGACCCGCACCGCGCCCGAGCGCGCGAAGCAGGCCGCCGCGGTGCGCGCGCGCGTGCAGGAGCTGCACCAGCAGCTGGGCATCCGCTTCCCGATCTACCTGATGGTCACGAAGTGCGACCTGCTCGCCGGCTTCATGGACTACCTCGGCGATGCGAGCAAGGAACAGCGCGCCGACCCGTGGGGCTTCACGTTCCCGCTCGATGCGCAGTTGCGCAACGACATCGGCGCCGACATCGGCAAGCTCGCGGCCGAGTTCGACCGGCTCGAGCAGCGCCTGACCGATGGACTGATCGACCGCCTGCAACTCGAGCGCGACCCGGCGCGGCGTGCCCGCATCTATGCCTTCCCGCAGCAGTTCGCCGGGTTGCGCGGCGTGCTGACCGAGTTCGTCGAGAAGGTGTTCTCGCCGTCGCAGTTCGAGGAGCGGCCGCTCCTGCGCGGCTGCTACTTCATCAGCGGCACGCAGGAAGGCACGCCGATCGACCGCATGCTGGGCGCGATCGCCCGCACCTACCGGCTCGCGCGCACGCCGCTGCCGGCGAACCAGGCGACCGGCAAGAGCTTCTTCCTGTCGCGGTTGCTGCGCGACGTGGTGTTCGCCGAGGCCGACCTCGCCGGCACCAACCTGAAGTGGGAGCGGCGCCGTTCGCTGCTCGCATGGGGCGGCTACGCGCTGATCGCCCTGGTGAGCGGCGCGGCGCTGACCGCCTGGGGCGTCAGCTACGTGAACAACAAGAAGTACGTCGCCGATGTCGCGGCGCGGGTCGACGCGGTGCGCCAGCTCGTGCAGGCGACGCCGAACCGCGCGTCGTCCGATCTCACGGTGCTGCTGCCGGCGCTGGCCGCGACGAAAGCGCTCGCGGTTGCCGATCCGCAGCGCAGCGTGCCGTGGACCCTGGGCTTCGGCCTGTACCAGGGCCGCAAGCTCGACTCGGCGACGCAGGTGGTCTACCAGCGCATGCTGGTCGACGCGGTGCAGCCGCGGCTCGCGCTGCGCGTCGAGGACCAGCTCAAGAGCACCACCGACGACCCCGAGCTGCAGTACGAGGTGCTGAAGACCTACGTGATGCTGCACGACCCCGATCACTTCGACCGCGACGCGCTGAAGAGCTACGTGACGGCCGACTGGGAGGTGAACCTGTCGCGCGACGTCGGCACCGACGACCGCGCCGCGCTCGAGAGCCATCTCGATGCGCTGCTCGCGCAGGGCGCGACCGTCTCGCCGCTGCCCGAGGACAAGCAGCTGGTCGAGCTGACGCGCCAGCGCCTCGCGCAGATGCCGCTCGCCCAGCGTGTCTACAGCCGGATCCGGCGCGACGGCGTCGGCGCCGACATCCCCGAGTTCTCGATCGCCAGAGCCGCCGGCCCGGCGGCGCAGCTGGTGTTCACGCGTGCCGGCAAGGAGAAGTCGCTGGGCCGCGGCGTGCCGGGCCTGTACACCTACGACGGCTACTACAAGGGGTTCCAGAAGGTCGTCGGCGAGACCACGAAGCAGCTGCGCGACGAGGAGAGCTGGGTGCTGGGCATCCACGACGCCTCGCGCACCGCGAGCCTGCGCGACCCGCTCGCGCTGGGCCGGCTGACCGACGACGTGCGGCGCTCGTACCTGCAGGACTACGTGCGGCAGTGGGAGACCTTCATCGCCGACATCAAGCTGCAGCCGGTCGCCAACCTGACGCAGGCGATGCAGCTCGCGCGCATCCTCTCGGCGCCGGACAACCCGCTCGCGCCGCTGATGCGCGGCATCGTGCGCGAGACCACACTGACCGCGGCCGATTCGAAGAGCGCGGTCGACAAGGTCGAGGACGCAGCGCGCCAGAAGATCGACGAATCGCGCGAGAAGCTCGCGCGCATGCTGGGCACGAAGGGCGCACCCAATGGCCTCGCGCCGGGCGCGCGCATCGAGAGCATCGTCGACGACCGCTTCGAGAGCCTGCGCAACTATGTCAAGGCGCCGCAAGGCGGCGGCGCCGCGCCCATCGACGCGACGATCGCGCTGATCAACGAGGTCTACCAGCTGCTCAGCACCATCGACACCGCGGTCAAGGGCGGCAATGCGCCGCCGCCGTCGGAGGTGCCGAACAAGGTCAAGGCCGAGGCGCCCCGGCTGCCCGAGCCGGTGCGCACGCTGGTCGCGACGCTCTCGGCCAGCAGCAACACGGTGGCCACCGGCGCGGCGCGCGCCAACCTCGCGAGCTCGGTCAACTCCAGCATCGGCGAGTTCTGCCGCCAGGCGATCAACGGACGTTATCCGTTCGCGCGCAACAGCACCAGCGACGTCACGCAGGAAGACTTCGGCCGCCTGTTCAAGCCGGGCGGCCTGTTCGACGAGTTCTTCCAGAAGAACCTGGCCGCGCTGGTCGACACCAACACGCGGCCGTGGACCTTCCGCCAGCTCGGCGAAGGCGCGATCACGCGCGACTCGGCGACGCTCGCGCAGTTCCAGCGTGCCGCGGCGATCCGCGACACCTTCTTCCGCTCGGGCGGCGCGACGCCGTCGCTGCGCCTGGAATTCAAGCCGCAGGAGATGGACGAGACGATCACGCAGTTCACGCTGGACTTCGACGGCCAGATCGTCAAGTACGCGCACGGCCCGCAGATCCCGACGGCGATCCAGTGGCCCGGCCCCAAGGGCAGCACGCAGGTGCGCGTGCAGCTGCAGCCGCCGCTCGCCAGCGGCTCGTCGGGCATGACCACCGAAGGGCCGTGGGCGCTGTTCCGCCTGTTCGACAAGCTGCAGCTGGTGCAGGCCGGCGCGCCCGAGCGCTTCAGGGCGACCTTCATGATCGACGGGCGCAAGGCGACCTTCGAGGTCACCGCGAGCAGCGTCGTCAATCCGTTCAAGCTGCGCGAGCTCAACGAGTTCGCGTGCCCGCATTCGTTGTGAAGGGGCGGCTGCGGTGTACGTGCCCAGCGACGACCGCGATGCGCCGGCCTGGTACGGCAAGCTGGCGAGCCTGGGCGACTTCGCGACGCGCCGCCTGCCGCAGGACACCGCGCGCGTGCTCGATGCCTGGCTCTCGCAAGGCGTGGACGCGAGCCGCGCCCAGCTCGGCGACGCGCGCTGGTTCAACCTCTACCTGACCAGCCCGCTGTGGCGCTTCGCCTGGGCGCCGGGCGTGTTCGACGCGAGCTCGTGGTGGTTCGGGCTGATGATGCCCAGCGTCGACAGCGTCGGTCGCTATTTCCCGCTGGTCGTGCTGCAGGCGCGCGAACATCCGCCGGCCGGCCGCGACGCACTGGGGCAGCTCGAGGCGTGGTACGCCGCCATCGCGCGCGCCGCGTTGCGCACCTTGCAGCCGGGCAGCTCGCTCGAGCAGTTCGAGGCCGACCTGATCGCGCTGGCCGCCACGGCGCCGCTGCCGGCGAGCCCGCCGGCCGCGCCGTGGACCGCCGCGCAATGGACCGAGCGTACCCGCCATGAGATGGAGGCCGGCACCACGCTCGCGCAATGCTTCGAGCAGCTCACCGTCGCCGAGAGCCTGCGCCGGTTGCGCGGCTGCTCGCTGTGGTGGTCGCTGCGACCGGGCGAGCAGGCGAGCAGCCTGAGCATCGCGGTCGGGCTGCCGGCGCGAGAGTCGTTCGTGCAGTTGCTGGAGGGCGTGTGGTAGACCGCCCTAGCTTTTGGGAAACCATATCTCGACGCGGCCCACCGCTGTTGCAGATCTCGCAACCTCTGCCGGCGTCGGGCGATAGACCTTGGCGATGAGAGGTGGGGCGTGGGCGTCGAGCAGCGACTCGATGCGATGCAATGTGTGCACGAAATTGCGAGCGAGCTCCGCAGTTGCCGCTTGTCCGCCCAGGATGAGAAGCGGGACCGCGAAGCGCTTCACAGCCGCCAATTCATTGGGGACGTACCGAATTCGGCTGTTGTGCGAGATGCCGACGCGGCCGTTTTTTCCGCAATGCTCCAACCATTGCTCGTCACTCCCATCCGGCGGAAAGAGATCGCCGTGGCGCTCGACCAGGATCCCTGCATCAGCCAGGATGCGCGGAAATCGCTTTCCGAGATCGCGGTCGGTGAAGTAGATCCGGCTCACGCCGCTCGCGAATAGAGTACTGCTTGTTCGATCTCATCACGAGAAAGATCGTAGTCGTCGGCAAGCGCATCGACAGTCTCGCCGGCATCGATGCGATCGGTGATGGCGGCCGTGGAGACGCCCGCGCGACGGACGATGGGGCGGCCGAAAGCGATGAGCGGGTCGATTGCTATCGATCGCTCCACGGAGCGTTGTGTGGAGTCGATGTAGGGGTAGAGCCGTACGGGGAACTGCCATTCGTCCCATTCGACTCGCTGCAAATGATCCTCGAACATCTTGCGCATTGCCAACTGGCCCGAGGCACTCAGGTTGATGAGCTCGACATAACGATCCAGGAACACCTGACCGGCGTGCGTTCGAAGTTCGGCGCTCAAGAGCAGACGTTGCAGCTGGAGCTTCCTCTCGGCGTACGAAATGGCTTTGCGCAACTCGGCGATCGCGACCCCGTGTTGGGTTCGTAGAGCCCGAAGTACGTGCGCCTCGATCAGGTTGTAGAAAGACAATTGCAACGGCTGCCTGCTCGCTGGCTTGAGCAACGGATGGAAGGTCGCTTGGGCTCCTCCTTTGGGATAGTCGCGGCCTACCAGCCACGTTCTCAGCGTGGCAGGGGGCAGTCGCAAGTAGCGCGCAGCCTCAACAAGGCCATATGCCGGTTGATTGCGGAGATCGGAGGTATCTACCTTCATGTGAACGAGGCTGCGCCAGACGCCGATTGATTATCTGGTTCCTCGAAGACATCTTGCAATGCGGTTGGATCGCACCGGCAATTGTCGAGCTCATACAGCGGATCGCCCCAGTACGTCGCTTGCGTCAATCCAGATCCTGGATTCGCGTGACATCGCCCGGGTTGCCGACCCACACCGCGATCGCGCTGTAGTTGTCCTGATTCGGGCGGGCGCGTTGCTGCACCAGCAGGTGCATGCGGGTCAGCCAATCCTGCGCGTCGGCCGCGTCGGCCAGCGTCGCTTCGATCTCGTCG
>DATCSE010000493.1:0-2572 GCA_036568605.1 Burkholderiaceae bacterium | reverse complement strand
CTTGGCTGGTCGGCTGCGCGAGCATGCCGCCGCCCGCCGCCAACCCGCCCAGCCACGCGTACGACGACGTCGCGCAGACCGCGCTCGCGCGCATCGCCGCGGCAACGGCGCCTGCCGCGCCGGCTTCCGGCGCGCCGCTGTCCGGCTTCCGTCCGCTGCCGGAGGGCGAATTCGCATTCGATGCGCGCATCGCGCTGGCCCGCCATGCGCAACGTTCGCTGGACGTCCAGTACTACCTGATCCAGAACGACCCGCTCGGCCGGATGCTGTTGCGTGAGCTGCGCGATGCGGCGCAGCGCGGGGTGCGCGTGCGGCTGCTGGTCGACGACCTGTATGCCGCCGGCCTCGATGACCTGCTCGTCGGCCTGGCTGCCCATCCGAACGCGCAGGTGCGCATCTACAACCCGCTGCCGGCGCGCTCGGGGCCGTTCCTCGGGCGCCTGGTGTTCTCGCTGCACCAGTTCGGCCGCATCAACCACCGGATGCACAACAAGCTGTTCATCGCCGACAACAGCTTCTCGGTCTCCGGCGGGCGCAACATCGCGGCCGAGTACTTCATGCGCAGCGAGCAGGCGAACTTCGTCGACCTCGACATGCTCACGTCCGGCCCGGTCGTGCGTGAGTTCTCGAAGGTCTTCGACCGCTACTGGAACAGCGAGCGGGTCTACCCGATCGAGCAGGTGACCTACGTCGCCGAGCGCGACGGCGCCGCGCTGCGCCGGCGCTTCGACGAGCTGGTGCGCGATGCGAACCCGAACATCGTGCCGCGCGAGCGCGACGTGCTGCGGCGCCCGGCGCTGTCGCGCCAGCTCGAGCACGGCATCGTCGACGGCCGGATGTTCGCCAGCGCACGGGTGATCGCCGACCACCCCGACAAGATCGTCACCGGCTCGCCCGGCCATCGCGACCCGAACACGGTGCTCGAGAACGTCGTCGCGCTGTTCGGCATGGCGAAGCACGAAGTGCTGATCATCTCGCCGTATTTCCTGCCCGACCCGCGCGGCCTGGAGATGATGCGGCGCGCGCCCGAGCACGGCAGCCGCGTGATCCTGCTGACCAATTCGCTGGGCGCGACCGACGAGCCGCTGGTCTACTGGCGCTACGCGGCCAAGCGCGAGGAGATGCTGAAGGCCGGCGTGACGATCTACGAGCTGAGCCCCTCGCTGACCCGCAAGTCCGGCGAGTTCGGGCCGTTCGGCAAGTCGCTGGGGCGCCTGCATGCAAAGCTCGCGATCGTCGACCGGCGCTGGCTGTACGTCGGCTCGATGAACCTGGACGGGCGCTCGGCGCTGTACAACACCGAGGCCGGGCTGATCATCGACAGCGAGGAGATCGCGGCCGACGTGCGCCAGCTGCGCATCCATGACGAGATCCGCAGCGCGTACCGGCTGCGGCTGCGCGCCGATGGCGGCGGCGTCGAATGGATCGAGCGCGGCGACGATGGCCGCGAGATCGTGCACACCGAAGAACCGGACGGGGGCTGGTCGCTGCGGCTGAAAAACTGGCTGCTGTCGCCGTTCGTGATGGAAGAGTTCCTGTAGGCAGCAGGCAGCGCACAGCGCCACAATCCACCTGTTTCCTCGCCGCCAGACCGCCATGGCCACCCCGATGCTCACCGTGCTCGTTGCCGCGCCGCTGCCCGATGCGGCCACCCAGGCGCTGGTCGCCTCGCCGTTCGGACCCTTTCTCGTGCGACGCTGCGCGGATGTCGACGAAGCGCTCGCCGAGACGCAGCAAGGCGCCGGAATCGATGCGCTGCTGCTCGCGAGCGCGCCGGACGACGAGGCGTATGCCGAGGCGGTGGCACGCTCCGCCGAGCACGTCGCGATCCTGCTCGTCGAGCCGTCGGCGGATGGCGCCGCGGCGCTCGCCTGGTGGCAGCGCGGCGTGCAGGAGGTGCTGACGCTGCCCGACCTGGCGAGCTCGGCGTTGCCGCAGCGCGTGCGCGCTGCGATCGAGCGCAAGCGCCGCGAGCAGGACGTGCTGAAGGCGCATGCGACCGCGTACGCGACCGACCTCGAAACCGGGCTGCCGCACCAGCAGCAGTTGATCGAGCACATCAGCCAGCTGATCGCGCTGCGCGAGCGCCAGCCGTCGCCGATGGCGCTGCTGGTGCTGCGCATCGAAGGGCTCGCGACCGCGCGCGCGCGGCTCGGCGGGCCGGCCGCGCAGGTCCTGCGCCGCAAGATCGCGGTGCGGCTGCGCGCCGGTGTTCGCGCGAGCGACGTGGTCGCGGCGCTGGCCGACGATTGCTACGCGGTGCTGCTCGGCGCGATGCTCGCCGCTGCCGACGCGACGGTGGTGGCCGCGAAGCTGCAGGCGGCCATGCTCGAGCCGTTCAAGGTCGCGGGTGTCGACATCGCGGTCGCGACCGCGCTGGGCATCGCGCAGTACCCGGACGACGGCCCGCAGGCCGATGCGCTGCTGCGCCGTGCGTCCGGCCTCGCGGCCTCGGCGCTGGCGCAAGGGCGGGCCGGCCATGCGAACTTTGCCGAGGGCGGTTCCGCCGGCGCCGCGAACGACGAGTAGGCCCATCCCGCGAGCGGCGCAGCGCCGCGGCGATGCAGCGGCG
>DATCSE010000492.1:0-9790 GCA_036568605.1 Burkholderiaceae bacterium | reverse complement strand
GGCCCCGACGGCGCGCGCCTCTTCGACCAGCCGCTGCCGTATCGCGGCGGCCTGCAGCGGCTGTTCCAGCGTGCCGAGAGCGCGAGCTACTTCGGCCGCGAGATCGGGCTCATGTACATGCACGCCCACCTGCGTTATGCGCAGGCGCTTGCGCATGCCGGCGATGCCGCGGGCTTCTTCGACGCACTGGCCCGCGCGAACCCGATCGGGCTGCGCGATCTCGTGCCGTCGGCGGCGCTGCGCTCGTCGAACACCTACACGTCGAGCTCGGACGCGGCGTTCGCCGACCGCTACGAAGCGAGCGCCGAGTACGCGCGGGTGCGCGCCGGCACGGTCGCGCTCGAAGCCGGCTGGCGCGTGTATTCGAGCGGCGCCGGGATCCTCTACGGGCTCGTCGTGCGCCATCTGTTCGGCCTGCGACTCGAGGCACAGACGCTGGTCATCGACCCGGTGATGCCGGCGGCGCTGGACGGGACCTGCCTGCGCACGACGCTGCTGCAGCGCGAGCTGCAGATCACCTACCGCGTGGCCTCGCCGGGCTGCGGCGTCGTGGGCCTCGAGCTCGACGGGCGCCCGCTGGGCTTCGAGGAGGAGCGCCAGCCCTATCGTCGCGGTGGGGCACGCGTGCCGCTCGCCGTGCTGCGGCGAGACCCGGAGGCGGGCTCGCCGCAGCAGCTTGTCGTGCGCGTCGGTGCTTGAGCCTGAGCCGGCGCGACCCGGGTCACGTCGTCAACGTTCGGCGCGCCACGCGTCGGGCAGCACGAACGCGCGGTTCAGCAGCGTCGCGATGCGGTGCATGCGCCACAAGCCGTCGATGAACAGGTAGTCGTTGCACAGCCCTTCGTCGTCGAACCCCAGGCGCTTCAGCACCTCGGCGCTGCGGGTGTTCTCGGGCCGGTAGGCGGCCTGGATGCGGTGCAGGTTGATGCGCGGCGAGAACAGCTCGCCGATCGCGCAGCGCAGCGCCTCGGTCATCAGGGCCTGGCCTTCGTACGCGCGGTCCAGCGCATAACCGAGGTTGCAGCTCTGGAACGGGCCGCGCACGATGTTCGAGAAGTGGATCGTGCCGATCACCCGGTGCGGATCGCCGATCGGCTGCAGCAGCCAGCGGTAGCCGGTGCCGGCTGCGAAGGTCGCGGCCGCATCGCGCAAGCGCCGCCCCTGTTCGGCTTCGGTGTAGAACGCCGCGTCGGTCGGCGGATCCCACGGCGCGAGGTGCGCGCGGTTGCGTTCGTGGAAGTCGAGCAGCGCGCCGGCCAGTTGCTCGTCCGCCGCGACCAGCCGCAATCGTGCCGTCAGCAGCAGCGGCTGGGCGATGTCGGGCGGCGAAACTTCCATCAAGCGAGGGTCGACGATGTGGCGGCTGTCGAGGCGTTCGTGATGGTAGCCGCCACGCGGGTCGGCGCAAATTGTGCGGCCAGGCGCGCGGCGTGCGGGCCGAAGGCATAGGCATCCATCGCGAGGCTGCCGAAGGTCACGCTGTCGTGCAGCCGCTGCGGCGCTGCATCGCGCCCGCCGGCGCCGGCCGCCACGAACCACGGCAACAGGTGCTCGTCGGTCGGGTGCATGTCGACCGCGTGCGGCGCCTGCCGCCGGTAGTCGAACAGCGCGTCCCAGTCGCGCGCCGCGCTGCGCGCCAGCATCCAGCCCCGGAACGCCGCGCTCTCGGGAATCTCGGGCTGATCGACCCGCGCGCGCAGCCCGCCCGCGAACACGCGGCGCAGGTTGTGCGTGATGCTGCCGGTGCCGAACACCAGCACGCCGGCATCGGCCAGCGGCGCGAGCGCCGCGCCGAGCGCGAATTGCGCCGCCGGGCTCTGGTCCGGCACGAAGGCCAGCGGCAGCACCGGGATGTCGGCATCGGGGTAGACGTAGCGCAGCGCGGTCCAGATGCCATGGTCCAGCCCGCCTTCGTTCAGCGTGTGCACCGCGATGCCCGCGTCGACCAGGCGCTGCGCGACCTGGGCGGCGAGCTCGGGAGCGCCGGCCGCGTCGTAACGCAGTGTGAAGAGCTTCGGGTCGAAGTTGCCGAAGTCGTAGACCGCGGCATGCCGCGGTGCTGCCAGCAGCACCGGTGCACGCGCCGCGGTGTGTGCCGAGACCGCGAGGATCGCCTTCGGCCGCCCGAACGTCGCGTCGATGGCCGGCCCCAGGCGCTGCATGAAGGCACCGGCCGCGCCGGGCTCCAGCGCGATCATCGGCGAGCCGTGCGAGACGAAGATCGGGGGCAGGGCCGTGGCCGGCGAGGAGATGCGGGTGTCCATGCAGGGCATTACAGCACCGCGGCCAAGCCCGGGCATTCGAGGGGCTTGCATGCAGCGTTCGCCGTCGTGCATGGGCCGCCGTGCATGGCCCCAGCGCGACCGACCCGCGGCGACTCGTGTAAGTTCCGCCCTCATGAGCTCGCCGATGTCCGAGATCGCCGCGTCCACGGCGCCCCGAACCCTCGCGTCCGTCCCGCATGTCTCGGCCTCCTGGGCCGCGCTGGCATGGCGGCAGATGCAGCGTGATTTCCGTGCCGGCGAGCTGCGCCTGCTGGTCGTCGCGGTGATGCTCGCGGTCGCGGCGCTGACCGCGGTCGGCTTCTTCGCCGACCGCATCAACGGCGGGTTGACGCGCGATGCACGCCAGCTGCTGGGCGGGGACGCGATCGTCGCAGCCGATCAGCCGCCGCCGCCCGAGTTCGAGGCCAAGGCGCGCGAGCTGGGTCTCGCGACCGCGTCGACCGCGGTCTTCCCGAGCATGGGCCGCGCGCCGGATGGCCGGGGCGGCGCGTCCAAGCTGGTCAGCGTCAAGGCGGTCAGCGGCGCATACCCGCTGCGCGGCAAGGTCCGCGTCGATGCCGGCCCCGGCACGCCCGAGGCGCAGCGCACTGGCGCGCCCGAGGCCGGCAGCGTCTGGGTCGACCCGGCGCTGCTCGATGGGTTGGCCTTGAAGATCGGCGACTCGCTGCTGCTCGGCGACGCGACTTTGCGCATCGCGCAGCAGATCCTGATCGAGCCCGATCGCGGCACCGGCTTCGCGAGCTTCGCGCCGCGCGTGATGCTCAACGCGGCCGACCTGCCGGCAACCGGGCTGATCCAGCCGGCCAGCCGCGTGACCTATAGGCTTGCGGTGGCGTCGCTGGCGAACGACGACGCGCGCGTGCGCCAGTTCACCGAGTGGGCCGACGCGCACATCAAGTCTGCCGGGGTGCGCGGCGCGCGCATCGAATCGCTCACGACCGGCCGGCCCGAAATGCGCCAGACGCTGGACCGCGCCGGCAAGTTCCTGAACCTGGTCGCGCTGCTCGCGGCGCTGCTGGCCGCGGTCGCGGTCGGCATCGCGGCACGCGACTTCGCGAACCGCCATCTCGACGACTGCGCGATGCTGCGCGTGCTGGGCGTGCCGCAACGCGGCATCGCCTGGCAGTACGTCGTCGAGTTCGGCCTCGTGGGCCTGCTTGCGAGTGCGGCCGGCGTGCTGCTCGGTTTTGCGGTGCACTACGTGTTCGTCTGGCTGCTGGCCGGCCTGGTCGACGCGGCGCTGCCCGCGGCCACGCCGTGGCCGGCGTTGTTCGGCATCGGCGTCGGGCTGACCTTGCTGCTGGGCTTCGGGCTGCCGCCGGTGCTGCAGCTTGCGCGCGTGCCGCCGCTGCGCGTGATCCGGCGCGATGTCGGCGCGTTGAAGCCGGCGTCGATCGCGGTGCTCGCGGCCGGCGCGCTGGGGTTCGCGCTGCTGCTGCTCGCGGTCGCGAGCGACCTGAAGATGGGGCTGATCGCGGTCGGCGGGTTCGCCGGCGCGTGCGCGCTGTTCGCGCTGCTCTCGTGGGGCGCGGTGCTGCTGCTGCGCCGCGCGGTGCCCGAAGCGCGTGCGCCGCGCTGGCTCGTGCTGGCGACGCGCCAGATCGCCGCGCGGCCGGCATTCGCGGTGCTGCAGGTGTCGGCGCTCAGCGTGGGCCTGCTCGCGCTGGTGCTGCTGGTGCTGCTGCGTACCGACCTGATCAACGGCTGGCGCCAGGCCACGCCGAAGGACGCGCCCGACCGTTTCGTGATCAACGTGCAGCCCGAGCAGGCCGATGCGTTCCGCCAGCGCCTCGCCGAATCGGGCGTGCAGCGCTACGACTGGTACCCGATGATCCGCGGCCGGCTGGTCACGATCAACGGCAAGCCGGTCAAGCCCGACGACTGGGAGGACGAGCGCGCGCGCCGCCTGCTCGATCGCGAGTTCAACCTGAGCCACGCGAGCACGATGCCCGGGCACAACCTGCTGGTCGGCGGACGCTGGACCGAGAACGAGCCGAACGCGGTCAGCGTCGAGGAAGGGATCGCGCAGACGATAGGCCTGAAGCTGGGCGACGTGCTGCGCTTCGACATCGGCGGGGCGATGGCCGAAGGCCGCATCACCAGTCTGCGCAAGGTCGACTGGAGCTCGATGCGCGTCAACTTCTTCGTGATGTTCCCGACCGCGACGATGGCCGACTTGCCGGTCTCGTACATCGCGGCGTTCCGCGCGCCGAGCGCGGTGCCCGGCTTCGACAACGCGCTCGCGCGCGACTTCCCGAACATCACCGCGATCGACGTGTCGGCGTCGATCGCGCAGATCCAGCGTGTGCTCGATCAGGTGATACGCGCGGTCGAGTTCCTGTTCGGATTCACGCTCGCGGCCGGCCTGGTCGTGCTGTTCGCCGCGGTCAGCGCGACACGCGAGGCGCGTGCCAAGGAGTTCGCGGTGATGCGCGCGCTCGGCGCGAGCGGCCAGCTGCTGGCGCACGTGCAGCGCGCGGAGCTGCTCGGTGTCGGCGCGCTGGCCGGCGTGCTCGCCTCGATCGCGGCGGTCGCGGTCGGCTGGGCGCTGGCCCGCTACGTGTTCGAGTTCAGCTGGAGCGTCGCGCCGTGGGTGCCGCTGGCCGGCGGCGCGGCCGGTGCGCTGCTCGCGTTGGCCGCGGGTTGGTGGGGGTTGCGCGAAGTGCTGCGCCGGCCGGTGGTGCAGACGCTGCGCCAGGCGGTCGACGGCTGAGCGCCGCCGGGCCGCCGGAGTCGGTCACTGGACTACCCTCCGCACTGCGTGCTTCGGGATTCGCGCCCCTCGACAAAGCTCAGGACAGGCTTGGGAGCGGCCCGGCGCGCTCAGGCGGCGAGCCGGAAGCGGCCCACCGCGCCGGCGAGCTTGTCGGCCTGGTCGCGCAACGATTCGGCCGCCGCGGCCGACTGCTCGACCAGCGCGGCGTTCTGCTGCGTCATCTGATCCAGCTGCGCCACCGCGCCGTTGATCCGGCCCAGCCCCGAGCTCTGCTGGCTGGCCGCCGCGCTGATCTCGCCGATGATGTCGGTCACCCGCTGCACGCTGGCGACGATCTCGTTCATCGTCGTGCCCGCATCGGCCACCAGGCGCGAGCCGTCCTCGACCTTGTCGACCGAGGCGCCGATCAGGCTCTTGATCTCCTTGGCCGCTTCGGCGCTGCGCTGCGCGAGCGAGCGCACCTCGGCTGCGACGACGGCGAAGCCGCGGCCCTGCTCGCCGGCCCGCGCGGCTTCGACCGCGGCGTTCAGCGCGAGGATGTTGGTCTGGAACGCGATGCCGTCGATCACGCCGATGATGTCGGCGATCTTCTTCGAGCTCGCGTTGATCGCTTCCATCGTCTTGACCACCTGGGCCACGACCGAGCCGCCGCGCTGCGCGACCTCGGTCGCCGATGCCGCGAGCTGATTCGCCTGCGAGGCCGCATCGGCGCTCTGCCGCACGGTGTCGGTCAACTGCTCCATCGAGCTGGTGGTCTGCTGCAGGTTGCTCGCAGCCTGCTCGGTGCGCTGGCTCAGGTCCTGGTTGCCGGTGGCCACCTCGGTGCTCGCGACCTGGATCGAGTCGGCCGTGCGGCGGATCTCGCTGACCAGCCCGCGCAGCCGCTCCTGCATGCCGGCGATCGCCTGCAGCAGCCGGCCGATCTCGTCCTGGCGGCCCGCTTCCACCGTGCTGCTGAGGTTGCCTTCGGCGATGTGCTCGGCCACCTTCACTGCGCGCTCCAGCGGCTGGCACACCGCACGCAGCGTCAGCCACGCGAGCGGCAGGAACAGCGCCAGCGTCATGCCCATCAGCGCGAGCTTGATGCCGTCGGCGAGCCGTGCACGCTGATCGGCCTGCGCGCGCAGCGCCTCGACCCGCGCGAGCTGCGCCTTCGTCAGCGCGTCGACGTTCGCGACCATCTGCTTGACCGTGTCGTCGGCCTTCGCGGCATAGGCCAGCGCGACGGGGCCGTCGATCTGCGCGCCTTTCAGCTGCTCGGCCAGCGGCTGGATCACCGCGGCGTACTCGCCGACCAGCTTGCCGTGGGCGGCCGCCATCGCACGCACCTCGTCGGTGGCCGCGGCCTTGCCGATGCGTTCGCCGACCGCCTTCGAGGCCTTGACGGTCTCGCCCCATTCCTTGCCGAAGCGCTCGACCTCGTTCGTGTTGGAGGTGCCGATCGCCATCATGCTGGCCTCGAGGCGGCGCATCTGCGCCATGGACTCGCGCAGCTCGCCGGCATCGAGCAGCGCGGCATGGGATTGTTCGAACGCGGCCGCGGCGTCGCCGCGATTCGCGCGGTCGCTCACCGTGTTGACCGCCGTGGTCACCACCAGCGAGGCGGTGACCATGCCGATCATCAGGTGAAAGCGCGCGCGGATGGTCAGGCGATTGAAGAGGTTCACGGCTGTTTCTTGTTCAGAAGGTTTCCCAATCGTCGTCAGCGCCGCGGCTCGCGGGTGCTGCGCTCGCGGCCGGCGCGACGGCCGCTACCGTTGTCGTCTCCTTGCGCGCCGGCGGTCGGGCCGCCGGCAGTGTCGATGTCTTCGTCGGCGCCTGCGTCACCGGCGCCGGCACCACGGGTGCCGCGGCTGCCGGTGCCGGCATCGGTGTAGCTTGCAGCACCGCCGCAGCGTCGGCGAGGCGGAAGGTCGAGACCAGCCCGGTCAGGCGGGACGCCTGTTCGCGCAGGCTCTCGGCGGCCGCGGCGCTCTGCTCGACCAGCGCGGCGTTCTGCTGCGTCATCTGGTCGAGCTGCGTCATCGCGCCGCCGACCTCGCCGATGCCGTCGCGCTGCACCGCCGCCGCGGCGGTGATCTCGCCGATGATCTTGGTGACGCGCTGCACCGAATCGACGATCTCCGTCATCGTCCGGCCGGCGTCGGCCACGAGGCGCGAACCGCCTTCGACCTTGTCGACCGAGGCGCCGATCAGGCCCTTGATCTCCTTGGCGGCTTCGGCGCTGCGCTGGGCGAGGCTGCGCACCTCGGCGGCGACGACCGCGAAGCCGCGGCCCTGCTCGCCGGCGCGGGCCGCTTCGACCGCCGCGTTCAGCGCGAGGATGTTGGTCTGGAACGCGATGCCGTCGATCACGCCGATGATGTCGGCGATCTTCTTCGACGCCGCATTGATCTCGTCCATCGTCGCGACCACCTTGGCGACCGCCGTGCCGCCGCGCGTCGCGACCTCGGCCGCCGAGCCGGCCAGCCGGTTGGCTTGCGTGGCGGCGTCGGCCGATTGCGCGACCGTGTCGGTCAGCTGCGTCATCGAAGCTGCGGTCTGCTGCAGGTTCGACGCCGTCTGTTCGGTGCGCGCGCTGAGGTCCTGGTTGCCGGTCGCGATCTCGGCGCTGGCCACGTTGATCGAGTCGACCGCACGGCGCACCCCGCCCAGCGTGCGATTGAACTGCACCCGCATCGCTTCGACCTCGCGGATCAGCTGGCCGATCTCGTCGCGCCGCTCGCTGTGGAACGGCTGCGTCAGGTCGCCGCCCGACACCGCGGTCAACGCGCCGCCGAGCTGCTGCAGCGGCCGCGCGATCCAGCGCCGCATCATCCAGAAGAGCGCGCAGCCCAGGCCGACCGCGGCCACGCCCAGCATCAGCCAGAACGGCACCAGACCGGCCCAGTGGCTGCGCATCGCCTCGTGCTCCGAGACCTCGCTGACCACCCACCAGCCGGACTTGTTCTTGCGCACGACCACCCACGCGTCCTTCGCGCCGCCGAACAGCGGCACGGCCTGCGCGATCGGTGCGTCATCGGCCTTCTCGAGCTGCGCGAGAAAGGCCTGCGCATCGGGGAACGCCTCGGCGACCTTCTTGCCCTTGGCGCTCGGATGGCTGACGAACACCGCGTCGGCCAGCGACTTCTTCGGGTCGATGACGTAGACGCCGCCGCTTTCGAAGAACTTGCTCTGCGCGACCAGCGAATCGAACGCTCCCTGGAACGGGCTCAGGTCGAAGCCGATGAACAGCGCGCCCACCACCTTGCCGGCCTCGTCGTGGATCGGCTCGTAGCGCGTCATGTACGGCTTGCCGAACAGCGTCGCGCGGCCGATGTACGGCTTGTTCTGCAGCAGACCGGCGTAGGCCGGATGGGTCTTGCCCAGCAGCGTGCCGAGCGCGCGCTCGCCGTTCTCCTTCTTCAGCGACGTCGTGATGCGCAGGAAGTCGTCGCCCTTGATCGAGAACACGGTCGCCACGCCGCCGGTGAACTGCGTGAACTTGTCGACCGCGGTGTAGTTGTTGATCAGCGACGTGCCGAAGTTCTGCAGGTCGCCGGTCGCGGCGTCGTGCACGAAGGTCGAGTCGAAGTCCTGCTTGAAGACCGTGAACAGCCGCTCGACCATGGCCCGCGAGGTCATGTCGAACGCATCGGCCGAGTCGGCGATGGATTGCGTCTTGTCGCCGACCCAGGTGGCGATGCGTTCGTGCGTCTGCCGCGTCAGCAGCACGCTCATCGCGGTGCAGATCGCCAGCAGCGCGATGGCGAGCCCGAGGCTGCCGACGATCGAGATTCTGCGGGCGATCGAGCCCGCGGCTTGTTGGTGTTGCATCGCGACCCCCGGACTTTGTTGTTGTTGTCGGGAGAGGCGCTCAGTGCAGCTCGTTGACCAGCCCCATTTCGGCGCTGGCCATCAGACCTTCGATGTCCATCAGGATCAGCATGCGCTCACCGACGCTGCCGATGCCGGTGATGAAGCTGGTGTCGACCGCGGCCGAGTTCATCTCCGGTGCCGGCTTGATCGTGTCGCCGCCCAGCGCGAGCACGTCGGAGACCGAATCGACCACCGCGCCGACCACGCGGCCCTTGACGTTCAGCACGATCACGACCGTGAAGCTGTTGTACTCGGCGCTCTCGCAGCTGAGCTTCAGGCGCAGGTCGACGATGGGCACGATCACGCCGCGCAGGTTGACGACGCCCTTGATGAACGTCGGCGCATTCGCGATGCGGGTGGGCTGCTCGTACGAGCGGATTTCCTGGACCTTCAGGATGTCGATGCCGTATTCCTCGGCGCCGAGACGGAAGGTGAGGAATTCGCCGCTGGCATGCAGCGCAGCGCGGGCGGCTTCATGGCTGGCCACGTGGGCCGCATCGGTCATCATGTTCATGGTGGTCCTGGAGGTGGTTGACGGGCGCTGCCTGCTTGGATCGGGTCGGCTCGCTCGTTGGTCTATCGGCAGTTCGCGGCGCGACTGAAGGGTGCGGCGGGCGTGCTGATTGCACGAACGCCGGCTCAGAAGGTTTCCCAGTCGCCGTCGCCGGCGGCGCTCGCGGCGGCGAGCGTCGTGGCGGCCGCGGCCGGCGCAGGCGCAGCCTTGGGTGGCGTCGACACTGCCGGCGCTGCCGGGAGGCGGCTGACGTTGGTCGCGCGGTTCGGGCCGCGCCGCTCGCTGCCGTTCCAGCCGGCCGCGGCCGATGCGGTGGCCTTGGCCGCCGGCGCGGTCGTCGCGGCGGGCGCAGGCACCGGCTGCGGCGCTGCCGCGAGCTTGACCGGGCCGGCCGCCGACGTCGCGTCGATGCGGAAC
>DATCSE010000491.1:0-2317 GCA_036568605.1 Burkholderiaceae bacterium | reverse complement strand
CAGCTACTCCGAAGTGCTGGAGGCGGCCGTCGACGCGGGCCGCGTGCGCGACGAGGCGCAGACGGCGCAGTGGCTGTCGGACCAGCTCGCGCTGACGCTGGCGCGCAGCGACCTCGCGGTCGTCGCGCAGGCGGTGGCCGCATGGCGCGC
This sequence comes from Burkholderiaceae bacterium, assembly GCA_036568605.1. Taxonomy (GTDB): domain Bacteria; phylum Pseudomonadota; class Gammaproteobacteria; order Burkholderiales; family Burkholderiaceae_C; genus DATCSE01. The sequence continues at coordinate 2,167 of DATCSE010000491.1, read as the reverse complement.
CGATGATGCGGCACGCATCGTCGCGCTGAACGACTGGGTGCTGGCCACGCGCGAGTCGGCCGAGCTGCGCCAGCAGAGCGAACAGATGGGGCGCTCGATGCTCGAGTGGCTGAAGAACCGCGAGGCTCGCGGCGATCTCGCCGTGCTGGCCGGGCTCGAGCCGGCGCCGAGCTGGCCGCTGGCGTTCGCGTACGCCGCCGCTCGCACCGGCGCGACGCCGCGCGATGCGCTGCTGAGCTTCGCGTTCGGCTGGGCCGAGAACATGGTGCAGGCTGCGCTGAAGGCCGTGCCGCTCGGGCAGAACGCCGGCCAGCGGGTGCTGGCCCGGCTCGCGCACGAGATCCCGGACGCGGTGGAGCATGCGCTCGCGCTGCCCGAGGCCGAGCGTCAGGCGTTCTCGCCGATGCTCGCGATCCTGTCGGCACGGCACGAGAGCCAGTACTCGCGGCTGTTCCGCTCCTGACTTCTCCGCGACACGATGGCACGCAACGTCGAAATCAAGGCCGCGCTCGTCGACTTCGACGCGGCGCTCGCACGCGCCGGCGCGCTCGCCGACCGGGGACCCGAGCTGATCGAACAGGACGACACCTTCTTCGCGTGCCCGCACGGCCGCCTGAAGCTGCGTGCGTTCGCCGATGGCCGCGGCGAACTGATCGCCTACCAGCGCCCCGATGCGCACGGGCCCAAGACCTCGGACTACACGATCGCGCCGGTCGCCGACCCGGCCGCGCTGCGCACCACGCTCGAACGCGCGCTCGGCAGCGTGGGGCGTGTCGTCAAGCGCCGCACGCTGTTCCTCGTCGGCCGCACGCGCGTGCACCTGGATCGCGTCGCGGGCCTGGGCGACTTCCTCGAGCTCGAGGTCGTGCTGCGCGACGGCGAGGCCGAAGCCGCCGGCACCGCCGAGGCGCATGCGCTGCTCGAACGGCTGGGCATCGCGGCGACGCAGCTGGTCGCGACCGCGTACGTCGACCTGCTGCGCGAACGCGGCGCTTGAGCCCGCGCTGCAAGAACGAGCATCATTCGCGCCCATGATCCATGCCCTGCTGGTCGACGACGACGCCGCGCTGCGTGCTCTCGTCGACGACTACCTGACCCGCTACGGCATGCAGGTGACTGCATTGGCCAACGGCGCCGCGCTGAAGCAGGCGCTGACCGCCGCCGCGTCGGCCGCGGCGCCGTCGTTCGACGTGCTGCTGCTCGACCTGATGCTGCCCGACGCCAACGGCCTGGATCTGTGCCGCTGGGTGCGCCAGAGCTCGACGCTGCCCATCATCATGCTGACCGCGCAGGGGGACCCGGCCAGCCGCGTCGTCGGCCTCGAGCTCGGCGCCGACGACTACCTGCCCAAGCCGTTCGAGCCGCGCGAGCTGGTCGCGCGGATCAACGCGGTGCTGCGCCGCACCGGCACCGCGGGCCAGCGCAGCGCGCTGCCGGCCGGCGCGGGTGCGCCATCGCGGCTGCGCTTCAAGGGCTGGGTGTTCGACCGGATCACGCGGCAGCTGCAGTCGCCGCAGCAGGTGGTCGTCGCGCTGTCGGGCGCCGAGTTCAGGCTGCTCGATGCGTTCGTCGAACATCCGCGCCGCGTGCTGAGCCGCGACCGGCTGCTCGACCTGTCGCGCGCGCCCGGCACCGAGGTGACCGACCGGGCGATCGACCTCGCGGTCTCGCGGCTGCGCCAGAAGCTGGGCGATTCGCCGCGCGAGCCGGCGCTGATCCGCACGGTGCGCAGCGAGGGCTACATCTTCGATGCGGACGTCGACGCGCTGGCGTGACGAGAACGCCGTGCGCATCGCTTCGGCCTATCCCCGCGGGCACGCATGAAGCGCGATCTGATGGGCCTGCTCGCCGGCATGCGCCGCTGGTGGGCCGACACGCTGTTCAAGAGGCTGTTCGTGCTGATGTGGGTGGGGCTGGTGGCGAGCCATCTGCTGGCGTTCGTGGTCACGATGCGCGTGCACGCGCCGCCCGGGACCAGCGGACCCGGCATCGACTACTTGCCGGTGCTGCCGTCGCTGCCGCCTATGGGCGACCCGGACCCCGCCCCCGGCAATGCGCCGGACAGCGCGCAGCGCGGCCCGGGTGGCGGCGCCTTCACCGATCGCCCCCCGCCGCCGCCCGGAGGCTCTCAGCCCCGCGGCCCGCGACCGCCCGACGGACCCGGCGG
>DATCSE010000490.1:0-5807 GCA_036568605.1 Burkholderiaceae bacterium | reverse complement strand
GGTACAGGCTGGCTAGTGTCCTGTCCCACTGATAACTGGCATTTCGATTCGACCAGATGGTGATGATCGTGCGGCTTCGCCAAGGGGCTGATACCGGGCGGTATCAGCCCCTTGGCGAAGGCGTGCGAGGGCGCCATCTGGTCGAACCCCTGCGGGGCGGGCCGAAACGGGGCGATCGCCGCGTTGCAGACTCGGGTCCATACCGCCCGGTATGGACCCGAGTCCGCGCCTACGGCTCATCCCCGTTGCGGCCCGTCGCAATGCCACGAATTTCCAACTCAGGACACTAGCCATGCCGCAATTCGCCGCGAACCTGTCGATGATGTATGGCGAGCACCCGTTCCTCGAGCGCTTCGGCGCCGCGGCGGCCGACGGCTTCACGGCTGTCGAGTACCTGTTCCCCTACGCGCAGCCGCACGCCGAGCTGATGCAACGTCTGGCTGACCACGGCTTGCGCCAGGTGCTGTTCAACGCACCGCCCGGCCGCTTCGATGCCGGCGAGCGCGGCATCGCCTGCCTGCCCGGCCGCGAGAACGAGTTCCGCCGCGGCTGGCTGGACCTCGCATTGCCCTACGCCGCCGCGCTGCGCTGCCCGCGCGTGCACGTGATGGCCGGGCTGATCCCGGCCGGCGCGGACCGGGCGCGGCTGCGCGCGACCTACCTCGAGAACCTCGCCTGGGCCGCGCGCGAGGCGGCCTCGGCCGGTCTGGACGTGCTGATCGAGCCGATCAACCGGCGCGACATCCCGGGCTACTTCCTGAACCGGCAGGACGACGCGCACGAGATCGTCGCCGAGGTGCAGGCGCCCAACCTGAAGGTGCAGATGGACCTGTACCACTGCCAGATCGTCGAAGGCGATCTCGCGATGAAGCTGCGCAAGTACCTGCCGACCGGCAAGGTCGGCCACATCCAGGTCGCCGGCGTGCCCGACCGCCACGAGCCGGACGACGGCGAGGTGCACTACCCGCACCTGTTCGCGCTGATCGACGCGCTGGGCTGGCGCGGCCACATCGGCTGCGAGTACCGGCCCAGCGGCGACAACACCTCGGCCGGGCTGGGCTGGTTCGCGCCCTATCGGCCACGGCAACAACACCATCATCATCAGGAGACGTCCCCATGAAACTGCTGATCACCGGTGGCGGCGGCTTCGTCGGCGCGCGCCTCGCGCGTGCGCTGCTTGCGCGCGGCGTGCTCGCCGGCGAGAAGATCACGAGGCTGGTGCTGACCGACATCGCGCCGCCGCCGCCGGACCTGCTCACCGATCTGCGCGTCACCGCGCGCACCGGGCCGCTGCTGGCGCAGGCCGAGGCGCTGGGCCACGAATCGTTCGACGGCGTGTTCCACCTCGCCTCGGCGGTCTCGGGCGAGTGCGAGGCCGACTTCGATCTCGGCCTGCGCTCGAACCTGGACAGCACCCGCGCGCTGCTCGATGCGCTGCGCGCGAACGTCAACGCCGGCGGCAAGGTGCCGCGGGTCGTGTTCTCGAGCTCGGTCGCGGTGTTCGGGCCCGACCTGGCTCTGCCGCTGCCGCCGGTCGTCGGCGACGACACCATCCCCGCGCCGCAGACCTCGTACGGCACGCACAAGCTGATCTGCGAGCACCTGGTCGCCGACTACACGCGCAAGGGCTACATCGACGGCCGCAGCGCGCGGCTGATGACCGTGACCGTGCGGCCGGGCCGGCCGAACGGCGCGGCCTCGTCGTTCTTCTCCGGGATCATCCGCGAGCCGCTGGCCGGGGTGGACGCGATCTGCCCGGTGTCGGCGGACGTGTCGCATCCGGTGTCGTCGCCGGCGCGTACGGTCGACGGGCTGATCGCGGTGTTCGAGGCGAGCCGCGAGCAGATCATCGGCCGCAGCGCCTTGAACCTGCCGGCGCTGAACGTGCGCGTCTCGGACATGCTGGACGCGCTGGAGCAGGTCGCCGGCAAGAAGGCGCGCGAACGCGTGCGCTTCGAGCGCGACGAGCGCATCGCCGGCATCGTCGCGAACTGGCCGGCGGGCGCGAGCGCGAAGCGCGCGGCCGGGCTCGGCCTGCATCCGCATGAAGACTTCGCGGAGATCATCCGCCAGTACATCGACGATTGCGCGAAGGGACCGAATGCGGACCGCGCGCTGAAGGGACTGTGACCGCGTGAACCAGATCGACCTGAAGGGCCGCGTCGCCGTCGTCACCGGCGGCGCGCAAGGCATCGGCCTCGCGGTCGCGCAGCGCATGCTGCGCTCGGGCGCGAGCGTGGTGCTGTGGGACATCGCCGCGCAGCCGCTGCACGAGGCCGAGAGCGCGTTGGCCGCGTTGGCCGCGCGCGAGCAGCTGCCGGGCCGCGTGACCAGCGCGATCGTCGAGCTGACGCTGGAGGCCGACGTCTCCGCGGCAACGGCGGACGCGATCGCCGACCACGGCCGCATCGACATCCTGGTCAACAACGCCGGCATCACCGGCGGCAACGCGCCGACCTGGGAGCTGGCGCCCGACGTCTGGCGCCAGGTGATCGAGGTCAACCTGGTCGGCCCGTACCTGACCTGCCGCGCCATCGTGCCGCGGATGCTGCAGCAGGGCTACGGGCGCATCGTCAACATCGCGTCGATCGCGGGCAAGGAAGGCAACCCGAACGCGTCGCACTACAGCGCGTCGAAGGCCGGGCTGATCGCGCTGACCAAGTCGCTTGCGAAGGAGCTCGCGACGCGAGGCGTGCTGGTCAACGCCGTGACGCCGGCGGCCGCGAAGACCGCGATCTTCGACTCGATGACGCCGCAGCACATCGAGTTCATGCTGTCCAAGATTCCGATGGGCCGCTTCCTGCAGGTCGACGAAGCCGCGGCGATGATCGCCTGGCTCGCGTCGGAAGACTGCGCGTTCAGCACCGGCGCGGTGTTCGACCTGTCCGGCGGTCGCGCCACCTACTGAACGAACGAACCAGGGGGTCCTGCTCATGGCCGACGAACTTTCCGAGTACATGGTCATCTCGCGCGGGCAATGGGATGCGGACGCATCGCCCGCCGAGATCCAGACCGCGATCGACGATTTCTACGCGTGGCGCGACAAGCTCGTGCGCGAAGGCAAGATGAAAGGCGGCCAGCGCCTCGCGCGCGAGGCCAAGCTCGTGACTCGCCAGGCGGTGATCGATGGGCCGTTCTCCGAGGCCAAGGAAATCATCGGCGGTTATTGGTTCTTCGTCGCCAGCAGCCTGGACGAGGCTGCGCGCCTCGCCGCCCAGAACCCGTGCCTGGCACGCGGCCTGGTCTACGAGGTCCGGCCCGTCGATCCGACCAGAGCCAGTGCCTACACCACGACGAACGAAACGCCGGCGCGGCCGCGCTGACGAACGGCGCCCTCACGCGAATTCCATGCCGCCCTGACGCGGTGCGGAGCCTGCGTCGTGACGCTTTGCGACGACCCAAATCGTCCTTGTGGTATCCGCCGGTTTCGCTGTCGCGCGACGTGACTTCCGCACGACCGCGCCGTTTCGCCGGCTGGCACATTGGGTCGCATCCAGACCAACACGTTGGGTGCGCCATGAGCCTGAATCGCGCGACTTTGATCCTGTCGGGCACGTTGCTCTTCGCCGCACTGGCGGCACCGGCGACTGCACAGACGATGCAGAAGGTGTCGATGGCCGGCAGCGCACAGACCTACCGCGCCGATGCCGCCCACCATGTCTACGGCACCTACGCGAACCAGATCTACAAGGGCATGCTGCCGCCGCTGGTGCACGCGATCGTCGTGGTCGAGACCGGGGTCGACAAGGCCGGCAACGTGCGCGATGTGCGCGTCGTCCGCTCGCCCAGTCATGCGCCCGACGTGACCAAGCGCGTGATCGGGATGATCCACAAGGCGTCGCCGTTCCCGGAACCGCGCCAGCTGGGCGCGACGCGGTTCCTGGAAGTCTGGATGGTCGACCGCGGCGGCAAGTTCCAGCTGCACACGCTGACCGAAGGGCAGCTCTGAGGAAGCTCGGAGGAGCGCGCGTCTACTTGAGGTCGCCGCAGGCCACGTAGGTCTTCAGGTCCGCGGTGCTCTTGTGCACGTTGATCGCACCGCCCTTGCCCATGATGTCGGCGAGCTTCATGTCCACGGTCGTCGTCGACGTGCCGCCCACCACGTTCTGAAGCGGAACGCGCGGCTTCGGATCGAGCTTCGCGCAGCTGCCATCGTGGATGTGCGCAGGCTGCTCGGCACTGCCCGGGGCACCGGCCAGCTTGATCACCACCTGAGTCTTGTCGCCTTGCGGCGTGAACGTTGCGGTGCCGGTCTCGCCGGAAGCGTTCTGGGACGCCAGGTTCACCGTCACCGGCTTGTCCTGCGCCAGCGTCGCGCCGGCAGCGGCCCATGCCACGGCCGCGCAGAGGGCGTAGAGGGAATGTTGCTTCATGGGAGTCTCCGAAGTCGGAACCGGGTGCGGCAATCGGCGTGCCCGGCCGTCCCGGCTCATTCCCTCGGTTGCATCAGCGCGCGCCGAACGTGGTGTTGCGGAACACGCCGCCCTTGCCTTGCGGCGGCGCGCGCCAGTACGCCGGCGGTGCCTCGACGCTGGCGCCCAGTTCGGCTGCGGCGTGCCAGGGCCAGCGCGGGTCGTACAGCATCGCGCGCGCCAGCGCGACCGCATCGGCCTGCCCTTCGGCGACGATGGCCTCGGCCTGCTTCGCCTCGGTGATCAGGCCCACCGCGATCGCCGTGACGCCGGCCTCGCGCAGCGCCTGCGCGAACGGCACCTGGTAGCCGGGCGCGAGCGGGATCTTCTGGCGCGGCGAGATGCCGCCCGACGATGCGGCGATCCAGTCGACGCCGCGCCGCTTCAGCTCCCGCGCGAGCACCATCGTCTGCTCCAGGTCCCAGCCGCCGGCGACCCAGTCGGTCGCCGAGACGCGCACGCCCACCGGCCGGTCCGCCGGCACCGCCGCGCGCACCGCGTCGAAGACCTCGAGCGGAAAGCGCATCCGGTTCTCGAGCGAGCCGCCGTACTCGTCGCTGCGCTGGTTCGCGATCGGCGACAGGAACTGGTGCAGCAGATAGCCGTGCGCGGCGTGGACCTCGATGCCCGCCGCGCCCAGCCGCACCGCGCGCTGCGCGGTCGCGGCGAACGCATCGCGGATGCGGCGCAATCCGTCGGCGTCGATCGCGCGCGGGATCGTCTCGCCGTCCTTGTGCGGCAACGCCGAGGGCGCATCGGGCAGCCAGCCGCCGTCGGCGATCGGAATCATCTGCCCGCCTTCCCACGGCGCGCGGCTCGAGGCCTTGCGGCCGGCGTGCGCGATCTGCATCACCAGCGGCGTGCCGGGCGCGTAGCGGCGCAGCGCATCGAACACCGGCACCAGCGCGGCCTCGGTCGCGTCGTCCCACAGGCCCAGGCAGCCGTGCGTGATGCGGCCTGGCGGCTCGACCGCCGTGGCCTCGATGAACACCGCACCGGCACCGGACAGCGCGAGGTTTCCGAGGTGCATCAGGTGCCAGGCGGTGGCCTTGCCGTGCTCGGCCATGTACTGGCACATCGGCGAGACGACGATGCGGTTCGCGAGCGTCAGCCCGCGCAATGTCAGAGGCGAAAAAAGAGCGCTCATGGCGTGGGTCGAGTGTTGTGGTGGGGATCGCGCCGCGGACGCGGATGCCGGTCGCGCGCGCGATGCGCGATTGTGTTCACGCGCCGTCGCGCCGAACCCGCTGCACATGGATCCCGCTCCACCGACGCTGCCTTGCGCCCGCACGTTGCGCGCGCCGGCCGAACGTGCCATATAAGCGCTGTGCGGCGTGGCGCTGCGGCGGCTCCCTACCTCTCGCCCTCCGCTTCGTCCACGAACGGAGGCTGCCA
>DATCSE010000489.1:0-9276 GCA_036568605.1 Burkholderiaceae bacterium | reverse complement strand
CGGCGGCGGCACCCGCAGCGGCCGGCCGGTCAAGGCCATCCAGGTCGGGGGCCCGCTGGGCGCCTACGTGCCCGAGTCGCAGTGGGACCTGCCGCTGGACTACGAGGCGTATGCCGCGGTCGGCGCGGTCGTCGGCCACGGCGGCATCGTCGTGCACGACGACACCGCGGACCTCTCGAAGCTCGCGCGCTACGCGATGGAGTTCTGCGCGATCGAGTCGTGCGGCAAGTGCACGCCGTGCCGCATCGGCTCGACCCGCGGCGTCGAGGTCATCGACCGCATCGTCGCGCCGCCGGCCTCGCGCCGCGGCCCGCAGCACGACCGCACGCAGCAGGTCGCGCTGCTGCGCGACCTGTGCGACACGATGCTGCACGGCAGCCTGTGCGCGATGGGCGGCATGACGCCTTACCCGGTGCTCTCGGCCCTGAACCACTACCCGCAGGACTTCGGCATCGCCACGCCGGACTGCGAAGCCGCTTGAGGAGGCCCACGACGATGCTGAACCACCAACACCCCGAGATCGACTACGGCACGCCGCGCCGCGAGTCGGAACAAGAGGTCACGCTGGAGATCGACGGCCAGCCGGTCACCGTGCCCAAGGGCACCTCGCTGATGCGCGCCGCGATCGACGCCGGCGTGAAGGTCCCCAAGCTGTGCGCGACCGACAGCCTGGAGCCGTTCGGCTCGTGCCGGCTGTGCCTGGTCGAGATCGAAGGCCGCAAGGGCTACCCGGCCTCGTGCACGACGCCGGCCGAGGCCGGCATGAAGGTGCGCACGCAGAGCCCCAAGCTGCAGGATCTGCGCAAGGGCGTGATGGAGCTGTACATCTCCGACCACCCGCTCGATTGCCTCACCTGCAGCGCGAACGGCAACTGCGAGCTGCAGGACATGGCCGGCGTGACCGGGCTGCGCAACGTGCGCTACGGCGTCGGCGACCAGTACGGCGGCGCGCACCACCTGGACAGCCCGAAGGACGAGTCCAACCCGTACTTCACCTACGACGCCAGCAAGTGCATCGTCTGCAACCGCTGCGTGCGCGCCTGCGAGGAGACCCAGGGTACGTTTGCGCTGACGATCTCGGGCCGCGGCTTCGAGTCGCGCGTCTCGCCGGGCATGGACGAGCCGTTCATGGAGTCCGAGTGCGTCAGCTGCGGCGCCTGCGTGCAGGCCTGCCCGACCGCGACGCTGCAGGAGAAGTCGGTGATCTGGCTGGGCCAGGCCGAGCACAGCGCAATCACGACCTGCGCGTACTGCGGCGTGGGCTGCGGCTTCAAGGCCGAGATGAAGGGCAACGAGGTCGTGCGCATGGTGCCGTGGAAGGACGGCCAGGCGAACGACGGCCACTCCTGCGTGAAAGGCCGCTTCGCGTGGGGCTACGCGACGCATCAGGACCGCATCACGAAACCGATGATCCGTCAGAAGATCACCGACCCGTGGCAGGAGGTGAGCTGGGACGAAGCAATCGCCTACGCGGCCGGCGAGTTCAAGCGCATCCAGGCCCAGCACGGGCGCGATTCGATCGGCGGCATCGTCTCGTCGCGCTGCACCAACGAGGAAGGCTACCTGGTGCAGAAGCTGGTGCGCGCCGCGTTCGGCAACAACAACGTCGACACCTGCGCGCGCGTCTGCCACTCGCCGACCGGCTACGGGTTGAAGCAGACGCTGGGCGAGTCGGCCGGCACGCAGACCTTCCGCTCGGTCGAGAAGGCCGACGTGATCATCGTGATGGGCGCGAACCCGACCGATGGCCACCCGGTGTTCGCGTCGCGCATGAAGAAGCGGCTGCGAGGAAACGGAAAAGAGCCGGGCGCGAAGCTGATCGTGATCGACCCGCGCAAGATCGACATCGTCAAGTCGCCGCACATCCAGGCCCAGCACCACCTGCAGTTGCGCCCTGGCACGAACGTCGCGGTCGTCACCGCGCTCGCGCACGTGCTCGCGACCGAAGGGCTGATGGACGAGGCCTACATCGCGCAGCGCTGCGACGACAAGTCGTTCCGCGAGTGGCGCGAGTTCGTCAGCCGCGCCGAGAACTCGCCCGAGGCCACCGAGGCCGTCACCGGCGTGCCGGCGAGCGAGATCCGCGCCGCGGCGCGCCTGTACGCGACCGGCCGCAGCGACGGCACGGCGGCCGACCTGAAGGCCGGCGCGCGCCCCAACGCGGCGATCTACTACGGCCTGGGCGTCACCGAGCACAGCCAGGGCTCGACCACCGTGATGGGCATCGCGAACCTCGCGATGGCCACCGGCAACGTCGGCCGCGAGGGCGTGGGCGTGAACCCGCTGCGCGGCCAGAACAACGTGCAGGGCAGCTGCGACATCGGCTCGTTCCCGCACGAGCTGCCGGGTTACCGGCACGTGTCGGACAGCACCGTGCGCAGCGAGTTCGAGGCGGCCTGGGGCGTGAGCCTGCAGAGCGAGCCGGGGCTGCGCATCCCGAACATGTTCGACGCCGCGATGGACGGCAGCTTCAAGGGCCTGTACTGCGAGGGCGAGGACATCGTGCAGTCCGACCCGAACACGCAGCACGTCGCGCACGCGCTCGAGGCGATGGAGTGCATCGTCGTGCAGGACCTGTTCCTGAACGAGACTGCGAAGTACGCGCACGTGTTCCTGCCCGGCTCGTCGTTCCTCGAGAAGGACGGCACGTTCACGAACGCCGAGCGCCGCATCTCGCGGGTGCGCAAGGTGATGCCGCCGAAGGCCGGCTACGCGGATTGGGAAGTGACGATGCTGCTGTCGAACGCGCTCGGCTACCCGATGAACTACGCGCATCCGAAGGAGATCATGGCCGAGATCGCGGCACTGACGCCGACGTTCTCGGGCGTCAGCTACGAGCTGCTGGACAAGCTGGGCAGCGTGCAGTGGCCGTGCAATGCGCAGGCGCCGGAGGGCACGCCGACGATGCACATCGACCGCTTCGTGCGCGGCAAGGGCCGCTTCATCATCACGCAGTACGTCGCGACCGACGAGAAGGTCACGCGCAAGTTCCCGCTGCTGCTGACGACCGGGCGCATCCTGTCGCAGTACAACGTCGGCGCGCAGACGCGGCGCACCGACAACAACCTCTGGCACAGCGAGGACCGGCTCGAGATCCACCCGCACGATGCCGAAGACCGCGGCATCCGGGACGGCGACTGGGTCGGCATCCAGAGCCGCGCCGGCGACACGGTGCTGCGTGCGGTGGTCAGCGAGCGCATGCAGCCGGGCGTGGTCTACACGACCTTCCACTTCCCCGAGTCGGGTGCGAACGTGATCACGACCGACAGCTCCGACTGGGCCACCAACTGTCCCGAGTACAAGGTGACCGCGGTGCAGGTGATGCCGGTGACGCAGCCCTCGCAGTGGCAGCGCGAGTTCAGCCGCTTCGACAAGGTGCAGGCCGAGCTGCTCGAGCAGCGCCGGACGGCTGCGCCTTCCGAAGCCTCGACGGCGGGCGCCCGATGAACCGCGCCGAGTTCACGATGCCGGCCGACGGTGCGCGCCTCGCCCACGTCGTGCGCTGGCGCGGCGGCGTGCGCAGCGAGGTCGAGGACTGGGTCAGCGAAGAGGTGCCGGTCGCGCTCGAGTTCAACGGCATCTCGCATGCGGTGATGCTCGCGACGCCGGCCGACCTCGAGGACTTCGCGCTGGGCTTCGGGCTGGCCGAAGGCATCTTCGCGAGCGCGAGCGAGCTGTACGGCTGCGAGGTCGAGGTCGATGCCGCCGGCATCACGCTGCGGCTCGAGGTCTCGGCGCGCTGCTTTGCCGGCCTGAAGGAACGGCGCCGCACGCTGGCAGGCCGCACCGGCTGCGGGCTGTGCGGCACCGAGAGCCTGGACCAGGTGCTGCGGCCGCTGCCGCGCATCGCCGCGGACGGCGCGCCGCTACCGGCGCATGCGATTGCGACGGCCATGCGCGAGATGCGCGAACGCCAGCGCCTGTGCGAGGCGACCGGCGCGGTGCATGCCGCGGCCTGGTGCGACCGCGAAGGCCATGTGCAGTGGCTGCGCGAGGATGTGGGCCGCCACAACGCGCTGGACAAGCTGATCGGCGCACTGGCCCGCGCGCAGCACGCGGCGCGCGACGGCTTCATCGCGGTGACCAGCCGCGCCAGCGTCGAGATGGTGCAGAAGGCCGCGATGGCCGGCGCACCGCTGCTCGCGGCGGTTTCGGCGCCGACGCTGCTCGCGATCGCGACCGCACGCGCAGCCGGCATGGCCCTGGTCGGGCTGGCGCGGCAGGACGATCTGGTCGTCTATGCGCATGCCGAGCGCGTCGCGCTCGACGCCGCGGCCGCGAAGGAGATCTGAGCGATGGACAACGAGAACCTGGTCCGCATGGTCAACCGCATCGGCGCATTCTTCGCCGCGATGCCCGACCGCGACGAGGCGCTGCACGACGCGGCCCAGCACGTGCGGCGCTTCTGGGAGCCGCGCATGCGGCGGCAATTGATTGCGCATCTGGACGAGCATGCAGGCGATGGCATCGAGCCGTTCGCGCTGGCGGCGCTGCAGCGGCATCGGGCGCTGCTGATGCCCTGATCCTGAAGCACTGGAGCGCCGCGCAGAGCCCTTCGATACCTCAGGGCGAACGGGGTGTGGGGATCCGCTCAAGGCTCAAGACCCGGATCACGCAATCGGCCCCGTTCGGGCTGAGGTATCGAAGCCCTATCGGAGGACACCTCGATACCCCAACCTCGTTCGGGCTGAGCTTGTCGAAGCCCCTGTTGCGAACACCTCGGTACCCCAACCCCGTTCGGGCTGAGGTATCGAAGCCCTATCGGAGGACACCTCGATACCCCAACCCCGATCGGGCTGAGCTTGTCGAAGCCCCTGTTGCGAACACCTCGGTACCTCAACCCCGTTCGGGCTGAGGTATCGAAGCCCTATCGGAGGACACCTCGATACCCCAACCCCGTTCGGGCTGAGCTTGTCGAAGCCCTGCCCCGAGCGCTCACGGCGCTTCGACAGGCTCAGCGCGAACGGGGTGCGGGCGAGCGGGAATCGCTCCTGCCCCGTATGGCGCCCCGATCCACGGCGCCAGCGCCTTCGCCCCCGGCGGCGTCAGCGTCAACGCCCGCGACCCCGCGGTGCGCCGCAGCCACCCCTGCCCGATCGCATGCTCCAGCAGCGCCACCGCCAGCGCACCCGCCAGGTGATCGCGCCGCTCCGACCAATCCAGGCAGGCATACGCAAAACGCCGCGCCGACGCCGCGGTAACGTTCGGCACCTCGATACCCAGCCGCTGCAACTCCTCACGCCCACTTGTGCTCAGCGCGAAGTGCCCATCGCACGGCACCAGCGTGCCGCGCTCCAGCAATCCTTCGAACAACGCGACCCCCAGCTCCCCCGCCAGATGGCTGTAGCAGGTGCGCGCCGCCTTCAGCGGCTTGTACGCACCCTGCTCCCACTTCGCCGCATCGGCGCCGCGCTCGGCGACCAGCGACAGCGCTTCCAGCACATGCCCGATCTCGGCATCGGCCAACCGGATGTAGCGGTGCCGCCCCTGCGTGCGCAGCACCACCAGCTCGGCATCGAGCAGCTTCGTGATGTGCCCGCTCGCGGTCTGCGCGCTGACGCCGGCCGCATCGGCCAGCTCGCCGGCCGCCAGGTAGCGGCCGTTCATCAGCGCCGCGAGCATGCGCGCGCGGGTCGGGTCGCCGATCATCGCGGCGACTTTCGCGAAGCGCGGCTCGGGTGTCGTCGTGGTCGGCATCACGTGTGTATCCAGCCCTTCCAGTGGAATCAGGCAAACCGTAGCGCGCCGCGCAGCGCAAGGTAAGCCCCCAACAACAGCAGCCCGCTGAAGAACACGGTCTTGAACGTCTCGGGCTGGACCCGCGAGCGCAGCCACTGCCCCGCCCCCATGCCGGCGAGCGCGGGCAGCACGACCAGTGCCGAGCCCAGCAGCTCCGGCGCATGCAGCGTGCCGCCATGGCCCAGGCTCGCGCCCAGTGCGACGGTCGCGACCAGGAACGCGAGGCCCAGCGCGCGCACCAGCTCGTCCTTCGCGAGACCCAGCGCCTGCAGGTAGGGCACCGCGGGGATCACGAACACGCCAGTGGCCGCGGTGACCAGCCCGGTCGCGACGCCGACCAGCGGCGCGAGCCACCGCTCGTGTGCCGGCTTCACGTGGAAGCGCCGGTGCAGCAGGCCGAGCGCGGCATAGACGATCAGCGCAAGACCGAGCGCCAGGCCGGCCCAGGCGCCGCCGTGCGCATCGGCCGAGGCCGAGCTGCTGAGCCAGCCGGCGCCCAGCGCGACGCCGACGCACACGCCGAGCAGCAGCGTCGCAAGGCGGCGCAGCAGCGCCACGAAACCGGGTCCACCAATCTGCCACAGGTTCGTGATCAGCGATGGCACGACCAGCAGCGCCGCGGCCTGCGCCGGCGCCATCACGACGCTGAGCAGCCCCATCGTGATCGTCGGCAGGCCGAGGCCGACCACGCCTTTGACGAAGCCGCCAAGCACGAACACCGCGCCGATGACGACCCACAGCAAAGACGACAGGGATGAGAAGGACGATGCGGGATCGAACATGGGATGGGCTCTGCAAAGGTGGCGATGCGGCGATCTTCGGCGCCACCTGCCCGGCGATGCTACGGCGTGGACCGAAGCATCGCCGTCGGGGCCGCACCGGCCACCGCGATCGCCACCTGTGTAGAGTCCGCCCGATGACCACTTCGCAGATCGTCTCCTGGGGCGTTGCCGCGCTGCTGTTGTTCTGGGCCGTCGGGGCCTACAACCGACTGGTGCGGCTGCGCGGCGAGCTGGCACGCCGCTACGCGCCGGTGGACGAACAGTTCGGCCAGCGCCACGCGCTGTTGCTGCAGCAGATCGATGCACTCGCGCCGGTGCTCGCGAACGCCATGCCGCGGCTCGATGCGCTGCGCGCCGCGTGCCAGCAGGCCGAGAGCGCGCGCCTGCACGCACGGGCGCGACCGGGCCGGGTCGAGTCGATCACCAGCCTGCGGCTGGCCGAGGACATCCTCAGCGAAGCGCGCGCGAAGTTGCCGGTGCCGACCACCGCCGGCACCGCGCTGCCCGAGATCGGCGCGCAGCTCGCCGCGGTCGACACGACGCTCGCGTTCGCACGGCGCCAGTTCAACGAGGCGGTCGAGGCGTACAACCGCGCGATCGCGCAGTTTCCGACCCGAGTGCTGGCCGGGTTGTTCGGGTTCCGGGCAGGGGGTACGCTGTGAGCCTGATGGCGGCGCCTGCATCTCCCTCTTCTTCTTCGTCCTCGGCTCCTTCGCCCTCGGCCTCTTCGCCCTCGGCTTCTTCGATCGCTGCCGATGCCGCATCGGCAGCGGGCACGCCGGCGGCAGCCAGCGACGAGAGCAGCGCGGCGGCAGCCGACTTCCTGTCGCGCGTGCAAGGCGCGGGCGAGCTCACCGCGGCACTGCTCGGGCTGATCCTCGCGCCGGGCAGCCAGCGCGCGCGGCAGGCCTGGCAGCTCGAGACCGAGACGATCGCGTCGGCCGCCGCCGTGCTCGCGCAGGTGGCCGGGCTGCTGCCGAACGCGCGGTTGCCGTGGTTCGAGCGTCTGCTCAAGCGCATGCGCCGGCAGTCGCTGGACGCGCGCCAGACGCTGCTCGAAGGAACCCGGCGCGTGATGAGCGCGCGCGGCAGCCTGCGACCTATCGACCGGCTGCACTGGTTCGCGATGCGCCAGCGGCTCGGCGAGGCGACGCCGGCCAGCGCGCGTCAGGCCGCGAGCGCCGATCTGTCGCAGCTGCCTGATCTCGAGATGCATGCGATCGCGGTCTACACCGCGTTCCTGTCGCGCATGATCCCGCTCGAGCTGCCGGCGACAGCGCCGAGCGAAGCCGAGCGCGCGGCTGGCCCCGACTGGTACCTCGCGGTGATGAACCACTGGCCGCAGCACGAAGTGCCGGCGCTCGAGCTGCCCGGCGGCGACGCGCTGGTGCACGCGCTGCATCAGCTGCAGGCGATGGCCTGGATGCAGCGGCCGGTGCTGGTGCGCACCTGGGTCGCCGCGGCACTCGCACGGCGCGAACGCGGCCGCCTGCGCGACACCGCCGCCGACGCGCTGCGCCTGAGCTGCAGGCTGCTGGACTCGCCGCTGCCGCCCGAGCTGGCGCAGCATTTCATCGAGCCGCCACCGGAGTCGCGTTGATGCGGATGTCGTCGTCGTTGTCGTGGCCCCGGGTGTTGTCGTCGTTGTCGTGGCTCGCCGCCGCCGGGTTGGTGCAGGCACAAGGGCAGCTGCCTGCTGCTGCACCGTCGACCGAATCGCTGCACATTCGCAGCCTCGCCGCGCAATGTGCGCAATGCCACGGCACCGACGGCCGCGGCGTGCCGGGCGCCGAAGTCCCGGGGCTCGCCGGGTTGCCGGCGCCCTATCTAGTCGAGCAGATGAAGGCGTTTCGCGGCGGCACGCGGCCGTCGACCGTGATGCAGCAGCTCGCGAAAGGATTCAGCGACGTGCAGATCGAACAACTCGCCCGCTACTTCGCCGCGCAGAGCACCGCGGCAGCGGCCGCCAAGCCATGAGCGGCACGGTGACGCCGGCGCCGATCGCCGCGTTGCGGCCGCGCCGCCGCCGCGACATCGTGAAGCTGATCGCCGCCGGCGGCGGCCTGGGCACGCTGGGCCTCGCCGGCTGCGCGATGAATGCGATCGGCACGCCGGACCGGGCGCGCGTGCTGGTCGTCGGCGGCGGCTATGGCGGCGCGACCGCCGCGAAATACGTGCGGCTGCTGTCGCAATACCGGATCGACGTCGTGCTGGTCGAACCGGAGTCGGCGTTCGTCTCGTGTCCGCTGTCGAACCTGGTGCTGGGCGGCACGCGCAAGCTGGACGAGATCACGCGGCCGTACGACACGCTGACGAGCGTGCACGGCGTGCGCATCGTGCGCGACATGATCGCCAGCATCGACACCGCGAAGCGCACCGCGCAACTGGCCAACGGTGCGAGCATCCGCTACGACAAGCTCGTGCTGTCGCCCGGCGTCGAGATGATCTGGGACCGCGTCGCCGGCTTGAAGGCAGCCAGCGAAAGCGGCCGCATCCTGCAGGCCTGGAAGGCCGGCCCCGAGACGCTCGCGCTGCGCCGGCAGCTCGAAGCGATGCCCGACGGCGGCGTCTACGCGATCACCATCCCCGAAGCGCCGTACCGCTGCCCGCCGGGGCCGTACGAGCGCGCCAGCATCGTCGCGAACTACTTCAAGAGCCGCAAGCCGCGCAGCAAGGTGCTGATCCTCGATGCGAACGAGGACATCACCAGCAAGGGCCCGCTGTTCAAGAAAGCCTGGGCCGAGCTCTACAAGGG
>DATCSE010000488.1:0-20165 GCA_036568605.1 Burkholderiaceae bacterium | reverse complement strand
CTCGCCGGGATCGTGCTGCATCCGCAGGCCGTCGTGACGCGCGCGCTCGAGTGGCGGCCGCTCGCGCTGCTCGGGCTCGTCAGCTATGGGGTCTACCTGCTGCACATGCCGTCGATCGACATCGTGCAGCGCGTGCTGCAGCGGCTGGGCCTGGCCGATGCGGCGTGGCTGATGTTCGGCGCGTCGCTGGGCATCTCGATCTTGCTGGCCGCACTCAGCTATGCGTATCTCGAGCGGCGCGCGTTGCGCCTGAGGGATCGCTTCCGGCCGCGCTCGAGCGCGGCGGCCACGAGCGCAGCATGACCTGCCGCGTTCGGCTCGAATTGCGGCGCTGAACTACCCCGCCAGCAAGGTCGCCACCTCCGCCGCCGAGCGCACGCCCAGCTTCGCGTAGACGCGCGCCCGGTGGACTTCGACGGTGCGCACCGAGACGTGCAGCTCGTCGGCGATCACCTTGTTCAGCTTGCCGGCGGCGACACGCTGCATCACCTCGTGCTCGCGCTCGGTCAGGCTCGCGAGCCGCGCATCGCGCTCGGCGGCGCGGGCGTCGTGGCGGTGCATCGTGGCGTCGATGCGCACAGCCTGCTCGACGCGGTCGGCCAGCGCGTTGTCGCTGTACGGCTTCTCGAGGAAGTCGAAGGCGCCTTTTTTCAGCGCCTCGACGGCCATCGGGATGTCGCCGTGCGCCGAGAGGAACAGCACCGGGTTGCGCAGCCGCCGTGCCATCAGCGCCTCGTGCACCGCGAAGCCCGACATCGGCTCCATCCGCATGTCGAGCAGGAAGACGCCGGTCAGCGGCCGCGCCGATGCCGAAACTTCGGCATCGACGGCAGCCAGCAGCTCAGGCCCGCTCGCGAACGCGCGCACGGTCATGCCGCGCGAGGTCAGCAGGAACGCGAGCGCATCGCGCACCGCGGCCTCGTCGTCGAGCAGGTACACGACGCCGGGGGCATCGTCGTCGTCAGGCGACATCGGCCTCTTCCTCCTTCGGGTTCGTGTCGGACGCGAGCCGCACCGGCAGGCTGATCGAGAAGCAGGCGCCGCCGCCCGGCGCCTCGCTCGCGTCGAGCACGCCCTGGTGCGCCTCGAGGATCGAGCGGCAGATCGCGAGCCCCATGCCCATGCCGTCGGCCTTGGTCGAGTAGAACGGGGCGCACAGCGTCTCGATGCGCCGTCCTTGCAGGCCGGGGCCGTTGTCGCTCACGTCCAGCCGCACGAAGCGCGCGTCGGCGCTGATGCTGCCGCGCACGTCGATGTGCCGCTCGCCGGACGCGCCATCGGCCTCGCCGCGCTCGGCGAGCGCATCGCTCGCGTTGCGCACCAGGTTGATCACGACCTGCTCGACCAGCACCGCATCGGCGACGATCGCCGGCAGCCGCGGATCCAGCGCGAGCCGCAGCACGATGCCGCGGCGTTCGAGCTCGCGGCGCAGCAGCGCGACCGCGCCCTCGACGATTGCGCCCGGCGCGCAAGCCTCGAGCTGCGGCTCGCGGCGCGTCAGGAACTCGCGGATGCGCTGCACGATGCGCCCGGCATGCGCGGCCTGCTCGCCGAGCCGGCGCAGTGCGCCCAGCACGACCGGATCGGTGGTCGCCCCGGCACGCTGCAGCGAGTTGACGACGCCGGCGTTGTAGCTCGAGATCGCGGTCAGCGGCTGGTTCAGCTCGTGCGCCAGCGTCGCGGCGATCTCGCCCAGCATCGTCAGCCGCGCGTGGTGCGCCATCGCCTCGGCGTGGCGGCGCTCGCGCTCCTCCAGGCCCTTGCGCGCGGTGATGTCGAGGATCGAACCCATCCAGCCGATGTGCGTGCCGCTCGCGTCCACCAGCGGCGCCTCGAACACCATCACGTCCAGGATCCGCCCGTCGCGGTGCCGCCAGCGCGCCTCGTAGCCTTCGCGCGGCGCCTGCCCGGCCAAGTTGCGCTGGTGCCGCTGCATGATCTCGCCGATGGAGTCGGTCGGCCAGTACGGCATCGGCGGCATCAGCCCGACCAGCTCCTCGGGCGCGTAGCCGATCATCTCGGCCAGCGTGCGGTTCACGTAGACCAGGCGGCCGTGCAGGTCGCGGGCGCGCAGGGCCACGGTCAGCGAATCTTCCATCGCGCTGCGCCACGCCGCCTCGGTGCGCCAGGCCGCTTCGGCCCGCGCGACCCCGCGCACCTGACGGCGCAGCAGCCAGGTGATCGCACCGATCAGCACGACGAAGCCCGCCACCATCGTGACCGGCAGCCCGCGGTACCACGGCGCGATGCGGTCGCGCGCGATCAGCTCGAGCGCCGCATCGCCCAGCGTGGCCGACATGTCGATGCGGTGCGAGGCGCGGTCGCCCGCGTCGTCGGCGCCATCGGTGGTGCTGGCGATCACGTCATCGAAGCTGTCGACCAGGCGCACGTCGTACTTGCGGGTCAGCCACCACGGCACGTTCTGGCGCAGCATCGCGGTCGGCGAATAACGCGCGACCAGCGACCCGCCGCCCGGGATGTTCGCCGCGAGGTGCGCGGTCAGGCCGCTGCCGGCGCCGCTGCTGCCGCGGCTCACGCCGGGCGCGACGCTCGACGGCGACGCGGTGCCGGCGGCGATCTGCGCAGCGTCGGGCCGCGGCGCCTGCTCGGGCAGGTGCGCGACGATGCGGTTCGTAGCGTCCAGCCAGGTGATGCTGACCCAGAATCGCTGCAATCCGCGCTGCACGTCCGGCAGCGTGACGAACGCCGCGGGCGTCGTGCCCGGCGGCAGGCGCCGCGCGAGATCGGCGAGCTGCAGCGATTCGCGCTCGATGTTCCCGCTGATCTGCGCCTCCAGCGACAGCGCGTCGGTGATCAGGTCCTGGCGCTGCTGTTCGAGGTCGGCCTGTTCGCTGTGGCGCAGCCACAGCAGCGCCGCGGCGACGAACAGCAGCGAGATCACCAGCGGCAGCGCCCACACGCCACGCCGCAGCGCCGGCCGCGGCGGCAGCGCGAACGCCGGGCGCGGCGGCGCACTCAGACGGTCGGCCTGTGCGGACTGCGCTGATGGCGAAGCGGGGGACGGCGCAGGCGGCATGCGAGCAGTCTAGGCTCAGCGCCGGGCCCCGGACGCACCACGCCGGGGCCGCGGCGCACGAAATGTGGAAGTCCACAACTACCCGGCACCAGGGCCGAAACGCAGAATCGCCGCCCACGACAGGCCCGCGCCCGCGGCCGACAACCCTCTCGCAGGAGACAAGACGACATGACCCAGCCTACCCGCCGCCAGGTGCTGACCGCCGCAGCCGCCGCCGCGACCACGCTCGCGATGCCCGCCATCGTGCGCGCCCAGGCGCCCATCGTCATCAAGTTCAGCCACGTCGTCGCGCCCGACACGCCCAAGGGCAACGGTGCGCAGCGCTTCAAGGAGCTGGCCGAGAAGAACACCGGCGGCAAGGTCAAGGTCGAGGTCTACCCGAACAGCCAGCTCTACAAGGACAAGGAAGAGATGGAGGCGCTGCAGCTCGGCTCGGTGCAGATGCTCGCGCCCTCGCTCGCGAAGTTCGGGCCGCTGGGCGTCAAGGAATTCGAGGTCTTCGACCTGCCGTTCATCTTCAAGGACCAGGCCGCGTTCCGCGCGGTGACCGACGGGCCGGTCGGCGCGGATCTCTTCAAGAAGCTCGAGCCCAAGGGCGTCAAGGGCCTCGCGTACTGGGACAACGGCTTCCACATCATGAGCGCCAACAAGCCGCTGCACAAAGTGGCGGACTTCAAGGGCCTGAAGATGCGGATCCAGTCGAGCAAGGTGCTGGACGCCGAGATGCGCGCGCTCGGCGCGATCCCGCAGGTGATGGCGTTCTCCGAGCTGTACCAGGCGCTGCAATCGGGCGTGGTCGACGGCTGCGAAGGCGTGCCGTCGAACTTCTACACGCAGAAGACCTACGAGGTGCAGAAGCACACGACGATCTCGAACCACGGCCACCTGGCCTATGCGGTGATCGTCAACAAGAAGTTCTGGGACGGCCTGCCGGCCGACATCCGCACGCAGCTCGAGGCCGCGCTGAAGGACGCGACCAAGTTCGCGAACGAGATGGCCGAGAAGGAGAACACCGAGGACCTCGAGAAGATGCGCGCCAGCGGCAAGACCACGATCTACACGCTGACGCCGGACGAAAAGCTCGAATGGATGCGCGCGCTGATGCCGGTGCACAAGGAGATGGAGTCACGCGTCGGCAAGGACACGGTCGCCGCCGTCTACAAGGCCGCCGGCTTCGTCGCCCCGAAGTAACGAGAACCCCCTCTCCCTCTGGGAGAGGGCTGGGGTGAGGGCCAGCGAGTGCCCCCGCCGCTACAACAACAACGACAAGGAGATCCGCCTTGTTCAACCGCATCCTCGATCACCTGGAGGAGTGGCTCATCACGTTCCTGATGGGCGCCGCGACCTTCGTGATCTTCCTCGCGGTGCTGCACCGCTTCGCCTCCGGCATCCCGTGGGTGCAGGACTACACGGTGCGCATCAACGTCAGCTGGGCGCAGGAGCTGTGCATCTACATGTTCGTGTGGATGGCCAAGTTCGGCGCGGCCTACGGCGTGCGGCACGGCACGCACGTCGGCGTGGACGTGCTGGTGCGCGCGCTGAAGCCGCAGCAGGCCAAGTACCTCGTGATGTTCGGGCTGCTCGCCGGCGCGCTGTTCACCGCTGTGGTCGGCACGCTGGGTGCGCGCTTCGTCTGGGAGAACGGCTTCCACTACGCGTTCGTGCACGACTGGCTGCACATGGACGTGGGCGACGTGCCCGAGGGGCCCACCTCGCCCGACCTCGAGATTCCGACCTGGATCGCCTACTCGTGCGTGCCGCTGGGCTCGTACCTGATGTGCTTCCGCTTCCTGCAGGTGTTCTGGCGCTTCGTGCGGCGCGGCGAGCTGCCGCACCATGACCACGGCCACGTGGAAGGCGTGGACGAGCTCGACGAGACCGAGATCATCGCGCACGGCCCGACGGCGGCCGCGGCGCAAGGGGAGGAGCGCCGGTGAACACGATCATCATCTTCGTGCTGCTGCTGGTGCTGATGCTGACCGGCATGCCGATCAGCATCTCGCTCGGCCTGACGGTGCTGACCTTCCTGTTCACGATGACGCAGGTGCCGATCGAGTCGGTCGCACTGAAGCTGTTCACCGGCATCGAGAAGTTCGAGATCATGGCGATCCCGTTCTTCATCCTGGCCGGCAACTTCCTGACGCACGGCGGCGTCGCTCGGCGGATGATCAACTTCTGCACGTCGATGATCGGCCACTGGTACGGCGGCATGGGCCTGGCCGGCGTGATGGCGTGCGCGCTGTTCGCGGCGATCTCGGGCTCGTCGGTCGCGACCGTCGTCGCGGTCGGCTCCATCATGCTGCCGGCGATGGTCAAGCAGGGCTACCCGAAACGCTTCGGCGCCGGCGTGATCGCGACCTCGGGCGCGCTGGGCATCCTGTTCCCGCCGTCGATCAACCTGGTGATGTACTCGATCGCGACCGCCGGCATGAACGCGACCGGGCCGCATGGCGAGGCGGTCGGCTCGGCCTCGGTCGGGCAGCTGTTCCTCGCCGGCATCGTGCCGGGGCTGACGCTGTCGGTGCTGCTCGGGCTCACGACCTGGTTCCGCGCAAAGAAGTTCGACTACCCGCGCATGCCGCGAGCCACCTGGGGCGAGCGCTGGCGCGCGTTCCGCGAGAGCGTGTGGGGCCTGCTTCTGATCGTCGTCGTGATCGGCGGCATCTACAGCGGCATCTTCACGCCCACCGAGGCGGCCGCGATGGCCGCGGTCTACGCGTTCTTCATCTCGGTCTTCGTCTACAAGGACCTGAAGCTCAAGGACGTGCCCAAGTCGCTGAAGAGCGCGGCGGCGATGAGCTCGATGCTGCTGTACATCGTGACCAACGCGGTGCTGTTCAGCTTCCTGATGACCTCCGAGCAGATCCCGCAGGCGATGGCCGCGTGGATGACCAGCCAGGGCTTCGGGCTCGTGGTGTTCCTGCTGCTGGTCAACGTGATCCTGCTCGCGGCCGGCAACTTCATGGACCCGGCGGCGATCGTGCTGATCATGGCACCCATCCTGTTCCCGGTTGCGGTCAAGCTGGGCGTGGACCCGGTGCACTTCGGCATCCTGATGGCGGTCAACATGGAGGTCGGGCTGTGCCATCCCCCGGTGGGCCTGAACCTGTACGTCGCGTCGGGCATCACGAAGATGGGCATCACCGAGCTGACCGTCGCGGTCGCGCCGTGGCTGCTGACGATGATCGGGTTCCTGGTCGTCGTGACGTACTGGCCGACCTTGTCGCTCTGGCTGCCGCATCTGATCCAGCGCTGAGCTGACGCCTATCGGCGCATCGCGCCTCAGTGCGGCGCGACGCGAGCGAGCATCTCCGGCACCACGAGGTGCCGGATGGTGCGCAGGACCGTCACGGGTCGGTTCGGCAACCGATTCCTGCGATTGCAGGATTTTTCTTCCGGCAGATTGCCGGCACGCCGGAAATCCTGCAATCGCAGGATTTGATGCAGGAATCCGACGCGGCGCTGCCGCCTTCACAGCGGCGGCGGCACCTTCAGTCGCTCGCTCCACGCGCGCATCTCGTCGCGCAGCCCCGGCTCGATCGGAATGCCGTCGGCGCGGCGGCGGCGCTCTTCGGCAAGCTCGGGGTCTCCGGGCATCAGCACCTGCCCCGGCTGGGCGGCCAGCGCGCGGGCGATCTGCTCGACCGATGCGGCAAACGTCGCGCCACCGGCAAAGCGCGCCGGATCGATCGCGATGAAGAA
This sequence comes from Burkholderiaceae bacterium, assembly GCA_036568605.1. Lineage (GTDB taxonomy): Bacteria > Pseudomonadota > Gammaproteobacteria > Burkholderiales > Burkholderiaceae_C > DATCSE01. The sequence continues at coordinate 13,426 of DATCSE010000488.1, read as the reverse complement.
CGCGCCGATCCGACGCGGGCGGGCGAGCTCGGCGTACATCGGGCCGATCTGCGGGCCCCAGAGATTGCCGTTCAGCGGGCCGCACAGCAGCTCGACCACCAGCGCGAGCCCGTAGCCCTTGTGCCCGTATTCGAGGCCGCCGAGCGGGCGCAGCGCGGCGGCGGCATGCGCGTCGGTGGTCGGGGCGCCGCTCGCATCGACGGCCACGTCTGGCGGGAGTTCATGGCCCTCGCGCCTAGCGTTCATCACGCGGTTCCACGGGATCGGCGTCGTCGCCATGTCCAAGCACACGGGCTCGCTGCCCTCGCGCGGGAACGCCATCGCGATCGGATTCGTGCCGAGGAACGGCTGATGCCCGCCATGCGGGGCGGCGATCTTGTCGGAGTGCGTGAACGCGATGCCGATCAGCCCGGCGCGTGCCGCGCTGCGCGCGTACAGCCCGATCGCGCCGCAGTGCGACGAATCGGCGACGCCGACGGCGCCGATGCCGTTGGCGCGCGCCTTCACCATCGCGACCTCCATCGCCCGGTGCGCGACGACGATGCCCAGCCCCTGGTCGCCGGCGACCCGCGCGGTGCACGGTCCGCTGGACGTGACCACGATGTTCGGCGCGGCCTTGATCGAACCGTGCACGATGCGGTTCAGGTAGTGCGTGAGCCGCGCGATGCCGTGCGAATCGATGCCCCAGAGGTTGGTCTGGACGAGGCTCCCGGCGACCAGCCGAGCATCGGCGGGTCCGACCCCGACGGCGCTCAGGCAGGCCGTGCCCCATTCGATCAGGCGCTCGGCGGGGCAGGGGATGCTGTCGGCGGCGACGGGTTGGACCATGGCAGTGACGAGTTGAAGGCCTGCGAGGACGCGTGCGGCGAGCCGGGTCAGGCCCACGCGGCGAGCGTCGCCTGCACGCCGTGCGCGCGCAGCGAGCCCAGCGCCTGCGAGACGGCGCGCGCGAACCGCGGGTCGTGGGCGAGGTCGGTGCCGAACACCGGTGCCAGTGCCGGCGCCGCGAGGAACGCCGCGGCGGGATCGGGGGCGGCCTCGGCCTCGCGCAGTGCCAGCGCGAGTTGCGGCGCGAGCGGGTCGGCGATCTCATGGGCCTGGCCGGTTTCGTCGCGGCCGCGCAGGTAGTGGATCCACGCGGCCACCGCGAGTCCGAGGCGCGCGATCGGCTGGCCCGCCGCGAGCCGCTCGCGCACGGTGTTCAGCAGCCGCTGCGGCAGCTTCTGCGAGCCGTCCATCGCGATCTGCGCGGTGCGGTGCTGCAGCGCGGGGTTCGCATAACGTTGCAGCAACCGGATGCGGTAGTCGGCGATGTCGAGCCCGGGCAGCGCCGGCAACGTGGTCGCGATCTCGTCGCGCAGCAGCGCGTCGAGGTAGGCGCGCAGCGCCGGTTGCGCGATCGCGACGTCGACGGTGCGCCAGCCGGCCATCGCGCCCAGGTACGCGAGCGCCGAGTGGCTGCCGTTGACCATGCGCAGCTTCAGCGTCTCGAACGGCTTCGCGTCGGCGACGAAACGCGCGCCCCCGTGCTGCCAGGCGGGGCGGCCGGCCGCGAAGTCATCCTCGATGACCCAATCGAAGAACGGCTCGCCGACCACCGGCCACGCATCGACCAGTCCGAGGTGCGCCGAGATGCGTTCGCGGTCGGCATCGGTCGTGCGCGGGACGATGCGGTCCACCATCGAGCACGGGAAGCTGCAGTGCGATTCGATCCAGTCGGCGAGTGCAGGATCGTGCCCACGCACATGCGCAAGCAGCCGCTCGCGCAGCACCTGGCCGTTGCCCGGCAGGTTGTCCAGCGACAGCAGCGTGACCCCCGCTTCCCCGTGCTGGCGGCGCAGCGCGAGGCCGCGGGCCAGCGTGTCCAGCGTGCTGCCGTGCTCGGTGGCCAGGTAGCCCTTCTCGGTGACGGTCAGGCTGACGATGCGGGTCGCCGCCGCGGCGATGCGCTCGTGCACCGCGCGCGGCCCGTCGGGCGCGACCAGCAGCTCGCACAGGCAATGGATCACCTGCAGCCGCTCGCGCGGTGTGCCGCGTTCGTCGGCGTCGCGGATCGCGAGCGTGTACAGCCCGTCCTGCGGCGCGAGTGCATCGTGTGTCTCGGCGCTGCGCAGCGAGACGCCGACGATGCCCCAACGCAGGTCGGCGTCGGCGGCGATCGCCGCATCGGTCGCCTGCGCCATGTGGGCGCGCTGAAACGCGCCGACGCCCAGGTGCACGATGCCGTGCTCGAGTCGCGTACGGTCGTACGGCGCCGCAGGCGCGGTCGTCGCGTTCAGCCGCGGCAGTGCGGCCGGGGTCATCGCTGTCGTCATCGCCGGTCCTCGCTCACCAACTCCACAACGTCCCGTCGTGCTGCAGCCGGTTCACCGGCAGGTACGCGCGCTGGTACGGGTACTTCGCGGCCAGCGCCTCGTCGATCTCGACGCCGTGGCCGGGCACGTCCCCGGGATACAGCATCCCGTCGGCGAACGTGTAGGCATGCGGGAACACCGCATCGGTCTCGTCGGTGTGGCGCATGTACTCCTGGATGCCGAAGTTCGGCACCCACAGGTCGAAGTGCAGCGCCGCGCCCATGCACACCGGCGAGAGGTCGGTCGCGCCGTGGCAGCCGGTGCGCACCTGGTACAGCGACGCGAGGTCGGCGATGCGCCGCAGGTGCGTGATGCCGCCGGCATGCACGACGGTCGTGCGGATGTAGTCGATCAGCTGGTTCTCGATCAGGTCCTTGCAGTCCCAGATCGTGTTGAAGATCTCGCCGACCGCGAGCGGCGTCGTCGTGTGCTGGCGGATCCATCGGAACGCCTCCGGGTTCTCGGCCGGCGTCGCGTCCTCCATCCAGAACAGGTTGAACGGCTCGAGCGCCTTGCCGAGGCGGCCGGCCTCGATCGGCGTGAGGCGGTGGTGCACGTCGTGCAGCAGGTGGATGTCGGGGCCGACCGCGCTGCGCACCGCGTCGAACAGCTTCGGCGTGTGGTTCAGGTATTTGGTCGTGGACCAGTCGTGCTCGCTCGGCAGGTCGGCATCGGCCGGCTCGTAGAACATCGTGCCGCGGCCGACGCCGTAGACCTTCTCGAGCCCCGGCACGCCGCTCTGCGCGCGGATCGCTTGGTAGCCCTGCTCCTTGTAGCGCAGCACCTCGTCGACCGTCTGTTCGATGTCGCGGCCGTTCGCGTGGCCGTAGACCAGCACGCCGGTGCGGCTCTTGCCGCCGAGCAGCTGGTACAGCGGCAGGTTCGCGGCCTTGGCCTTCAGGTCCCACAGCGCCGTGTCGACTGCGGCGATCGCGCTCATCGTCACCGGCCCGCGGCGCCAGTACGCGCCCTTGTAGAGGTACTGCCAGATGTCCTCGATCTGGTGTGCATCCCGGCCGATCAGGCACGGGATCACATGCTCGGTCAGGTACGCGGCGACCGCGAGTTCGCGGCCGTTCAGCGTGGCGTCGCCGAGGCCGGTGAGGCCCTGGTCGGTCTCGATCTTCAGCGTGACGAAGTTGCGGCCGGGGCAGCAGACGATGACTTTGGCGCTCGTGATCTTCATGAGGGTCGCGGTGTAGGTCCAGGTCCGTCGCGCTGAGCTGGTCGAAGCGTCGTGGAGGTGCGCCGGCAAGGCTTCGACAGGTTCAGCCCGAACGGGTTGGGAGCGGCTCGATCAGCGCCACGCCTGCGCGAACTCGACGATCACGCGCTCGATGTGCGCGCGCATCGCGGCGCGTGCGCCGGCCGCGTCGCGGTCGAGCAGCGCGGTGAAGATGCGCTGGTGATCGTCCTGCGAGGCCTGGCGCAGCGCCGGCGTGTGGAAGTGAGACTCGAGCTGCGACCAGATCGGGGCCTTCGTGTGGTCCCACAGCGCGGTGACCATCTGCTGCAGCACCGAGTTGCCGGTGGCCTCGGCAATGCGCAGGTGGAACAGCCGATCCGCGGCCTCGTTCGCGGCCTTGTCGTGCAGGTGTTCGCGCATCGCGGCGAGCGCGGCGACCAGGCGGTCGAGGTCGCCGTCCTGGCGGGTTTCGGCGGCCACCGCCGCGACCTCGGACTCGATCAGGCAACGCGCCCGCAGCAGCTCGAACGGGCCGGGGCCGGCCGGCGGCGTGAAAGTGGTCGACCGGCTGGCCGCGTTGGCCTGCGCCGCCACGTAAAGGCCCGAACCGCCTCGCACCTCGACCAGGCCCTGGATCTCCAGCACGATGATCGCCTCCCGCACCAGCGTGCGGCTGACGTCAAATCTTTCCGCTAGTGAGCGCTCAGAGGGAAGGCGTGCGCCAACTTCGAGCTCGCCGCTGGTGATCAGGTCGGCAATCTGGGTCGCCAACTTCTGGTAGGAGCGGTCGGCTGGCGGGTCGACGACCAGGGCGGGCGAGACGAGGGTTTCAGCCATGGATCGGATCAATTGGTCAACCAGTTTAAAGTGGTCGACCAATTGCCGATCTATGGTTTACCAGTAGCGGCCGGCGAGTTCGGCATCGGCGACGCGGACCGCGCCGCTTCGGGCGATGCACGCCCATCCAGCTGTTCGAGCAGCGCACGGGCCTCGACCATGTCGCGCGTGTTCGGTCCCTCGAACTCCCTGCAGATCGGGCGCAGCAAGTCCGCGGCCCGCGCGTCGGCCGCGTCGTCCATCCACAGCCGGGCCAGGCTCACGGCTGCGCGCAACTCCCACAGCTTCGCGCCGCGCATGCGGGCGAGCGTCAGAGCCCGCTCCAGGCAGCGCACGGCTTCGTCCCGGTCGCGCTGCAGCGTTGCGCGCACGCGCCACAGCTCGGCGTCACACCAGCCTTGCGGCGCTTGTTCGCATTGGGCCAGCGCGAGGTCCACCGTTGCGAGCGCTTCGTCCTGACGCCCCGCAGCGGCCAGCCCGGTCGCGAGCCGCCCCATGAAGAACGGAACCCAGACCCGGGTCGCCAGCGTGTCGAGCCTGTCGATGCCGCGGCGATAGATCGAGACGACACGATCGGTCGGTTCCCGCACGATGGCGTCCCAGTTTCCCAGGACGTCGACATAACCGTCATACCGCGAGACGCCGTGCCGGGCGCCGAGGTCGGCCAGCGCCTCGGCATGACGCGCGACGGCGGCCTCGTCGCGCAGGCTGGCCGCGCGCAGCGCGAGCAGCAGGTGCGCATGCGTCCGTGTGAAGACCTGGGGCTGTCCGTCGCAGAGGCTCTCCGTGCGGGCCGCGAGCTCGTCGCTCCGCTTCACGTGACCTTGGATCGCGCTGGCCCAGGCGTAGTAGTACAGCGTCGCGATCGCCGGATCGAAGCCGAACTGGGCGCTCAGCTCGCTGCGCCGCGCGGAATCCGTCAGCGCCATCGCGCAGTCGAAATGATCCTGCGCGCGGTCGAAATCGCCCCGCAGTGCCAGTGACGTGGCCAGCAGCCGATGCGCGAACTGCACCGATTCGGCGGTGCCATCTGCCTTCTCGGCGGCCAGCGCGGCGGTGGCGAGTTGCAGGGCGGCGTTCAGATCGCTGCGATCGAAGCGGCTGGCCCACAAACCGTAGTGCACGCGCTGGCGCAGGCGCCGTCCCGTGCCCGGCTCGGCGTCGAGCAACGCGTGCGCGCGGCTGTACGCGCGCTGCGTCAGTTCCGAGCCGGAGCCGTGAAATCCCATGTGGCACAGCCCCAGTTGCGCCTGCAGCTCCAGTTCGCGGCCGCGCCGGTCCACGCCATCGGTCTGATCGGCGATGAGGCGGATCGCGCGCTGCAGATCGTCGGCGGCCTCCGCATACGCCGACTTGGCCAGCGCGGCGTCGCCGGCGCGGCCCCAGCAGGCGATGGCCTGGTCGATCCGGCCGGCGCGCTCCGCGTGATGGGCCAGGATTTCATGCGGCGTCTGCCCCGGCTCCTCCAGCGCCTGCAGGATGCGCGCATGAAGCGCCTGTCGCCTGCGCCGAAGCAGGCTGTCGTAGGCGGCCTCCTGCAGCAGCGCATGCTTGAAGACGAATCGGGGATTCACGCGCCCGCCGCGGCGGAAGATCAACTCCGCCGCGACCAGCTGTTCCAGCGCCGGGGCGACCGCGTCGGGTCGCTCGGCGATCTGCAGCAGCAGCGCCTGGTCGAATTCGCGCCCGATGCACGCGGCGATCTGCGCGATCTCCTTGACTTCGGGGATGCGGTCGAGCCGCGCCATCAGCGAACCTTGCAACGACGCGGGCACCGCCGCCTCGCCGGTCTCCAGCACCGCCTTGGTCAGCTCCTCGACGAACAGCGGCACTCCGTCGGCCTGGGCCACGATCGTGGCCAGCGTCGGCGCCTGCAAGTGGCTGCCGGCCAGACGCGCCGCGATGGATTCCACGCTGGCGCGCCCCAGCCGGTTCAACGACAGTCGCGTCACGCTGGCATGGGCCGCCAGCACCGGCTGGTTGTCGGGCCGGCTGGTGATCAGGATCAGCATGCGCCTGTGCTCGATCTGCTCGAGGCAGCGTTCGATCAGCTCCAGCGTGGTCGGGTCTATCCAGTGCGCGTCCTCCACCACCAGCAGCAGCGGGCGCTGCGACGCGAGGTCGAACAGCTGCTCGGCCATCAGCTCCAGCGTGCGCTCGCGCAGCATCTGCGGCGTCATCTCCAGCGGCCCGTAGCGCTGGCTGCCATCGAGGCCTAGCAGCTTGGCGTACAGCGCTGCGGCTTCGTCGGCCAACGCCTGCCGGTTCGCGAGCGCCAGCGCCTCGAGTTTGTCCAGCGCCGTGTCGGTGGTGTCCTGCGCCAGCATGCCCGCTTCGTGCGCCAGGCGCTGGATCACCGGCCACAACGCGCTGCCCGTGTGGTAGGGCGAGCACTGCCAGCGCAGCGGCCAGTGCGGCTGGGTCGCGCAGGCGTCCAGCAGCGCCCGCGCGATGCGGGACTTGCCGATGCCTGCCTCGCCCACCAGCAGCACCGCCGTGCCTTCGCCGCTGCAGACCTGCGCCCAGCGCTGCAGCAGCAGCGCCAGCTCCTGATCGCGGCCGACCATCGTCGCGAGCGCCTGCTGGCCGCGCGATTCGAACCCGCTGTCCAGCGCCGGCTCGCCACGGATCTCGTAGGCGGCCATCGGCTGGTCGACGCCTTTCAGCGCATGCCGTCCCAGCGGATGCACCGCGAAGCCCGGCCCGAGCAGGCGACAGGTGAGCTCGTCCACCACGACCCGCCCGGTGCCGGCCAGGTCCAGCACCCTCGCGCCCACGTTGGGCGCCAAACCGACGGCCGATTGCCGCTGCGCCGGGCCTTCACGGATCAAGTCGCCGACCACCACGGTCCCGGTGGAGATGCCGACGCGGGCGTGGATCGGCTCACCCGACCCGTCGTGCAACCGGGTCCTGATCCGATCGACGAGCGCCAGCCCGGCGCGCACCGCTCGTTCGGCGTCGTCTTCGTGCGCCCGGGGCCAGCCAAAGTACGCGAGCATGCAGTCGCCATAGAAGTTGGCGACGTGGCCGTCGTATTCGGCCACCAGCGCGGTGCAGGTTTGGTGGAAGCCCCGAATCGTGTCGCGCAGTGTTTCCGGGTCGGACCCGCCCTCCGCCGCGTCGACCAGTTGGCAGTACAGCACGGTCATCTGACGCTGCTCGGCCTGCGCCGGCGATGGGCTCGCCAGCCCCGGCTCCGCGGACGCTGCGGTCGCCGGCCGCGGTGATTCGCCCAGCCGCGTGATCGCCGCCAGCAGCCTGCGCCTGTGGCCGATCGACTTCACCCCGATGTCGACGAGATCGCGCTCCGTCAGCCGGCCCAGCGTGTCGGCATCGACATCGTTGTCCCGGAACGGCTCGACGTAATCTTCGAGGCCGAGTTCACGCAACCATGCGGCAACATCCATCGGCGGGATCGGCGGCGCACATGCCTCGGTAGGTTTGCCTGCGGCGTAGCCTACCGTGAAAAGCGAGCGATCGCGCGGGCTTATCCGCCGCGACGGAGGGGTTCACCGCGCGCGCGTGACGGTCCGCACGGCCAAGCCCAGCCGACCGGCGCGACGACCGCAACGGCCAAGCACGCGGGACCATGACGACGGCGCTGTTTTGGAGCCGGTGGTTACAACGGCGTCGCTTCCGTACACACGAACCCGCGCGCGCTTCGGCTACAACGAGGTTGCACCGCTTTGCCGACCCCGAACATCGACACCGCCCAGAAGGACTCGCATGGCCACCGATCCCAAGCCCCGTCTGACCGCCCGTGCCTTCGCCCCCGAAGTGCTGAGCCTGTTCGACCAATACGTGCACGGCCTGATCGACCGGCGCGGTTTCCTCGACGGTGCGGCGCGCTTCGCGGTCGGCGGCGTCACGGCTGCGGCGCTGCTCGAATCGCTGAGCCCGAAGTTCGCGCAGGCCCAGCAGATCGCCCCCAACGATGCGCGGATCAACGGCGAGCGCGTCGAGTTCGAGTCGCCGCGCGGCTATGCCAAGGTGCGCGGCTACCTGGTGCGGCCGGCGAACCCGAAGAGCATGGGCTCGCTGCCCGCCGTGCTGGTCGTGCATGAGAACCGCGGGCTGAACCCGCACATCGAGGACATCACGCGCCGCCTCGCACTCGCCGACTTCATCGCATTCGCGCCCGATGCGCTGACGCCGCTCGGCGGCTATCCCGGCGACGAGGACAAGGCGCGCGAGCTGTTCGCGAAGCTGGACGAGGCGAAGACGCTGGAGGACTTCGTCGCCGCCGCGGGCTGGCTGCGCGGCGTGCAAGGCGCGAGCGGCAAGCTCGGCGCCGTCGGCTTCTGCTGGGGCGGCGGCATGTGCAACCTGCTCGCGACGCGCGTGCCTGAACTGGCCGCCGCGGTGCCGTTCTACGGCATCGCGCCGCCGCTGGAGGCGGTGCCGCTGATCAAGGCCCAGCTGCTGCTGTTCTTCGCCGAAAACGACCCGCGCATCAACGCCAGCTGGCCCGCCTACGAGACCGCGCTGAAAACCGCACGCGTGCGCTACGAGGCGTTCACTTACTCGGGCACCCAGCACGGCTTCAACAACGACACGACGCCGCGCTACGACGCCGATGCCGCGAAGCAGGCCTGGCAACGCACGATCGCGTTCTTCGAGCACACGCTGCGCGGATGAGGTCGCTGCACTGTCCCGAAGTCCGTTCGGGCAGAGCCTGTCGAAGCCCTGCGGTGCTCGGCGCTTCGACAAGCTCAGCGCGAACGGTGGTGAATTTCAACGCTCCGCCATCACCACCAGCACCTGCGCGTCGCCACGCCCCGTCGACAGGTAGACGTGCCCGACGCCGCTGTCGAAGTAGGCCGACTCATGGCGTGCGAGGTCGATCACCTCGCCGGTCTCGAAGCGGATGCGCACGCGCCCGGCGAGCACGACCACGAACTCCTGGCCGCCATGGCGTATGTAGTCGCCGAACTGCGCCAGCTCGCGAGCCGTGATCACGCAGTGCACCGGCGTCATGCGCTTGGCCGGGTAGTCGGTGGCGAGCATGCGCAGTTGGTAATGCTCGGCGTCGTAGCGCGGTGCCGCCGCCAGCGTCGAGCGCACTGCGGTCGGGCCGGCGGCGGGCGGCGCGTCGGCGCGTGCGTCGAACAGCGCCGCGATGTCGACCTCGAGCGCCCGCGCGACCGCGCCGAACTTCTCGTAGCTCACCGAGATCTGGCCGAGCTCCATCTTCGACAGGGTCGACAGCGCGACGCCGGAGCGCCCGGACAGCGCCTTCAAGGTCAACCGGTGTGCCTGGCGGATCGCACGCAGCCGTTGGCCCATGCGCACGCGGTCGGTCGCCGCGGCGGCCGGCCGGCGCGAGCGGGAGGGGTTGCTTCTCGATGGGCGGGCGGGCATTGCGGCTATGCTTTCGGGCACGATTCTCGCATGCGAGAATTCTCGGATGAGAGAATTCGACATCGCCATCATCGGCGCCGGCATCGCCGGTGCATCGCTCGCCTGGCGGCTCGCCGGCCGGCGCAGCGTGCTGCTGCTCGAGCGCGAGTCGCAGCCCGGCTTCCACTCGACCGGCCGCTCGGCCGCGATGTTCATGGAGAGCTACGGCCCGCCCGGCGTGCGGGCGCTGACGCGCGCGAGCCGGGCGTTCTACGAAGCGCCGCCCAGCGCGTTCGCCGACGTGCCGCTGCTGGCGCCGCGCGGCGCGCTGTATCTGGCGGAGCCTGACCAGCAGGCACTGCTCGCCGAGACCCGCGCCGAGTTGGCTCCAAGCTGCCCGCGCCTCGCCGAACTCGACGCCGCGGCGACGCTGGCGCGCGTGCCGTGCCTGCGACCCGAGCGGGTGCACGGCGCACTGCTCGATCCCGATGCGCAGGACATCGACGTCCACGCGCTGCACCAGGGTTATCTGCGCGGCCTGCGGGCGCTGGGCGGCGAGCTGCGCACCGGTGCGCATGTCGTGCGCGCGCAGCGCCACAACGAGCGCTGGACCTTGCGCCTGGAAGACGGCGAGGCGGTGCGCGCACGCACCATCGTCAACGCGGCGGGCGCGTGGGCCGACGATGTCGCCGTGCTGTTCGGTGCCGCGCCGGTGGGCCTGGTGCCGCGCCGGCGCAGCGCGTTCACCTTCGACGCGCCGGCGGGCCTGGACGTCTCGGGATGGCCCGCGGTGGTCGGTGTCGACGAGAGCTACTACTTCAAGCCCGACGCCCGGCGGCTGCTCGGCTCGCCGGCGAATGCCGACGCGACCGTGCCGCACGACGTGCAGCCCGAGGAGATCGACATCGCGATGGGCATCCACCGCATCGAGGCGGTCACGACGTTCTCGATCCGCCGCCCCGCGAGCACCTGGGCCGGGCTGCGCTCGTTCGTCGCCGACGGCGAGCCGGTGATCGGCTTCGACGACCATGGCCCGGATTTCTTCTGGCTCGCCGCACAGGGCGGCTACGGCATCCAGAGCGCCGCCGGTGCATCGGCGCTGGCCGCGGCGCTGCTGTGCGACGAGCCGTTGCCCGACGAGCTGGCCCGGCAGCATGTCACCGCGCAGGCGTTCGCACCGCAGCGCCTGCGCTGAGCCTTTTTGTCGTTCGATACCAAGGAGCACCCGATGATGATGGCGATGACCCTGCGCCGCGGCCTGCTGCTCGCCGTGGCGGCACTGGCGTCCGCGCTGCCCGCGTGGGCGGCGTTCCCCGACAAGCCGATCACGCTGGTCGTGCCGTTCCCGCCGGGCGGCGCGACCGACACCGTCGGGCGCATCCTCGCCAAGGGCATGGGCCAGCGCCTCGGCCAGACCGTCGTGGTCGACAACCGCGCCGGCGCCGGCACCGTGATCGCCGCAACCGCGGTCGCGCAGGCCCCGGCCGATGGTCACACGCTGCTGATCAGCTCGAACACGACCTTCACGGTCAACCCCGCGCTCAAGCCCAAGCTGCCGTACGACCCGCAGAAGAGCTTCGAGTCGATCGGCATGATCGGCGGCTCGACCTTGGTGCTGCTCGCGAACCCCGCGCTGCCGGCGAACAACCTGAAAGAGCTGATCGCGCTGGCCAAGACCAAGCCGGGCAAGATCGCCTACGGCTCGTTCGGCAATGGCACGACCTCGCACCTGGCCGGCGAGATGCTGAAGGTGGTAGCCGGCATCGACCTGCTGCATGTGCCGTACAAGGGCAGCGCGCCGGCAATGACCGACCTGATCGGCGGCCAGGTGCAGCTCAGCATGGACACCAGCATCGCCGCGATCCCGATGATGCAGGCCGGCAAGGTCAAGGCGCTCGCGGTCACCGCGGCGAAGCGCTCGGTGCTGCTGCCGCAGGTGCCGACCGTCGCCGAAGCCGGCTTCCCCGACTACGAGATGTTCTCGTGGGTCACGATCGTCGCGCCGCGCGGCGTGCCTGCGGCGACGCAGCAGAAGCTCGCGAAGGCGCTGGCCGACACGCTGACCGATCCGGCCGTGCGCGCGGACCTCGAGAAGGCCGGTCTCGAGGTCAACCCGCAACCCGGTTCGGCCTTCGACGCGCGCGTCGCCAAGGAGCTCCCGCTGTTGCGTGCCTACGTGCACAAGGCCAACATCCCGTACGAATGAGCCGAGCGAATCATGTCGTCGACCGATTCCAGCCTGCCTGAACGTTCCGCCGTCGAACTGCGCCGCCTGATCGGCAGCAAGCAGGTCTCGCCAGTCGAGTTGATGGACGCCTGCATCGCGCGGATCGAGGCGCTGAACCCGGCAGTCAACGCGATCGCGGCGACCGATTTCGAACGCGCCCGCGCCGCGGCCCGTGCCGCCGAGGCCGACGTGATGCGCGCCGCGCCGCTGCGCCCGCTGCACGGACTGCCGCTGGGCGTGAAGGACCTGCAGGACACCGCGGGCCTGCTGACGACCCACGGCAACGTCGGCCTGCGCGGCCACGTGCCGGCGGCCGACAACGGGCTGGTCGCGCGGTTGCGCGCCGCCGGCGCGATCGTCACCGCGAAGACCAACGTGCCGGACATGGGCGCCGGTGCGAACACGCGCAACCCGGTGTGGGGCGCGACCGGCAACCCGTTCGATCCGGCGCTGAACGCCGGCGGCTCGTCGGGCGGCTCGGCGGCGGCGCTCGCGGTCGACATGCTGCCGATCTGCACCGGTTCGGACACCGGCGGCTCGCTGCGCATCCCGGCCGCGCTGTGCGGTGTCGTCGGTATGCGGCCTTCGCCGGGGCTGGTCGCGAACGATGCGCGGCCGCTCGGCTGGTCGGTGATCTCGGTGCTCGGGCCGATGGGGCGCAGCGTCGCCGACACGGCGCTGCTGATGGCCGCGAGCGTCGGCTTCGATGCGCGCGACCCGCTGTCGCATGCGGCCGATCCGGCGGCGTTCTGGCCGCTGCCGGAGGTCGACCTGTCGACCCTGCGCATCGCCTACACGGAGGACTTCGGCGTCTGCATCGTCGACCCGGAGATCCGCCGCGTCTTCCGCGAACGCATCGACGCGATCCGCCCGTGGGTCGCGAGCTGCGAGCCGCTCGAGCTGCAGCTGCCCGAGGCCGACCGCGCGTTCGACATCCTGCGCGCCGAAGCCTTCCTCGCGGCGTATGCCGACACCTACCGCAATGCGCCGGAGACCCTCGGCCCCAACGTGCGTGCGAACGTCGCGATGGCCGCGACGATCACGCTGGCCGACCGCGCCTGGGCGCATCTGGAGCAGACGCGCATCGCGCGCCGCTTCGCGTCGGCGTTCGAACGCCATGACCTCATCCTCGCGCCGACCACACCGGTCTCGCCGTTCCCCTGGACCGAGCTGTACGCGCAGCAGGTCGACGGCCAGACGATGCGCAACTACTACCACTGGCTGGGCCTGACCTACGTCGTGACGCTCGCGACCAACCCGGCGCTCGCGCTGCCCTGCGGCCGCGACGAGCACGGCATGCCGTTCGGGCTGCAGATGATCGGCCGGCTGCGCGGCGATGCGGCGCTGCTGGGGGCAGCGCAGGCGTTCGAGAGCGCGTTCGCGGCGACGGCCGCGCTGCAACGCCCACGGCCGGACCTGGCACGGCTGCGCGAGCCGCGGCCCGAGCTGAAGAGCATCGTGACGCACCCGCCGCTGCTGTCC
>DATCSE010000487.1:0-2729 GCA_036568605.1 Burkholderiaceae bacterium | reverse complement strand
CGATCAGCGTGGTCACCGCGAGCGAGCCCGGCACGCGGCGGAACGCTAGCTGCACGCTGTGGAACATCTTGTCGACCAGCGCGCCGCGTTCCATCACGTAGCCCATCAGCACGAACAGCGGGATCGACAGCAGCGTCTCGTTGGTCATCGCGCCGAAGGCACGCTGCACCATCAGGTCGAAGATGTGGTTGTCCACCCAGTGCACCGCGGGGTCGTAGAACGCGACGAAGCCGAACAGCATGCCCAGCCCCATCAGCGTGAATGCGGTCGGGAAGCCCAGCATGATCGCGACGACGATCAGGCCCAGCATCGTCAAACCAAGTGCCGGTTGGCTCATGTCCCTTCCTTGCCGCCCGCGCCGCGCTGGCGCGCCGCCTCGTCGATCTCATGCGCCTTCTCGATGGCCGCGCGGCGCGCTGCGTCGTCGACATGCTCGCTCTTCGCGAGCTGCTGCTCGACCACGTCCATCTCCTGCGCGTCCTGCAGGCGCGGCGTCCACTCGCCGGTGCGCACGCAGATCACGCAGCGCACGATCTCGGCAATGCCCTGCAGCAGCACGATCGCGCCGGCCAGCGGGATCACGAACTTGAACGGGTACAGCGGCAGCGGCGTCGCGTTGAAGGTCTGCTCGCGCATCGCCAGCGAATCGTTGAAGTACGACCAGCCCGACCAGGTCAGCGCGGCGATGCCGGGCAGGAAGAAGGCCACGTACAGCACCAGGTCCAGCCAGGCCTGGGTGCGCGGCTTCATGCTGCCGTAGAGGAAGTCGCCGCGCACATGTCCGTCGTGCGCGAGCGTGTAGGCGCCGGCCAGCATGAACAGCGTGCCGTACATCATGTTGTTCGCGTCGTAGATCCACGCGGTCGGCGCGTTCAGCGCGTAGCGCTTGAAGACCTCGGCGCAGACGACCAGCATCAGCGCGACGATCAGCCACGCCGCGGCCTTGCCGACCCAGGTGCTGAAGCGATCGACCGAGTGCAGGAACGACAGGACCCGCGGGCCCGGCAGGCTCACGTGCCGCTCACTTCCTCGAGAAGTAGTGGTGGTAGGCCATCTTGAAGTCGATCAGGTAGTCGTTCTGCCAGGCGCCGGCGCGCTGCGCGAACGCCTTCTGGCTCTCCAGCACCTTCTTGAACAGCGGGTTCTCGGATGATTTCTTCGCGATCACCTTGTCCCACGACTCGAGCTGGTTGCGCAGGATCGCATCGGGCGTCTTGTAGAAGCTGACGCCGGACTTCTTCAGCTCGATGTAGTCCTTGGAGTTGCGGTCTATCGCCTTCCAGCTCATGTCGGCGGAGGCCGCCTGCACGGCGTAGTCGATGATCTTCTTCAGCTCGGTCGCGAGTGCGTTGTACTTGCCCTTGTTGAACAGGATCTCGAACTGCTCGGTGCTCTGATGGAAGCTCTGCAGCATGCAGTTCTTCGCGACGTCGGCGAAGCCCAGCACGCGATCGGAGCTGGCGTTGTTGAACTCGGCGGCATCGATCAGGCCGCGGTCCAGCGCCGGCACGATCTCGCTGCCCGGCAGCGGATTCACCGCGGCGCCTTGCTCCGTGTAGAGGTCGACCGCGAGGCCGACGGTGCGGAACTTGATGCCTTTCATGTCCTCGAGCTTGGCCACCGGCTTCTTGAACCAGCCGTACGGCTGGGTCGGCATCGGGCCGTACAGGTACGACACGACGTCCATGTTGATGGCCTTGTAGATCTCCTCGAGAAGCGCCTCGCCGCCGCCGTAGTAGTGCCAGGACAGCAGCATGTTCGGGTCCATGCCGTAACCGGGGCCGGACCCCCACAGCGCGAGCGCGGAGTTCTTGCCGTAGTGGTAGGCGACGACGCCGTGGCCGCCATCCAGCGTGCCCTTGTTGACCGCTTCGAGCAGCTGGAACGCCGGCACCACCGCGCCCGATGGCAGCACCTCGATCTTCATGCGGTTGCCCGCCATCTCGTTGACCTTCTTCGCGAAGTCGTTGGCGTACTCGTGGAAGATGTCCTTCGCGGGCCATGTGCTCTGGAAGCGGAAGCTCGCGGTCTGCGCCCGCGAGACCATCGGCGCGGCCAGCGCCGTCGTGGTGCCGGCGGCGACGGCCGCCCGGCGCAGGAAACGTCGCCTCGTGCTGGCGACTGGGGAGGCGATCGTCTTCGACATGGGGACCTCCTTCGAGTGGTAAACCCGGTCCGACCGAAGCTGTCGCCTGACTGTCATCCCGGCCCCAAACCCGCCACAACTAGGGGAAGCCCGGCAGACTCCGGACTTCGGGGGTGGTGCGCGGATAATCCCGCCCTCCATGGCCCACCCTGAACCGCGCCGCCCGCGCAGCGCCGGCGCGAGCGCGCCGCATCCCGCGCCGCCGCCGCTGCCGCCCATCACCTACCCCGAATCGCTGCCCGTCTCGGCGCGGCGCGACGAGATCGCGCGCGCGGTGCAGGCGCACCAGGTCGTGATCGTCTGCGGCGAGACCGGCTCGGGCAAGACCACGCAGCTGCCGAAGATCATGCTCGAGCTCGGCCGCGGCGCCGCCAACGGCGGCAAGCTGATCGGGCACACGCAGCCCCGGCGCATCGCCGCGGCGAGCGTCGCGAAGCGCATCGCGGCCGAGCTGAACACGCCGCTGGGCGAGGTGGTCGGCTTCAAGGTGCGCTTCCAGGACCGGCTGGCCCGCGGGGCCAGCGTCAAGCTGATGACCGACGGCATCCTCCTGGCCGAGACCCAGAGCGACCCGCTGCTGCGC
>DATCSE010000486.1:0-19116 GCA_036568605.1 Burkholderiaceae bacterium | reverse complement strand
GGATCGAGCTCGCGCTGCGTGACCTGCTGCTGCGGCGCGCGGTAGACGATCTGCACGCGCTGCTGGCGTTGCGCCGCCGCACTGAGCACCGCGAGCATCTGGCCGTCGGCCGGCGTGTCCGTGCGCCGCAGGTCCAGCCGCACGGTTTCGGTGATGGCCCGCACGCGCTGCTTCAGCGCCTCCGGCATCACGCGCTCTAGTTTTGCGAGCGCGCTGGCGATTGCCGGCGCTGAATTCGCCACACCCATCTGGCGCGTCGCCACCAACCCCATCGCGAGCGCGAGCGCCTCGTCGTCGGTGAACATCATCGGTGGCAGCTTGAACCCGCTGGTCAGCTGGTAGGCGCCGTCGCGGCCGCGCTCGGTCGCGAACGGGATGCCCATTTCGGCGAGCGCGGCGACATAACGGCGTACCGTGCGCCGATCGACCTGCAGCGCCTCGGCCAGCTCGGGGCCGGTCACGCGGCGCCGCGACTGCAGCAGCTCGAGCGCAGCGAAGAGGCGCGAGGCGGGTCTGGACATGGCCTGCATCGTACTGCCGCGAGCACGCGATACAGGACAAGAATCGCCCTCATTGGCGCCTAAAGTTTGCAGGACTATCCCGCCAACTCTGCTTGCTATTTCGAGGTCCGCGATGACGACAAGCCGACGCTTCCTGCTGACGTTTCCGACATGGGTCCTGATGGGCAGCGCGCTGATCTGCGCGCTGGCGACCGTCGCCGCGTCGGCCGCCGAGCCGCCGAAGGCCGCGCTCGCCGACATCGCGTCGCGCTATTTCGCCGACAAGATGGAGCTCGATCCGCTGAATGCCTCCGCCTTGCTCGCCGATCCGCGTTACGAGGGCCGGCTGACCGTGACGATCGCGCCGGCCGAAGTCGCGCGCGCCCGCGCGCTGAACGAACGCGTGAAGCGCGAGCTCGCGGCTGTCGACCCCGCCGCGCTCTCCGACAGCGACCGGCTCACGCGCGAGCTGCTGGCCGGCGAGGTGCAGCTCGCGCTCGACGGCGACGCGTTCCCGGCGCACCTGATGCCGATCGACCACTACGGCGGCGTGCCGCTGCTGCTGGCCACGCTGGGCAGCGGCGAGCAGCTGCAGCCGTTGAAGACGCCGGCCGACTACGACCACTACCTGCAGCGGCTGCAGCGCCTGCCGGACTGGAACCGCCAGGCGATCGCGAACATGCGCGAGGGCGTGAAGCGCGGCTACACGGTGCCGCGCGCGCTGATCGAGAGCGCGCTGCCGACCTTCACGAAGCTGGGGGAGCCGGACTTCGACAAGTCCGACTTCTCGGCGGCGTTGAAGATCATGCCGGCAAGCTTTGCACCGGCCGAGCGCACGCGCCTTGCCAAGGCATACCGGCGCGTGTTCGCCGAGCAGGTGCAGCCGGCGATGGCCGAGCTGCTGGGCTTCCTGCAGCACGAGTATCTCGGGGCCTGCCGCACCAGTTCGGGCGCCTGGGCGCTGCCCAACGGGGCGGCCTACTACGCGTATCTCGTGCGCCTGCACACGACGACCGACCTGAGCCCCGACGAGATCCACGCGCTGGGGTTGCGCGAGGTTGCCCGCATCCGCGGCGAGATCGCGAAGGTGCAGGCGGCGATGAAGTTCGACGGCAGCCTCACCGAGTTTTTGCGCTGGCATGCACAGGCCCCGCAGTTCCGGCCGTACCGCACGTCGCAGGAGGTGGTGGACGCGTACACCGCGTTGAACCAGCGTATCGCGCCGCAGCTCGCGCAGTGGTTCGGCCGCACGCCGAAGCGGCCGCTGCTGATCCGTCCGGTGCCGGAGCTGCAGGTCGCTTCCGGCGGCAGCTACTACAACGCGGCCTCGCCCGATGGCTCGCGGCCCGGCACCTTCTTCGTGTGGGTGGACGACCCGCGCCGGGTCAACAGTGCGCAGACCTCGTCGCTGCTGCTGCACGAGGGGCAGCCGGGGCATCACTTCCAGATGTCGATCCAGCAGGAGCTCGGGCTGCCCGACTTCCGCCGCTACGGCTGGAGCACCGCGTTCGGCGAAGGCTGGGCGCTGTACGCGGAGACGCTGGGCCGCGAGCTCGGGCTGTACGACGACCCGAACCAGTACCTCGGCCATCTGAAGCTCGAGTTGATGCGGGCGGTGCGCCTGGTCACCGACACCGGGTTGCACGCGAAGGGTTGGACACGCGAGCAGACCATCGCCTACATGATGGAGACCGAAGGGTCGACCGAATCGGATGCCCGCAACGCGACCGAGCGCTACATGGCGCTCCCGGCGCAGGCGCTGGGCTACAAGATCGGCTCGTTGAAGATCCAGGCACTGCGCGAGCGCGCGCAGGCAGCGCTGCGCGACAAATTCTCGCCGCGTGATTTCCATGATCTGGTGCTCAGCGAGGGCACGGTGCCGCTCGGCGTGCTCGAGCGCATGGTCGACGCATGGATCGTGCGCCGCAAAGGGGCATGAGCCGTGCGGCGCAGGCTCTGCATCTTTGCAGGATCAGGCAAGAAGTCTGCGGGAACGTGTGATCGCGGCCGCGCATGCCGGCCGGAAAATTCTGGAATGAACCGATCAGCGAACTGCAGCCGCCGCTGCAACACGGCGTTTCGCGGCGCCGGAGCCTGCCGCGGGCGCGGCCGGCCATGCGCGCATCGCGGCCTCGGCGGTCGCGATCAGGCTGGCGCGCGACGCACCGTCCTTGGCCTGCATCGACATGCCCTGGTAGACGGTCGAGTAGAAGTTCGCGAGCGCCTTCGCGTCGGTATCGGCCGGCAGCTCGCCTTGCTCGATGCCGTTCTGGATGCGCGCCTTGACGGTGGCCATCGCGGCCGCGCGGCGCTTGGCGAGCGCCGTCTGCACGCGCTCGGCGGCGACCGAGCAATTGGTTGTCGCCATCACGACCATGCAGCCTCTCGGGTGGCAGGGGCGGGTCAGCTCGTCGGCGGCTTCGAGCAGCCACCGCTCGATGGCGCCGCGCGCGGTCGGCTCCTCGGCCAGCGCCCGCGGGCCGGCGCTGCCGGGGCCCAGCGCGTAGCGCTCGATCGCTTCGAGGAACAGCTTTTCCTTGTCGCCGAACGCTGTGTACAGGCTGGGCGGGGTGATGCCCATCGCCGCCGTCAGGTCGCTGATCGACGCCGCCTCGTAGCCGCGCTCCCAGAACACGTGCATCGCGTTCTCGAGCGCCGCGTCGCGGTCGAACGACAGCGGCCGGCCGCGCGGCTTCGGGGGGACGCCACAGGCAGCGGCCACGCTGGTCTCCGTCGTCTTTTTCATAGCGGTCATTAAAGAAAATACTTGACGAACCCTGTCAGGCTCGATACATTGTGCCATATGTCGTAGCGATCACTACGTAATTAATTGACCAGGTGATGACAGTTTGGTTCCGTGATCGCTCACTCGATAGCCCGCCCCAGATCCACGTTCTTCAAGCCTTCGGAGGTTGCCCATGATCCCGCCTTCGCGCTGCTGCTGCCATTGCGGTTAGTCCGCTCCTTCCCGAGCGCAGACCCTACGGGGTTTGACCGGGGTTGACTGCCGGTCCGCTCGGTCGTCACCCGCGATCCGCTCCTGTTTCCCGGCCACTTTTGCGCGCGTGCACGCAGCGCAAGAGGGCTCTTTTTTGTCTCGTTTCGATC
Source organism: Burkholderiaceae bacterium (assembly GCA_036568605.1). Lineage (GTDB taxonomy): Bacteria > Pseudomonadota > Gammaproteobacteria > Burkholderiales > Burkholderiaceae_C > DATCSE01. The sequence continues at coordinate 15,508 of DATCSE010000486.1, read as the reverse complement.
CAGCTTCAGAAATCCACGCAGGAATCACCACCATGCCGTCGAACAACAACACCTCCTCCCCTCGCAACCGGCGCCCGCTGTGGGTCGCCGGCACCACGCTGACCGCGCTCGCCGCCATCGCCACCGCGGTGTTCACGCTGCGCAGCGCGCCGGCCGGCGCCTCGACGCCGCCGGCCGCGCCGCCGGCGATGCCGGTCTCGGTGGCGGCCGTCGTCGCGAGCGATGTCTCGACCTGGGACGAGTTCTCCGGCCGCCTCGAGGCGGTCGAGCGGGTCGATGTGCGTTCGCGAGTCGCGGGCAGCGTGCAGTCGGTGCACTTCCGCGAGGGCGCGCTGGTCAACAAGGGTGACCTGCTGATCACGATAGACCCGGCACCGTATGCGGCCGAAGTCGACCGCGCGACCGCGCAGGTCGTCGCGGCACAGGCGCGCCAGGCCTATTCGAAGAGCGAGTTCGATCGCTCGCAACGCCTGCTCGACGAGAAGGCGATCGCCCAGCGCGAGTACGACGAGCGCAACAACGCGCTGCGCGAGGCCGACGCGAACCTGCGCGCCGCGCAGGCCGCGCTGCAGAGCGCAAAGCTGAACCTGGGCTACACCGAGGTGCGGGCGCCGGTGGCGGGCCGCGTCGGCAAGCTCGAGATCACGGTCGGCAACCTGGTGGCCGCCGGCCCCGGCGCGCCGGTGCTGACGACGCTGGTCTCGGTGAACCCGATCTACGCGAGCTTCGATGCCGACGAGCAGATCGTCACGCGCGCGCTGCGCGACCTGCCGCCGGGCGCCAGCGCCCGTGCGCAGCTCGAGCGCATCCCGGTGCAGATGTGGACCGGCGCGCCCGCCGCCGACGCCAGCGGCGTCGTGATCGACAAGCCGGTCGACGGCAAGCTGCAGCTGGTCGACAACCAGGTCGACGCGAAAAGCGGAACGGTGCGCGTGCGCGCGGTGTTCGACAACAAGGACGGGGCGTTGATGCCGGGCCAGTTCGCGCGGCTGCGCATGGGCCAGCCGAAGAACAGCAACGCGCTGCTGATCACCGAGCGCGCGGTCGGCACCGACCAGAACAAGAAGTTCGTGATGGTCGTCGGCGCCGACAACAAGGCGACCTACCGCGAGGTCACGCTGGGTGCCAACGTCAACGGGCTGCGCATCGTGCAGTCGGGGCTGAAGCCGAACGAGCGCATCGTCGTCAACGGCCTGCAGCGCGTGCGCCCCGGCGCGGTCGTCGCCCCGCAGGTCGTGCCGATGGATGCCGCGAAGGCCGAACAGGCCGCCGCCACCCCGAAGCAGTCCTGATCCCATTCGCCAATGCTCGTGCGCCCTTCGGACTCGAAGGGCGCGGGGGCGTCGATACCCCAGCCCGAACGGGTCCGCGGAGGACCCGATGGAGCTCGTATGAATCTCTCGAAATTTTTCATTGACCGGCCGATCTTTGCCGGCGTGCTCTCGCTGCTGATCTTTCTCGGCGGCCTGATCGCGGTGCGCGGCCTGCCGATCTCGGAATACCCGGAAGTCGTGCCGCCGTCCATCGTCGTGCGCGCGAACTACCCCGGCGCGAACCCGAAGGTCATCGCCGAAACGGTCGCCACGCCGATCGAGGAGCAGATCAACGGCGTCGAAGGCATGCTCTACATGAGCAGCCAGGCGACGACCGACGGCCTGATGACCTTGACCGTCACGTTCAAGCTCGGCACCGACCCCGACAAGGCGCAGCAGCTGGTGCAGAACCGCGTCGCGCAGGCCGAGGCGCGGCTGCCCGAGGAAGTGCGCGCACTGGGCGTCACGACGGTCAAGAGCTCGGTCGACCTGACGATGGTGGTGCACCTGCTTTCGCCGAACGGCCGCTACGACATGACCTACCTGCGCAACTACGCGGTGCTCAACGTCAAGGACCGCCTCGCGCGCGTGCCCGGCGTCGGCGACGTGCAGCTGTTCGGCTCGGGCGACTACTCGATGCGCGTCTGGCTCGATCCGCAGAAGGTCGCGAACCGCGGCCTGTCGGCGAGCGACGTGGTGCAGGCGATCCGCGAGCAGAACGTGCAGGCCGCCGCCGGCGTGGTCGGCTCGTCGCCGGGGCTGCAGGGCATCGACGTGCAGCTCTCGGTCAACGCGCAGGGCCGGCTGCAGAACGAAGAAGAATTCGGCGACATCGTCGTGAAGACCAGCGCTGACGGCGCGGTGACGCGCCTGCGCGACATCGCCCGCATCGAGCTCGGCGCGGCGACCTACTCGCTGCGCTCGCTGCTCGACAGCAAGGAAGCGGTCGCGGTGCCGATCTTCGCCGCGCCGGGCTCCAACGCGATCGCGATCAGCAACGGCGTGCGCGCGACGATGGAGGAGATCAAGCAGAACATGCCCGAGGGCGTGAGCTACGAGATCGTCTACGACCCGACGCAGTTCGTGCGTGCGTCGATCGAATCGGTGGTGCACACGCTGCTCGAGGCGATCGCGCTGGTCGTGCTCGTGGTGATCCTGTTCCTGCAGACCTGGCGCGCGTCCATCATCCCGCTGCTCGCGGTGCCGGTCGCGGTGGTCGGCACGTTCGGCGTGATGTACATGTTCGGCTTCTCGATCAACGCGCTGAGCCTGTTCGGGCTGGTGCTCGCGATCGGTATCGTGGTCGACGATGCGATCGTCGTCGTGGAAAACGTCGAGCGCAACATCGAGTCGGGCTTGAGTCCGCGCGATGCGACCTACCGCGCGATGCGCGAGGTCTCGGGCCCGATCATCGCGATCGCGCTGGTGCTGGTCGCGGTGTTCGTGCCGCTCGCGTTCATCAGCGGGCTGACCGGGCAGTTCTACCGCCAGTTCGCGCTGACGATCGCGATGTCGACGGTGATCTCGGCGATCAACTCGCTGACCTTGTCGCCGGCGCTGGCCGCGCTGCTGCTGAAGGGCCACGACGCGCCCAAGGACTGGCTGATGCGCGGCATGGACTGGCTGCTCGGGCCGTTCTTCCGCGTCTTCAACCGCGCGTTCAAGCGCGCCGGCGACCGCTACAGCGGCGGCGTGACGCGGGCGATCTCGCGCAAGACCATCATGCTGATCGTCTATGTCGCGCTGGCCGCGGTGACGGTGGGCCTGTTCAGGTCGGTGCCGCACGGCTTCGTGCCGGCGCAGGACAAGCAGTACCTGATCGGCTTCGCGCAGCTGCCCGACGGCGCGACGCTGGACCGCACCGAGGATGTGATCCGCCGCATGGACGCGATCGCGATGAAGACGCCCGGCGTCGAGCACGCGGTGTCGTTCCCGGGCCTGTCGATCAACGGCTTCACGAACAGCTCCAACTCGGGCATCGTGTTCACGCCGCTGAAGCCGTTCGACGAGCGCAAGAGCCCCGAGCTCTCGGCCGGCGCGATCGCGCAGAACCTGAACAAGCAGTTCAGCCAGATCCAGGACGCGTTCATCATCATGTTCCCGCCCCCGCCGGTGCAGGGCCTGGGCACGACCGGCGGCTTCAAGCTGCAGATCGAGGACCGCGCGTCGCTGGGTTATGCGGCGATGGACCAGGCGCTGAAGGCGTTCATGGCCAAGGCGTACCAGGCGCCCGAGCTGACCGGCATGTTCTCGAGCTTCCGGGTCAACGTGCCGCAGCTCTATGCCGACATCGACCGCACGAAGGCGCGCCAGCTCGGCGTGCCGATCACGGACGTGTTCAGCACGATGCAGATCTACCTCGGCAGCCTCTACACGAACGACTTCAACAAGTTCGGGCGGACCTATTCGGTGCGCGTGCAGGCCGACGCCGCGTACCGCGCGCGCGCCGAGGACATCGGGGCGCTGAAGGTGCGGTCGACGACCGGCGAGATGGTGCCGCTGTCGGCGCTGATGAAGGTCACGCCGACCTTCGGCCCCGAGCGGGCGATGCGCTACAACGGCTTCCTCTCGGCCGACATCAACGGCGGGCCGGCGCCGGGCTACTCGTCCGGCGAGGCGCAGGATGCGATCAAGCGCATCGCCGCGGAGACGCTGCCGCCCGGCATCAGCTACGAGTGGACCGAACTGACCTACCAGGAGATCCTGGCCGGCAACTCGGCGGTGCTGATCTTCCCGATCGCGATCCTGCTCGTGTTCCTGGTGCTGGCCGCGCAGTACGAGAGCCTGACGCTGCCGCTGGCGATCCTGCTGATCGTGCCGATGGGCCTGCTCGCCGCGATGACCGGCGTGTGGATCTCGGATGGCGACAACAACGTGTTCACGCAGATCGGCCTGATCGTGCTGGTGGGGCTCAGTGCGAAGAACGCGATCCTGATCGTCGAGTTCGCACGCGAGCTGGAGTTCGCCGGCCGAACGCCGTTGCAGGCGGCGATCGAGGCCAGCCGGCTGCGGCTGCGCCCGATCCTGATGACCTCGATGGCATTCGTGATGGGCGTGTTGCCGCTGGTGCTGGCGACCGGTGCCGGCTCCGAGATGCGGCGCGCGATGGGCGTGGCGGTGTTCTCCGGAATGATAGGCGTGACCGCATTCGGCCTGTTCCTGACGCCGGTGTTCTACGTGCTGCTGCGCCGCCTGACCGGCAACAAGCCGCTGCGCCTGCACGGACATGTGCCCAGTGCGGACGAAGCGTTCGGCGGTACCGGCAGCCCGGGCCACGGGGCGGGCGGCACGGTCGCGATCCAGCCGCAGCCGGCCGCGCCGCGCGGCCATGACGAGTGAGCGGCGACGCGGTCGACTCGAAGGAATGAAGACATCATGAAGACGACAACAACACGATCATCGACATTGCGGCGCTGGATGCCGCGAGCCCTGCCGCTGGTCGCGGCCCTGGTGCTCGCGGGCTGCGCCGACCTGAAGACCGTCGAGCCGCAGGCGGCACCGGCGGCGCCGGCCGTCTACAAGGAGCTGGACGGCCGCTGGACTCAGGCGAAGCCCGCCGAGGCGCAGGCGCGCGGCGACTGGTGGAAGGCGTTCGGCGACCCGGTGCTCGACGACCTGGTCGCACGCGCCGACCGCAACAGCACCAGCGTGCAGCTCGCCGCGGCGCGGCTGACGCAGGCGCGTGCGCTGCTGCGTTCCGCGAATGCGGACCGGATGCCGCAGGTCGGCGTCAGCGCCGGCGCATCGCGCGGCAACCTGAACAACGCGCCGGGCGATCCGACGCCGGGCAACCTGTTCAGCGCCGGCGCGAACGTCGCGTGGGAGGCCGACGTGTTCGGCCGCCTCGCCAAGGCGAGCCGGGCCGCCGCGCTCGACGCGCAGGCCAGCGAAGCGCTGCTGCAGAGCACGCGGCTGCTGGTGCAGTCGGATGCCGCGCAGACCTACTTCACGCTGCGCGCACTGGATGCCGAACGTGCGCTGGTGCGGCAGACCGTCGAGGCGTATCGCGACACGCTGCGCCTGACCGAGCGTCGCTACCAGGCCGGCGATGTCGCCGAGCTCGACCTCGCGCGCGTGAAGGCCGAGGTCGCATCCACCGAGGCACAGGCGCTCGCGCTGGACCGCAGCCGTGCCCAGGCCGAGCATGCGCTCGCGGTGCTGCTGGGCGAGCCGGCCTCGCAGTTCAGCCTGGCCGGCGCAGCTGACGGTGAATGGACCGGCGCGGTGCCCATCGTGCCGCCCGGCGTGCCCAGCACGCTGCTGACGCGCCGCCCCGACGTCGCCGCCGCGCAGAGCTCGATGCTGGCGGCGCAGCAGCGCGTCGGCGTCGCGCAGGCGGCGTGGTTCCCGGATCTGTCGCTGACCGCGAACGGCGGCTTCGCGTCCAGCGACCTCGGTGATCTGTTCAAGTGGTCGGCGCGCTCGTGGGGCGTCGGCGCGCTGCTGTCGCTGCCGGTGTTCGACGGCGGACGGCGCGCCGCCGGCGTGCAGAACGCGAACGCACAGTGGGATGCCGCGGCCGCGAGCTACCGCGAGCAGGTGCTGGTCGCGTTCAAGGACGTCGAGGACCAGCTCTCCGCGTTGCGCCTGCTGGCCGACCAGGCGAACGTGCAGGCGCAGGCGGTGGACGCCTCGAGTCGCGCGAGCGTGCTGTCGAGCACGCGCTACCGCAATGGCTACGTCAGCCAGCTCGAGGTGCTCGATGCACGGCGCAGCGAGCTCGCGAACCGGCGGCAGGCGCTGCAAGTGCGCGCGGCGCAGTACCAGGCGACGGTGGGGTTGATCCGGGCGCTGGGGGGCAGCTGGGGCTGACCGACCACCCTCACCCCAGCCCTCTCCCGCAAGCGGGAGAGGGGGCGAGACGGGTTCCCTCTCCCGCTTGCGGGAGAGGGTCAGGGTGAGGGCAACGGCGTGCGCGCCGCGTTCATCACCATCGCGAGCAGCGTGTAGTAGCCGTTGATCCCGATCAGGTCGACCGTGCCCTGCTCGCCGAAGCGTTCGACCGCGCGCGCCCAGGTCGTGTCGCTGATCGCCTTGTCGCGGTGCAGCTCGATGCAGAAGTCGTAGACCACCGCTTCGTCGTCGGCCAGCGTCGCCGGGCGCCGGCCGTTCTCGATCGCCGCGATCGTCTCGGGCGCGATGCCCTCGCGCTGCGCGATCGGCGCGTGAATCGCCCACTCGACCGGTTGCGACCAGGCGTGCGCGGTCAGCAGGATCGCGAGCTCCGACAGCCGCAGCCCGATCGCGCTGCGGTAGCGCAGGTACTCGCCCATGCGCTGCGCGTGGCCCATCAGCTCGGGGCTGCGCAACAGCGGCACGAACGGCGCGATCAGCGCGCCGCGCGGCCCGCGGATCACCGCCTCGGCCTCGGCGCGTTGCGCCTCGCTCCAGCGCTCCGGCGGCAGGGGGGGCAGGCGGTCGGCGGTCATCGTGTGGCCGCCGCGGCCTGAACGCTGCCAACCGCACGATCGATCGCCAGCGTCAGCAGGTCGGCGATCTGCTCGACCTGGTCGGCGTCGACGATGAATGGCGGCGCGAGCAGCACGTGGTCGCCGCGCTGGCCGTCTATCGTGCCGCCCATCGGGTAGACCAGCAGGCCGGCCGCCATCGCCTGCGCCTTGATGCGCGCGTTCAGCTTGTGGCGCGGGTCGAAGGGCTGCTTCGTGCCGCGGTCCTCGACCAGCTCGACGCCGATGAACAGCCCGCGGCCGCGGATGTCGCCCACATGCGGATGCGCACCCAGCCGCTCGCCCAGCGCGCGCTTGAGCTGCGCGCCGCGCTCGCGCACGTTCGCGAGCAGCTCGTCGCGCTGAATCACTTGTTGCACCGCGAGCGCGGCGGCCGCAGCCGTCGGGTGGCCGATGTAGGTGTGGCCGTGCTGGAACAACCCGCTGCCGCGGCGCATCGCATCGACCAGCTTGCCCGCTGCGAGCACCGCGCCGATCGGCTGGTAGCCGCCGCCCAGCCCTTTGGCGAGCGTCATCAGGTCCGGGACGACGCCTTCCTGTTCGACGGCGTGCAAGCTGCCGGTGCGCCCCATGCCGCACATCACTTCGTCGGCGATGTAGAGGATGCCGTAGCGGTCGCACAGCGCGCGCACGCCCTGCAGGTAGCCGCGGGTCGGCGGGACGGCGCCGGCGGTCGCGCCGACGACGGTCTCGGCCACGAACGCGATCACCTTGTCCGGGCCGACGCGCTGGAAGGTCGCGTCCAGCTCGGTCAGCAGCCGGTGGGTGTAGTCGTCCTCGGTTTCGGTCGGGATGCGGTGGCGATACTCGTAGCACGGCGCGACGTGGCTCACGTCGATCAGCAGCGGCGCGAACTGGCGGCGGCGCCACTCGTTGCCGCCGACCGCGAGCGCGCCCAGCGTGTTGCCGTGGTAGCTCTGGCGCCGCGCGACGAAGTGGGTGCGCTGCTCCTGGCCGATCTCGACGAAGTACTGGCGCGCGAGCTTCAGCGCCGCTTCGATCGCCTCGGAACCGCCGGAAACGAAATAGACCTGGTCCAGCCCCTGCGGCGCATGCGCGACGAGGTGCTCGGCCAGCGCCTCGGACACGTCCGACGTGAAGAAGCTGGTGTGGGCGTAGGCGAGCTGGTCGATCTGCTTGTGCATCGCAGCCAGCACGTCGGGATGCGCATGGCCCAGGCTGGAGACGGCGGCGCCGCCGCAGGCGTCGAGGTAACGCTTGCCGTCGGCATCGATGATGTGCATGCCCTGCGCCGCGACTGCCCGCGGCGGCACGTTCGCGAGCTGCCGATGGATGATGCGGCTCACTTGTAGTCTCCGGGGTTCGGCGTATCGGTCGGCTTCGCGAACGCCCGCTGCAGCTGCGCGCCCAGCGGGAAGTTCAGCGTGATGTTCTTCGGCGGGATCGGCTTCATGAACCAGCGTTCGTAGATCTTCATGATCTCGCCGCTCTTGTACAGCGAGGTCAGCGTGCTGTCGACGACGCGCTTGAACTCGGGGTCGTCCTTCGGGAACATCAGCGCGTACGGGTCGACGCTGTAACCGTCGGTGCTGAGCGCGTAGCCGTTCGGGTCGGCCGACGCGGCGACCATGCCGGTCAGCAGGATGTCGTCCTCGAAGAAGGCCTCGGCGCGGCCGCTCGTGACCAGCAGCATCGATTCGGCATGGTCCTTGCCGTTCAGGATGGTCATGCCGAGACCGCGCGCCTCGTTCAGCTCGCGCACCCGCTTCAGCGTGTTGGTGCCGGACGTGCACGCGACCGTCTTGCCCTTCAGGTCCTCGACCGTCTTGTAGCCGGCGCTCTTCTTCGCGACGAAACGGGTCGCGACGATGAAGCTCGTGACGCTGAACGACACCTGGGCCTGGCGCTCGACGTTGTTGACGGTCGAGCCGCACTCGAGCTGCACCGTGCCGTTGGCCACCAGCGGGATGCGGTTCTGCGAGGTCACCGCCTGGCGGTTCACCTTCAGGTTCGGCATCTTCAGCTCGGCCTTGATCGCGTCGACGACCCGGCCGCACAGCTCGATCGAATAGCCGACCGGCTGGGCCTTGTCGTCCAGGTACGAGAACGGGATCGAGCTTTCGCGGTAGCCCAGCGTGATCTCGCCCGCGTCCTTGATCTTCTTCAGGACCGCGCCGGGTTCGGCACGCGCTGGCACGGCGACGGCGGACGCGACGGCCAGCCAGAGAAGGACGGAGGGGAAGGGGGCACGGCGCATGGCAAACCTCGAGGCGGTATGAGACGAAATGACGGCAGCAGGTGCAACATTTGTTGCGCCCATCTCATACTAAGCAACAAATGGGCCGCGTCAAGGAGGGTTTGCAACGATCGTTTCGGAATCCGGGTCAGCCGTGCCGACGCCTGGCCGGCTGCGGCTGCAGGTAGGCACCGGATTCGAACAGCTGCTGCTCGCTGCGCGCGATGCGCTCGGCGACGTCGCCGCCGGCTTCGGCGACCAGCACCTCGAGCAGCGCCTCGGCGGCCGCGATCCCGGCCGCGACCGAGGGGAAGAACGACGGGCTCGCGACCGCGAACGGGATCACGGCGTCGGCGCCCAGCGCGATCGGCGCGGCGCTGCTGTCGGCCAGCGCAACCAGCTGTGCACCGGCGCTGTGCGCGGCCTGCGCCACGATCAGCGCTTCGCGCGAGTACGGTGCGAAGCTGATCACGACGACGGCGTCGCGCGGCTGCACGCTGCGCAGCTGCATCTCCAACGCGCCGCCCAGCCCGTCGACCAGGTGCACCGAGGGGCGGAACAGCCTGTAGCCGTAGACCAGCGACGATGCAATCGCGAAGCACGCACGGAAGCCGGCCACGTGCACCGCGCCGGCACGCCGCAGGATCTTGGCCGCGCCCCGCAACGACGCGGCGCAGTGTGCCTCGGTCGCATCGAGGTTGCGGCGCTGTACGGCGAACAGCTCGCCGAGCAGTGCGCTGTCGCGGCCGCGGCCGGCGAGCTTCTTCGCGCGCTGGCCGTAGCCTTGGGTGTCCAGCCCCAGCTCCGCGGCAAACGCCTGCTTCAGCGCAGGCCAACCGGGCAGGCCCAGCGCCTGCGCCAGCCGCACGAAGCTCGCCGGCTGCGCGCCGGCGCGCTGCGCGAGCGTGCGCATCGAGCCGACCACCACCTCGTTCGGATGGTCGAGCGCGAATTTCGCGGCCTGCTGCAGCGTCGGGCTCAGGCCGGCGAAGCGCGCGAGGATCAGGTCGGTGGCGGTCATGGCGGTTCGCTCTCCTCTGTCTTGTCGTGGGTCGCGATGCAACGCCGGCGCGACGGCTGCATCGAATGTTACGGCGCCTTGCCGCGTGCGCGACATGCGATGATGGCCCGACGATGAACGGTGTGCCTCAGTATTTCGACCATGCGGCCGATCGCGCCGCTTTCAAGCGGCCGGCGCACCGCGCCGGTGTCGAGCTGTACCAGGCGCACATCGTTCGGCACGCGTTCGAGCCGCACACGCACGACGCGTACGGCCTGGGCGCGATCGAATCGGGTGTCGAGCGCTTCCGCTACCGCGGCGCGGACCACCTGGCGCCTTCGGACTCGCTGGTGCTGATGAACCCCGACGAGCTGCACACCGGCCGTGCCGAAACCGCGCAAGGCTGGCGCTACCGCATGGTGTACCTCGATGCCGACGTGCTGGAGGCGGTCAGCGGCGAGCGCGGCTGGTGGTTCGCCGAGGCGGTCGCCCATGACGCGGGGCGCGCGCGCCGCGTCGGCCGGCTGCTGCAGGCGTTGTGGGACTCCGGCGACGCGCTCGCGTTCGACAGCACGCTCGTGCTGCTGGTCGAGGCACTGCGCCCGGCGGCGCGGGTCGGCCGCTCGCTGCCTGCCGCGGGGTTGCCGCGTTTCGCGCCGGTGCTCGAGTTCATGCGGGCGAACCTCGGTGACGCGCAGACGCTGGAGACGCTGGCCGGCGTTGCCGGGTTGAGCCCGTTCCACTTCCTGCGCGAGTTCAAGCGCGCGCACCACGTGACGCCGCAGCAGATGCTGATGGCGCTGCGCCTGTTCGACGCGAAGCAGCGCCTGGCGGCCGGTGAGCCGCCCGCCGCGGTGGCCGCGGCGTCGGGCCTGACCGACCAGGCGCACCTGACACGCGCGTTCGTGCGCCGCTACGGCGTCACGCCGGGCCGCTACCAGCAGCAATTGGGTACAAGACCGCGCCGCGCTGCCTGAGCGACACTCGCGGCCCGATGTTTGCCGCCCCGCTCGTCTCCGGAATTTTGTTCGCGCTCGCCGCCGGCCTGATGTGGGGCCTGGTGTTCGTCGGCCCGCTGCTGCTGCCCGAGTACCCGGCCGCGCTGCAGTCGTTCGGCCGCTACCTCGCGTTCGGGCTGATCGCTTTGCCGCTCGCCTGGTTCGACCGCGCGAAGCTGAAGGAGCTGAGCCGCGCCGACTGGATCGAGGCGCTCAAGCTCGCGCTGGTCGGCAACATCGTCTACTACCTGTTCCTGGCCAGCAGCATCCAGCGCGCGGGCGGGCCGCTGCCGACGATGATCATCGGGACGCTGCCGGTCGTGATCGCAGTCACCGCGAACCTGCGCCGCGCCGCGCCCGGCGCGCGGGTCGAGACGCCGCTTGCATGGTCGCGGCTCGCGCCATCGCTGGTGTTGATCGCGCTGGGCATCGCCTGCGTCAACCAGGTCGAGCTCGAGCAGCTGCGGCGCGATCCGGGCGCCGACCTCGCGCGCTATGCGCTGGGCGCGCTGCTCGCCGCTTGCGCGGTCGCGTGCTGGACCTGGTACCCGCTGCGCAACGCCGAGTGGCTGCGCGCGCACCCGGACCGCAGCCCGCGCGGCTGGGCCACCGCGCAAGGGCTCGCGACCTTGCCGCTCGCGCTGATCGGCTACGGCCTGACGTGGGCATGGTTCGGGCTGAGCGGCGCAACGGGCGCAGCAGCGTCGCCGCCCGTGTTCACGATGCCGTTCGGCCCGCGCCCGGCCGAGTTCCTGCTGCTGATGTTCGCAATCGGCCTGTTCGCTTCCTGGCTCGGCACCTTGTGCTGGAACGAAGCGAGCCAGCGCCTGCCGCCGACGCTCTCGGGCCAGCTGATCGTCTTCGAGACGCTCGCCGCGCTGACCTATGCCTATGCGCTGCGCCACAGCTTCCCGCAGGTGCAGACGCTGGTCGGCATTGCGCTGCTGATCGGCGGCGTCGTGTGGGCGGTGCGGTCGGGGCCGTCGGACGAAAGTGCCGACGCGCATCCGAACTGACGGCATCCGATCCGGCGCTTCAGCGCACGTCGGGAACGTCCGGCAGCTCGTTCGGATTCGTCTCGCCGGGCGCGAGCGGATAGTGCCGGCGCAGCAACGCGTCGACCGCAGCGATGGCCTGGTTCAGCCCGTCCTCGAACCGGCCAGCCGCGAAGGCCGCGCTCATCGTGGCGGCGATCGCGTGCCACTGTCCGGCCTCGACATGGCGGCTGACGCCGCGGTCGGCGACGATCTCGATCGCGTGCTCGGCCAGCAGCAGGTAGATCAGCACGCCGTTGTTGTGCTCGGTGTCCCAGACGCGCAGCTTGCCGAACATCGCGATGGCCCGTTCGCGCGCGCTCGCCCGGCGGCGCAGGTAGCTCCACGGCAGTCCGGCCTCGACGCAGACGCGGATCTCGCCGCTGTGCGATGTCTCGCTCGCCGCGACACGTTGCTGGATGCGCTGCAACGCGCCGGCGCCGAGCAACCGCACCACGTCGCGCTCGTCGACTCGACGATGCTTCAGCAGGCGCAGGATCGGGTGGGTCATCGATTCACCAGCGGCCCGACGCGCCGCCGCCGCCGAAGTCGCCGCCGCCGCCCGAGCTGAAGCCGCCGCCACCACCGCCGAATCCGCCGCCGCCACCGAATCCACCTCCGCCGCCCCAGATCACCGGTCCGCTGCCGCGCCCGGGGCGACCGCCGCGCAGCGTCCCCATGCCCATCACGCCGACCAGGAACAGCGCGACCAGCCCTGCGCCCGCGGCGACCAGCAGGCTCGTGGTCAGCCACCAGCCGATGCCGCCGACGGCGCCGCCGGTCAGCAGCGCACCGAACTTGCGGCCGAACACGCCGGTCAGGATCGCGCCGAGGACGGGCACGCCGACGAACAGGAAGATCGCGAGGTCCTGCCAATCGAAGCCGCCGGTTCCTCTGCCCATGCCGCGCGGCGCGCCACGGCCGCTGTCGCGCGGCGTCGGCTCGGCCAGGCCTTCGCCGGCGATGCGCTGGGCGATCTTGTCGATCGCGGCGTTCAGGCCGCCGGCATAGTCCCCCTGGCGAAACGCCGGCAGCATCTGCTGGCTGATGATGCGGCCGGCCGCGACGTCGGGCACCGCACCTTCGAGCGCCTTGGCCGGCGCGATGCGTACCGCGCGGTCGTTCTTCGCGAGCACGATCAGCAGGCCGTCGCCGATGTCGCGCCGGCCGAGCTTCCAGGCATCGCCGACGCGCTGCGTGTACGACTCGATGTCCTCGGGCGCGGTCGTCGGCACGATCAGCACCACCAGTTGAGAGCCGCGCTGCTGCTCGATCGCCTCGAGCTTCGTGGTGATCGCCTGGGTCTGGGCCGGCGTCAGCGTGCCGGTCTGGTCGATCACGCGGCCGCTGAGCGGCGGCACCGGCACGAGGTTCTGCGCGGCAGCCGGCGGCGCGAGGGCCGCGCACGACAACCACAACAACAGCAGCGCCGCGGCCCGGACGATCGCCGCGGCGCGGTGCATCGTCGTCAGCGCGGCCTGCATGCTCCTCGGAACGGCGGCGGCGATGCCGGTGCGATCACTTCGACGCCGGCTTGTCGAAGCTGACAGCCGGCGGCGTCGAGATCTGCTGCTCGTTCTGCACCGTGAAGCTGGGCTTGACCTTGTAGCCGAAGGCCATCGCGGTCAGGTTGGTCGGAAAGCTGCGCGCGAGCACGTTGTACTCGGCCACCGACTTAATGTAGCGGTCGCGCGCGACGGTGATGCGGTTCTCGGTGCCTTCGAGCGTGACGCGCAGGTCCTGGAACGCCTGATTCGCCTTGAGCTGCGGGTACTGCTCCGCGACGACCATCAGCCGGCTCAACGCGCCGGTCAGCTCGCCTTGCGCCTTCTGGAACTTGTCGAACGCCTCGGGGTTGTTGACCAGCTCCGGCGTGGCCTGGATGCTCGTCGCCTTCGCGCGCGCTTCGATCACCTTCGTCAGCGTCTCCTGCTCGAAGTTGGCTTCGCCCTTGACCGTCGCGACGATGTTGGGAATCAGGTCGGCGCGCCGCTGGTACTGGTTCAGCACCTCGGACCATGCGGCTTTGACCTGCTCGTCCAGCGTCTGGAAGTTGTTGTAGCCGCAGCCCGAGAGGGCGAGGGCGGCCAGCAGGACGGACGCGACGGCCCAGCAGCGGCGAGCCGGCAACGTGAACGTACGAAGCATGAAGATGTCCTCCGAAGCGACCACGGGAAAAGGCGCGCAATGCTATCAACCGAACCCGAGGTGGGGCGCGACGGAAGGTTTTCAACGCCGCAAAGAAAAACGCAGCGACGAGCGCTGCGTTTTCTGCGGTGGATCCCCTGAGCCTGTGCTTTCGCGTTTCTCGATACACGCCCGCCACCGCGCGGACAGGGCGAAGTTTACGAAGAACCTTCGCCTCATGTGGCGACGTGGGACATTGGCTGAAAATTGTTGACTTTTCGTTCGTAACCAATCGAACGGATATCGCACAAGTCGGCACTGTTCGCGATGGCGACCGAGGTGCCCCGAGGCGCACGACGACCGAGTTGCAGCATGGCGGAACTTTTGAAACAAGCGTTGCAGGCGCAGATTCGCACGGTGCCGGCGCGAGGGTCCGATGGCGTGCCGGCGAACCTGCTGGTTGCCGGCGCCGGCGGTGCACTCGGGTCGGCGGTGCTCGAGCGGGTCCTCGCGGCGCAGCGTTTCGGCGTGGTGCGCGTGCTCGTGACGCAGGCGCTGCGAGTCAGCATGCCGGGCTTGCAAACCTGGGTCGCCACGCCCGCATTGCCGCCGTCTCCGGGCTTGGCCGACACCGCGCTGGTCGTGTTCGACACGAAGCGTCATGCGAACGGCCGGGACGATGCGTTCCTGCGGCCCGAGCCGCGCGAGCTCACGGCGCTCGCGCGTTGGCTGCAGGCGAGCGGCGTGCGCGATCTGGTCGTCGTGATGCCGCACCGGGCCGCGAGCCTGCCGCAGGCGTTGAAGGCCGGCCTGGCCGATCTGGACGAGCATGCGGTCGCGAGCCTGGGTTTCGAGCGTGTCGTGTTCGTGCGTTCGGCGCGCGCGCCAGACGACGAGCGCTCGCGCGTTTGGCTGCAGCGCCTCGCCGACGGCGTGCTCGCGCAGTTGCGGATCATGACGCCGCAGCGGGACCAGCCGGTGCGGTCCAGCCAGGTCGCTCGTTTCGTCGCCGAACTGGCGCTGCAATTGCCGGACCACGCCGCGGGGACGCGCGTGGCCGCGCCCGAGCTGGTCTGGCTGGCCGCGCAGCAAGCCGATCCGGCCGAGCTGGTGCGTGCCTGGCTTGCCGGCGAGGCGTTGCCGGAGCCGGCCGTGCGACGCATGCGGCTGTAACGGGATGGACGCGCTCGCAGCGGGCCTATGCTGCAGATGCCCGCGCTATCGGGACCTTGTTGCGAGGAGCGCGCATGCCGCCTGCGATCAACAAACGTGAGCTCGGCACCTTCCCTTCATCCGCACAGGCCGGCGGTGAGGCTTTGCGACAATCGGGTCGATGAGTGCCCCGCTCCAGAACGACACCTTCCTGCGCGC
>DATCSE010000485.1:0-2138 GCA_036568605.1 Burkholderiaceae bacterium | reverse complement strand
CTCGCATACCTCAGCCTCATTCCGCGAAACCAGTGCCCAACAACCGCGGGTCAGTCCGGCGATCTGCTCGATGTCCGCTATGGACGAGAGGCATTGGTCGGCGAGACGTGGCCGAACGGTCAGCAATCAGTCTTGAACGCCCTCTCGCTGCGCCTGATCGAGGGACAGCTCCAAGTCGAGCGTCCGTCATCAACCAACAGGCCGACGGATGCAGCTCCACACACGCTACCCAACCCATCCCGACCCATTCGGCAAGTCACCGTTACCAGAATCGGCCCGCGTTACCAAACTGCTTCAAAAACAGGCAACGCGCCAAGAGGAAAAACGCTAGGCAGATCAAGAGGTTAGATGGTCGGGGCGGCGGGATTCGAACTCGCGACCTACTGCTCCCAAAGCAGTTGCGCTACCAGGCTGCGCTACGCCCCGAACGGCCGCGATTGTACCGAGCCGCTTCGCATCGGCCCGCGACACGGGCATTCAGTGCGCCGATGCGACGGTTTCCTTGGGCGACGGCAGCATCAGCTGGCGCGAGATCGCGACGCACTGCTCGATGTGCTGCTCGCACACATAGCGCAGCGACGAGTAGGTCAGCACCGCGGAAACCGCCTGCCCGGCGATCGGCACGTATTTCGCGGCCTGCTGCGTCGTCAGGCGCACGCCGACCATGCGCAGCAGCTTCATCACCAGATCGCGCGTGATCAGCTTGCCGACCACCATCCCGCCGCCCGCCGAGATCGCCTTGTAGACCACGACGCGGCGGTCCGGCGCGAGCCGCTCGACCTGCTCGGGCGTGAGCCCGAACGCTTCGTTGATCTCGGGCAGCAGCTTGACCAGCACCGCGACATCGGTAACCCAGTCGACACCCGGGATCGGCACGACCGCAACGCCGGCAGCGACCAGCGCGCGCCGCGAGACCAGACGGCGGCACTCGCGCGCGACCGCCTCGATCTCGGCCTGCGTGCCGGGCACCACGACCCAGTCCTGCTCGTGTCGGGCCTTCTTGCGCATCGCAGTCGCGGGCTGGAACCTTCGCAGGTCAGCTCGACGAGCCCTTCAGCTTCGAGACGATGAACAGCAGCACGATCGCGCCGATCACCGAGGCGATGAAGCCGGCCGGCTGCCCCGGCGCGTACCAGCCCAGCGCCTGGCCGATGAAACCGGCGACGAACGCGCCGGCAATGCCCAACACCGCGGTCAGGATGATGCCCAGGCTTTGCGTGCCGGGAAGAATGGCGCGGGCGATCAAGCCGACGACGAAGCCGATGATCGCCATCCAGACGTAGTGCATGTTGGAATCCTCCGGGTTGAGCGACGCCGAGCGGCGCCGCGGTCAATGTAGCGCAGATGGCCCGGACATCCCGGAGACAAGTGCCGACGCGGCGCGGCGCGTTGCGCTTGTCACCCGGCCGTTGCCAACCGGTCACGCGCTGAGCTGGCTCCACGCTTTTTCGAGCCGCTTCACGCTGACCGGCTGCGGCGTGCGCAGCTCCTGCGCGAACAGGCTGACGCGCAGCTCCTCCAGCAGCCAGCGGAACTCGGCGAGCTTCGGATCCGCCACGCCGCGCCGCTCGGCGAGCTGGCGCGTGTAGCGCGTCTCCAGCGGCCGCAGCTCGGCGAGGCGCTGCGCATCGCGCGCGGGGTCGGCGCGCAGCTTGTCCAGCCGCAGCGTGACGGCCTTCAGGTAACGCGGCAGGTGCGCGAGCTGCTCCCACGGCGTCTCGACCAGGAAACGCTTGCCGACCAGCCGCGCGAGCTGCGCGGCCACGTCGTCGGCCACCTCCTTCGGCGGCCGCGTGTCCTTGAGCTTGCGCTGCGCGATCGCCCACTCGGCCAGCACCGCCGCGGCGCTGCGCGCGACCTCGTTGGCGATCAGCGTGAGCCGGCCGCGGCCTTCCTCGATGCGGCGCGAGAACGAGGCCGCGTCGTCGGGCCACGGCTCGGCGAGGAACGCACGGTCCAGCGCGACGTCGACGATCTGCTGACGCAGTTCGTCCGATGTGCCCAGCGGCATGTAGGTCACGGCCATGCGCTGCAGGTCCGGGATGTTCTTCTCGAGGTACTTCAACGCGTCGCGGATCTGCAGCGCGACCAGGCGGCGCAGCCCGGCGCGGTGCAGGCGTGCGGCCGCCTCGGGCTCG
>DATCSE010000484.1:0-6485 GCA_036568605.1 Burkholderiaceae bacterium | reverse complement strand
TTCAATCCGAAGAACAGCCGGATCGACTCGCCGGTGTCGGCGGCGCAGGGCTACGACTCGATCTACCTGCTCGCCGCGGCGATCAAGCAGGCCGGCTCGACCGAAGGCCCGAAGATCAAGGCCGCGCTCGAAGACCTGAAGGCGCCGGTCGAAGGCGTGGTCACGACCTACAACAAGCCGTTCGCCAAGGGCGACCATGAGGCGATCACCGCGAACATCCCGGTGTTCGGCGAGGTGAAGGGCCAGCGCGTGATCTACGCGTATCCGGATGACCAGAAGAAGGCTTCCGAGGTGCGCGTGAAGGACGTCAACGCCAAGGGCGCGCTGACGGTCTCGAAGAAGAAGTAACCCCGCACGATCCGACTCCTCCGACTTCGCGCGGCGCCCCGGCCGGGCCGCGCGTGCGGAGGATGGACGTGCCTGTCGTTGGAGGGCACATGCAGATCCTCACCCAGCTCATCTACAGCGGCATCGCGCTCGGGATGATCTACGCGGTCATCGCGTTCGGCTACCAGCTGACCTTCGCGACGTCCGATACGCTGAACTTCGGCCAGGGCGAAGCGCTGATGCTGGGCGCGCTGGTCGGCCTCACGCTGGTCAACGCCGGCGTCAACTACTGGCTGATGATTCCCATCGTCTGCCTGTTCGGCGCGTTCCAGGGCGCGGTGGTCGAGCGCATCGGCGTGCGCCCGGCGATCAAGATCAAGAGCGAGTTCGGCTGGATCATGTCGACGATCGCGCTCGGGATCATCTTCAAGAACGTCGCCGAGAACGTGTGGGGCCGCGACGACCTGCGCTTCCCGTCGCCGCTGCCGGAGTCGCCGATCAAGCTGCTGGGCGCGAACGTGCTGCCGATGGAGATCCTCGTCGTCGTGGGCGCGCTCGCGATGATGCTCGCGGTCGAGCTGTTCAACCGGCGATCGATCTACGGCAAGGCGGTGGTCGCGACCTTCAACGACCGCGACGCGGCCAAGCTGATGGGCATCAACACCGGGCTCGTGATCACGTTCTCGTACGCGCTGTCGTCGCTCACCGCGGCGTTCGCCGGCGTGCTGATCGCTCCGCTGACGCTGACCGGCGCGACCATGGGCGCGGTACTGGGCCTGAAGGCGTTCGCGGTCGCGATCATCGGCGGCCTGACCAGCGGGCTGGGCATCATCGTCGGCGGGATCATCCTCGGCATCGCCGAGACGACGACGGGGTTCTACATCAGCACCGGCTACAAGGACGTGCCCGGCCTCGTGCTGCTGCTGATCGTGCTGGCCGTGCGGCCGGCCGGGCTGTTCGGCAAGACCGCGATCAAGAAAGTCTGAACGATGAACCGTCGTGATCTGCTGCTGGCCATCGTCGGCATCGCCGCGCTGGCGCTCTTCCCCGTCGCGGTCGAGAACCCGTACTACCTGCACCTGCTCGAGACGATCGCGATCTACGCGATCCTGCTGTTCGGGCTGGACATCGTCGTCGGCTACACCGGCCAGGTGTCGCTGGGCCACGCCGGCCTGTTCGGCATCGGCGCGTACACCGCCGGCGTGCTGGTCACCAAGCTCGGCACGCCGCTCTTGGTGACGCTGATCGCCTCGATCGGCGTCACCGCGGTGTTCGGCGCGGTGCTCGCGCTGCCGGCGCTGCGCGTCTCCGGGCCGTACCTCGCGATGGTCACGCTGGCGTTCGGCACCATCATCCAGATCCTGATCAACGAGATGACCTTCCTGACCGAAGGCCCCCTCGGCATCAAGCTGACCAAGCCCAGCCTCCTCGGCATCAAGCTCGACGAGCGCGAGTTCTACTGGCTGGTCGCGCTGCTGATGGTGCTCTCGCTGATCGTCGTGCACCGCGTGCTGCGCTCGCACCTGGGCCGCGCATTCGAGGCGCTCCGAGGGAGCCCCATCGCGTCCGATTGCATGGGCGTCTCGGTCTACCGCTACAAGGTCTACGCGTTCGTGATCAGCGCGGGCTTCGCGGGGCTCGCCGGCGCGCTGTACTCGTTCTCCGAGCAGTACATCTCGCCGAACACCTACAACTTCGAGCTGACCGTGCTGTTCCTGCTGGGCATCATCATGGGCGGGCGCAAGAGCCGCGTCGGCGCGCTGCTGGGCGCCGCGATCATCGTGCTGCTGCCCAAGCTGCTCGACGACATCGAGATGTTCCGCTATGTCTCGATCGCGCTGGCCGTGGCGGTGCTGGTCAGCGCCGCGGTCGCGGTGCGGCGCGGCAAGGCGGGGGTGAAGCCGATGGCGGTGCCGGTCGCCGGCAGCATCGCGCTGGCCGCGCTGTCGTTCAAGCTCGAGACGATGACCGACTGGCGGCTCTCGATCTTCGGCGTGATCACGCTGTTCGTCGTCTACTACCTGCAGGACGGCATCGTCGGCTTCGTGCGCCAGGCGCTGAACCTGCAGCGGCCCGAGGTGCCGGCCGAGAAGTTCGATGCCGCGGGCAAGGGGCCGGCCGATGCGGTCGCGACCGCGGCCGCGAACCCGGCCCAGGCCGAGCTGCTGCAGGCCTCCGGCGTGCTGATGCAGTTCGGCGGGCTGAAGGCGCTGAACAACGTCGACCTGATCGTCAAGCGCGGCACGATCCACGGGCTGATCGGCCCGAACGGCTCGGGCAAGAGCACGATGATGAACGTGCTGACCGGCATCTACGTGCCCACCGCCGGCGCGATCTCGTTCGCTGGGAATTCGCTGGTCGGGCGCACTTCGTCCGGCATCGCGCTGTCGGGCATCGCGCGCACGTTCCAGAACGTGCAGCTGTTCGGCGAGATGACGGCGCTGCAGAACGTGCAGGTCGGGCTGCACCACACGTTCGCGAGCAACCTGTTCGACGTGGCCGTGCACACGCCGCGCTACCGACGCGAGCGCGATGCCGCGGCGGCGCGCGCGCTCGGGCTGCTGCAGTTCGTGGGCCTGCGCGACCTCGCGTTCGAGGAGGCGCGCAATCTCCCGTACGGCAAGCAGCGGCTGCTCGAGATCGCCCGCGCGCTGGCGCTCGATCCGCAACTGCTGCTGCTGGACGAGCCGGCCGCCGGGCTGACCTCGCCGGACATCAAGGAGCTGATCGCGATCATTCGCAAGATCCGCGACCATGGCATCACCGTGATCCTGATCGAGCACCACATGGACGTCGTGATGAGCATGTGCGACACCGTCTCGGTGCTGGACTTCGGCCAGAAGATCGCCGAGGGCGTGCCGGCGCAGGTGCAGGCCGACGAGAAGGTCGTCGAGGCCTACCTCGGCGGCCAGGCCGCCTGATCGTGCAGAGGAAAGACCAGAGATGCTGACCATCCAGAATCTGCACGCCGGCTACGGCAAGGTCCAGGTGCTGCACGGGATCTCGATCGAGGTTCCGCAAGGCAAGGTCGTGACACTGATCGGCAGCAACGGCGCCGGCAAGACGACGACGATGCGCGCGGTCTCCGGGATGATCGCGCCCTCCTCCGGCGAGATCACGCTGAACGGCAAGCGCATCGACGGGCTCGAGTCCTATCACATCGCCAAGCGCGGGCTCGCGCACTCGCCCGAAGGCCGGCGCGTGTTCGCGACGATGAGCGTGACCGACAACCTGGTGCTGGGCGCGTTCCCGCGCCTGACCGGCAGCCGGCCCAAGGGCGACGTCGCGGCCGACCTGGACCGCGCGTTCGCGCTGTTCCCGCGGCTGAAGGAGCGGCGAACGCAGCTCGCCGGCACGCTCTCGGGCGGCGAGCAGCAGATGCTCGCGATGGCGCGCGCGATCATGCTGAACCCCGACGTGGTGCTGCTCGACGAACCGTCGATGGGGCTCGCGCCCATCCTTGTCAACGAGGTGTTCAGGATCATCGCGCAGCTGAAGGACAGCGGCGTGACGATGCTGCTGGTCGAACAGTTCGCCGCCGCGGCGCTGGGCGTGGCCGACTACGGCTATGTGCTCGAGAACGGGCGGATCTCGGTGCACGGGCCGGCAGAGAAGCTGCGCGACGATCCGGCGGTGAAGGCGGCCTACCTCGGCGGCTCGCACTGAGCGTAGCCTGGCCCCGAACGCGATGAACACATCGCCCGACCGGGCCCTCGAATCGATCTGGCAGTCAGCCGCGCTGCCGACTGAGGCGCTTGCCCGCGCGGCGCTGCACGGCGCCGACCCGGCGCTGCCGTCGTCGTTCGCGGTCGGCTGCGCCGCGCAGGTCAGCCTGGCCGCGGCCGCGCTCGCCGCCAGCGAGATCGGCCGCTTGCGCAACGGTCTCGCGCAGACCGTCTCGGTCGAGATGCGCCACGCCGCGCTCGAGTGCTGCACGCACTACACGCTGAACGGCCGGACGCCGCAGCTGTGGGACAAACTGGCCGGGCTGTACCGCTGCGCCGACGGCTGGGTGCGCCTGCACACCAACTTCGCCCATCACCGCGACGGCGTGCTGCGGCTGCTGGGCTTGCCGGAGAGTGATGCCACGCCGCGCGAGAACGTCGCCGCCGCGCTGCGCGACTGGAAGGCGCTCTCGTTCGAAACCGCGGCCAGCGACGCCGGCCTGGTCGTCGCCGCGCTGCGCCGCTTCGACGAATGGGACGCGCACCCGCAGCGCGCCGCGCTGGCCGCGCAGCCGCTGGTCGCGATCGAACGGCTGGGCGATGCCGCGCCGCTCGCCTGGCCTGCGCTGGCCGAGACGCAGCGCCCGCTTGCCGGCCTGCGCGTGCTCGACCTGACGCGCATCCTCGCCGGCCCGGCCGGCACGCGCGCGCTCGCCGGCTACGGCGCCGAGGTGTTGATGGTCAACGGGCCGCACCTGCCGAACATCGACGCCATCGTCGACCTGAGCCGCGGCAAGCGTTCGGCGCTGGCCGATCTGCGCGATGCCGACGGCCGCACGGCGCTGTTCGCGGCGCTGCGCGACGCGCACGTGTTCGTGCAGGGCTACCGCCCGGGCGCCCTGGCCGCGCTAGGCCTGGATCCGATCACGCTGGCACGCGAACGGCCCGGGATCGTGCTGGCTTCGCTGTCGGCCTACGGCGATGTCGGGCCGTGGGGCGGCAAGCGTGGCTTCGATTCGCTGGTGCAGACCGCGACCGGCTTCAACGTCGCCGAAGCCGAGGCAGCCGGCAGCGCCGAACCGCGCGCGCTGCCGATGCAGATCCTCGACATGGCCAGCGGCTACCTGCTCGCGTTCGGCGCGCAGGCGGCGCTGCTGCGCCAGCGCAGCGAGGGTGGGAGCTGGCACGTCAAGGTCTCGCTCGCGCGCACCGCGCAATGGCTGCGCGAGCTCGGTCGCGTCGAAAACGGCTTGGCCGCGCCGGCCGCGGCGTTCGACGGGCTGCTCGAGCGCTACCCGTGCGCCTGGGGCGAGCTGCTGTCGACGCGGCATGCGGCGCAGTTCTCGCACACGCCGGCCGCGTGGCCGCGCCCCTCCGCGCCGCCCGGCACCGACGCGCTGGCCTGGTAGCCCAGCGCGGCGCGCGCCGCGCAGCACGTGCAAGAATCGCGGACGATTCGCCAACCGCCGCCGTGTCGCGCGGCCTCGTGCAGTGAGCCTGGTCTTTCCCCATACCTTCGTCCCGTGGTTCCGCACCGTGGCGCCGCACATCCACGCGTACCACGGCAAGACCTTCGTCGTCGGCATCGCCGGCGAGCTGATCGCGGCCGGCAAGCTCAGCGCGTTCGCGCAGGACTTGTCGATCCTGCACGCGATGGGCATCAAGATCGTGCTGGTGCACGGCTTCCGCCCGCAGGTCAACGAGCAGTTGCGCTCGAAGGGGCACGAGGCGCGATTCCACAACGGGCTGCGCATCACCGATGCGGTGGCGCTCGACTCGGCGCAGGAGGCGGCGGGCCAGCTGCGCTTCGAGATCGAGGCCGCGTTCTCGCAGGGGCTGCCGAACACGCCGATGGCCAATGCGATCGTGCGCGTCGTCTCGGGCAACTTCCTGACCGCGCGGCCGGTGGGCGTCGTCGACGGCGTCGACTTCATGCACAGCGGCGTCGTGCGCAAGGTCGACTCGGCGGCGATCCGCCGTGCGATCGACAGCGGCGCGATGGTGCTGCTGTCGCCGTTCGGCTTTTCGCCGACCGGCGAGGCGTTCAACCTGACGATGGAAGACGTCGCGACCAGCACCGCGATCGCGCTGCAGGCCGACAAGCTGCTGTTCGTCACCGAGATCCCCGGCATCCACGAGGACCTCCACGACAACGAGAGTCCGATCGACACCGAGCTCGCGCTGGCCGACGCCGAGCGGCTGCTCGCGACGCTGCCGCCGCCGCTGAAGCCGACCGACACCGCGTTCTATCTGCAGCACTGCGTGCGCGCCTGCCGCGGCGGCGTCGAGCGCTCGCACATCCTGCCGTTCGCGATGGACGGCGCGATCCTGATGGAGGTGTTCACGCACGACGGCATCGGCACGATGGTGGTCGACGAGAAGCTCGAAAGCCTGCGCGAGGCGACGTCCGACGACGTCGGCGGCATCCTCGCGCTGATCGAGCCGTACGAGCGCGACGGCACGCTGGTCAAACGCGACCGCACGGAGATCGAG
>DATCSE010000483.1:0-2649 GCA_036568605.1 Burkholderiaceae bacterium | reverse complement strand
CACTTGCGCAGCCATGCTTTTTCATCAGCCACGGTACCCTGCACGTCGCCATAGGGCTGGCCATCCGGATCCAGTGTCCCGACGGGACGCGGAGATGCACAGTGCTGCGCCTCCGCTGTCGCACCCCTGAAGCCGGTGCCGAAGTCGGTTGAGCTGCCGCCGCCGTCCCCGCCGCCTCCGCCCCCGCAACCCGCCAGCGCGATCAGGGCCGCGCAGCCTGCCACCAGCACTCGTGTTGCGCCGGGGCGCACATCCGTCGTCTCGTTCATGGTCCTCCTTCCTCTCCTGGTTTTCTCGCCGTGTGGTCGGCGAGGCCGGATCGTATCGTCAAGTTTCTTATCTGGCCGGCGCTTGCTCCGCCGGCGCGAGAAACAGTGCCGGGTCCACCATCGCCCGGTTCAGGCTGACCGACCAATGCAAGTGCGCCCCGGTCACGCGGCCGGTCGCCCCGACCGCGCCTATCGTCTGACCGGCCGCGACGGTGTCGCCGGGCTGAACGGCGATCGCCGACAGATGGCAGTACATCGTCAGCAGACCGGCGCCGTGATCGAGCCAGACCGTGTTGCCGTTGAAGAAGTAGTTGCCGGTGTCGATCACGCGGCCGGCGGCGGCGGCGATCACCGGCGTGCCGGTCGCGGCGGCGATGTCCATGCCGCTGTGCGGATTGCGCGATTGCCCATTGAACACGCGGCGCAGTCCGAACGAGCTCGAGCGCGGGCCGGGGGTGGGCTGCAGCATGCGCAGCGTCGACGGCGGCGTCGCGCTGAAGGTCGCGGCGACCTGTGCGAGGTGCACGCGCTCGCGCTCGTAGCGCGCGAGGTCGGCCTTGGACAGGTCGACCTGGCCGGGTGCGACTTTCAGGCGCTGCTCGGCGTAGCGAAACGGTTCGATCTCGAACGGCAGGCTGGTCGCGGCGGCGCTGCCGCGTTGGACCTGCAATGTCGCCGGGCCCGGCGTGGCCGACAGCGCGATGCCGAGCACCGCGGTCCACTGCGTTCCGTCGTGCACCACGAGCACCGGCTGCTGGTTGTAGCGGACCGACGGCGCTTCAGCCGATGCACCGAGCGCGAAGAGCGCGACGCCGCCGGGCACGACGTGCGCGCGCGGCAGCTCGATCACGCGGCCAGCGTTGCCGCCTTCGGCCGCTAGAGCCGTGCCTGCCGCAAGAGTCGAGCAAGCTGCGGCGAGCAACGTCATCATCCATCCGCGTCGCGAGAGCGTCATTCCCATCGTCGTCATGGCGCGGTCAATGCGCGGTCAGCTCGTGGACACGCGCCAGACCGTTGCGCGGCACGCGCCCGGCGATCGCGATGGAGGGCGGCTCGGTCAGCATGCGCTCGAACACGCGCTTCAGATCCCGCGCGCTGACCGCATCGACCTGCGCGGCCAGCTCCGCCGTCGAGCGGACGCGGCCGAACACGAACAGGTCCTGCGCGGCATCCTCGAGCCGCCGCCACGGGCGCTCGTAGGCGCGCAGCCGCCGCACCGCGATCTGGTTGCGCGCACGCTCGAGGTCGACGGCATCGACCGATGCGGCCTGCGCACCCAGCAGCGCGAACGTCTCGGTGAAGAACTCGTCCAGGTGCTCGGGCGTCGTCGACGCTTCGATCGTGAACAGCCCCGCCAGATCGGTGACCTCGGCCGCGCAGTTCGCGTAGTAGACCAGGCCGCGGCGCTCGCGGATCTCGTGCAGCAGCGGCGAGCTCATGCCTTCGCCGAACAGCGCGGCGGCGACCTGGCCCGCCTGATCGTCCTCACGCAGGCTGGCGATCGGGTAGCCCATCACGACATGGCTTTGGCTGCTGCCGGCCTGGCGCCGTGCATGGATGCCGCCGACGTAGCGGGGGTGCGGCACCGTGTTCTCGATGCCGGTCGGCATTGTGCCGAATGCGGCCGCCACCGCGTCGACGACCGCACCCGGTTCGACGTGACCGGCGATGCCGACGATCACGTTCGCGCCGGTGTACTGGCGCTGCACGTAGCCGAGCAGCTCGTCGCGCGAGAAGCGCTCGATGTTGCGGCGCGTGCCGATCACCGGCTGCGCGAGCGGATGCGCGCCGAAGCAGGTCTTGTCGAACAGCTTGAACGCGGTGGACAGCGGGTCGTCCTCGTCCTCGATGAACTCCTGCAGGATCACCTGCCGCTCGCGCTCCAGCTCGTCGGGCGGGAAGACGCTGCGCTGCACGATGTCGCCCAGCATCTCGATGAAGACGCCGGTGTGCTGCACCAGGCCACCGATGTGGTAGGCCGTGTGGTCCTTGTCGGTGTGTGCGTTGACCTGCGCGCCCAGGCGTTCGGCGTCGAGGTTGATCGTGCGCGCGTCGCGCGCTTCGGTGCCCTTGAACGCCATGTGCTCGACGACATGGCTGATGCCGTTGAGCCGCGCGCTCTCGTGCCGGCTGCCGGTGCGCACGAACACGCTGACGCTGACGCTGGCCAGATGCGGCAGCGGGATCGTCACGACACGCACGCCGTTGGGCAGCGTCGCGACGTGGAGGGAATCATCTTGCAGTTTCATGTCTCCAAGTATCCGTGAGCGGCCCCATCGTTTCGCGCCCTCGCGTTTGGTAACACCTCGCGTGCGGGCGGGCGTCAACGTTGCGATCGATGACGACGTTCTGTGAACCACTCGAAGGAGAAATCATGATC
>DATCSE010000482.1:0-2608 GCA_036568605.1 Burkholderiaceae bacterium | reverse complement strand
CGCTGATCTTCGTGTTCATCGAGAAGCTGTTCGCGCTGCGCCGCGACCAGCCGGTGTTCCGAGCCGAGTGGCAGACCGACTTCCATCACTTCATCGTCAACCACATGGTGGTCGGCTTCATCCTGCTCGCGACCAACCTGCTCGTGCACAAGCTGTTCGGGTGGGCCGCCAACGACGGGATCCGCGGCTGGGTCGCCGGGCTGAATTTCTGGGTCGCGCTGTTCCTGATCATCCTCGTCGCCGACTTGGTGCAGTACTGGACGCACCGCGCCTACCACGAGATCCCGCTGCTGTGGCGGCTGCACGCGGTGCACCACAGCGTGAAGAGCATGGACTGGCTCGCCGGCTCGCGCCAGCACATCCTCGAGCTGCTGATCACGCGCACGCTGGTGCTCGCACCGATCTACGTCCTCGGCTTCTCGAAGGAGGTGATCGACGCGTACATCGTCGTCGTCGGCTTCCAGGCGGTGTTCAACCACGCCAACGTCAGCGTGCGGCTGGGGCCGCTGCGCTACCTGATCGTGACGCCGAACTTCCACCACTGGCACCACAGCCAGGACGACGAGGCGATCGACAAGAACTACGCAGCGCATTTCGCGTTCCTGGACTACCTGTTCGGCACCGCAGTGCGGGCCGACCGCGAGTGGCCGCAGCAGTACGGCGTGCTCGGCGACTACGTGCCGAACGGCTACGTCAAGCAGCTCGCGTTCCCGTTCGTCTGGAAGGGCTGAGCGCTGACCACCGACCACAGCGGCTACGACGCCGTCATCGTCGGCGCCGGGGCCGCCGGCCTGCATTGCGCGGCGATCGCCGGGCAGCTCGGCGCGAAGGTGCTGCTGCTCGACCATGCCGAGAAGATCG
Organism: Burkholderiaceae bacterium; assembly: GCA_036568605.1. Taxonomy (GTDB): domain Bacteria; phylum Pseudomonadota; class Gammaproteobacteria; order Burkholderiales; family Burkholderiaceae_C; genus DATCSE01. Next base: position 1,747 of record DATCSE010000482.1, on the reverse strand, counting down.
CCGAGAAGATCCGCATCTCGGGCGGCGGGCGCTGCAACTTCACGAACCGCGACGCCGGACCGGCGAACTTCCTCTCGGCGAACCCGCACTTCTGCCGCTCGGCGCTCGCGCGCTACACGCCGGCCGACTTCATCGCGCTGGTCCAGCGGCACCGCATCGCCTGGCACGAGAAGCACAAGGGCCAGCTGTTCTGCGACGACAGCAGCGAGCGGATCATCGAGATGCTGCTGCGCGAGTGCGCGCAAGGCGGCGTGACGCACTGGCAACCGTGCACGGTGCACGAGGTGCGCCACGGCGGCGCGAGCGGCTTCGAGCTGGACACCGATCGCGGCACGGTACGGGCGGCGCGGCTGGTCGTCGCGACCGGCGGGTTGTCGATACCGAAGATAGGCGCCAGCGACTTCGGCTACCGGCTCGCGCGCCAGTTTGGCCACGCGATCGTCGAGACGCGGCCCGCGCTCGTGCCGCTGACGTTCGACCCGGTCACCTGGTCGCCGTACGCGGCGCTGTCGGGCGTTTCGCTGGAAGTGCGCGTCGCGACCGGCGAGGCGCGCTCGCGCGCCGAATTCGTCGAGGACCTGCTGTTCACGCACCGCGGCCTGAGCGGGCCGGCGGTGCTGCAGATCTCGAGCTACTGGCGCGCGGGCACGCCTATCCGCATCGATTTGGCCCCGGGCCACGACCTGACCGAACGACTGGCCGATGCCAAGCGTCGCTCGCAGCGTCGACTGGCAAATGAACTCGCCGACATCGTCCCGAAGCGGCTGGCCGACGCCTGGCTCGCCGAAACGCCGGACGACGCCGCGCTGCCGATGGCGCAGCAGCGCGACCGCACGCTCGCGCAGTTGGCGCAGCGGCTGCAGCGCTGGGAGCTCAAGCCGCAGGGCAGCGAGGGCTATCGCAAGGCCGAAGTCACGGCCGGCGGCGTCGACACCCGCGAGCTCAGCTCGCAGACGCTGGAGAGCCGGCGCGTCCCCGGCCTGTACTTCATCGGCGAGGTCGTCGACGTGACAGGCTGGCTCGGCGGCTACAACTTCCAGTGGGCGTGGGCCAGCGCGGCCGCATGCGCGAGAGCCGTCGCGGCCCCGGGTTAGTGCTTGCCCACCCGCTGTTGCGCGGCCTTTCCTTCCTGGCTATAATCGACGGTCTTTGCTGGGTTGGGTCATTCCGCCAGCGCAGCGAAGCAAGAGCAACTACCGGAATCCCCAAGCGTTACATGACTACGATTCGCGTCAAAGAAAACGAGCCGTTCGACGTGGCTCTGCGCCGCTTCAAGCGCACCATCGAGAAGCTCGGCCTGCTGACCGATCTGCGGGCGCGCGAGTTCTACGAAAAGCCCACCGCCGAGCGCAAGCGCAAGAAGGCGGCCGCGATCAAGCGCCACTTCAAGCGCGTTCGCAGCATGCAGTTGCCGAAGAAGCTGTACTGAGCACAGCGGTATTCGAACCCCACAAAGCCCGCCCTAGCGGGCTTTTGTACTTTGGAGCCACAGGAGCCATACGATGGGCCTGAAAGACCAGATCAACGAAGACATGAAAACCGCGATGCGCGCGAAGGACGCGGCGCGCCTGTTGACCATCCGCGGCCTGATGGCGGCGATGAAGCAGCGCGAGGTCGACGAGCGCATCACGCTCGACGACGCGGGCCTCGTCGCGATCGTCGAGAAGGAGATCAAGAAGCGCCGCGAGTCGATCGCGCAGTACGAGAAGGCGCAGCGCCAGGATCTCGCGGACAAGGAGAAGTACGA
>DATCSE010000481.1:0-8309 GCA_036568605.1 Burkholderiaceae bacterium | reverse complement strand
ATGTTGAACGGCAGCGTGAACGCGATGTGCTCGAACGGCTGGGCCGGGTCGTCGGTCGGGCACGGCAGCTCGGCCGCGAACGCCGGGATCGGCGCCGTCGGCGACAACAGCACATCGAACGGCCGGGTCGCGCGCACCGCGGCGTCGCGCATCGCGCCCATCTGGCTGTAGCCGCGGAACACGCGCTCGCCGCTGAGGCCGGCGCCGCCGCGCGCCCATTCGACGATGAACGGCAGCACCTGCGCGCGCTTGGCCTCGGGCAGCGCGCTGATATCGAGCCACGAGCGGGTGCGCCAGAAGTCGTCCATGCCCTCGGCCATCGCGCGGGTCATGAACGGGGCGATGGGCTCGACGATCGCGCCGGCCGCCTCGAACGCAAGGGCCGCAGCCTCGACCGCGGCGCGCACTTCGGGCTCTACCGGAAGCCCCCAACCGGCATCGAGCTGCAGCCCGATCCTCAGGCCCCGCAGGTCACGCTCGAGTTGCGTCCACGCGATCGGCTGGTGGGGCAGGCTCATCGTGTCGCGGTCGTCGGGCTGGGCCAGCACCGACATCAGCAGCGCCGCGTCGGCGACGGTGCGCGTCATCGGCCCGGCGACCCGGCCGGCGTACGGCGGGTCGATCGGGATGCGGCCCAGGCTGGGTTTCAGCCCGACGATGCCGCACCAGCCCGCGGGCAACCGCACCGAGCCGCCGATGTCGGTGCCGATGTGCAGCGGGCCGTAGCCGGCCGCGACGCCGGCGGCCGCGCCGGCGCTGCTGCCGCCGGGGCCGCGCGTCAGGTCCCAGGGGTTGCGCGCGAGCGGATGAAAGCTCGACAGCCCCGACGACAGCATCCCGTAGTCGGGCATCGTCGTCTTGCCGACGATCACCGCGCCGGCCTCGCGCACCCGCGCGGCCGGCGGCGCATCGCGCTCGGCCGGGACCAGGTCGACCGCCGCGGTGCCCAGCGGCACCGGCACGCCGCGCGTCGCGATGTTCTCCTTGATCATCAGCGGCACGCCATCGAGCGCGCCCTGCGGCTCGCCGCGCCGCCAGCGCGCCTCGGACGCGCGCGCCTGCACGAGCGCAGCGTCGGGATCGAGCGCGTAGGTCGCGCACAGCTGCGGCTCCCACGCGGCAATGCGATCGAGCACCGAACGCGTGGCCTCGACGGGTGACAGCGAGCCGGCGCGGTAAGCGGCGAGTAGGTCGATGGCGGACAGATGGAACAGCGGTGGCAACTCGTGGGCCCTCAACCTAGCCCTCTCCCAGCGGGAGAGGGGATAAAACTTCATTGAGTCGAGGGCCGGCGAGTGCGCTCAACGTCTCGTTCACGCGGCCGGCGTCCCCTGGTGGAACCGCATGCGCCACTGACCGTCGGCGCCGCGCACCCACACCGAGCTGCGCAGCGCGCGCTGCTTGGACACCAGCATCACGACCCGCTCGCTGTGATAGGTCAGCAGCATCACGCCGTCGGCCAGCTCGTGCGCCTCGAAGCCGTGTGCGCTGATGGTCGCGTCGTCCTCGTCGCCCAGCGCATCGAGCAGCGCCTGGCGATGCCAGACCACGCCGGAGCGGCCGAATTCGTAGAAGGCCGGGTCGAGCAGCTCGCCGACCACCTGCGGGTCGCGGCGCACCACGGGGTCGAGCAGGCGCATCTCGAGCGCGATCAGGTGATCGGCCAGCGTGGTGTCGGGCGTGGTGGTCATCGTCGTCGTCATCTCCTGCGACGATGAGGTTACGCCTTTGCCGAGGGCATTGCCAAGGTCATCGCCAAAATCATTGCCAACTGAGTGCGGCCAGGTCGTTCGCGAAGATCGGCGAGCTGCTCCACAGGCCCTTGAGCTGCTTCTTCGCGACTGCGAACTGCGGCAGCTGGTACAGGTAGACGTTGACCGAGTCGGTCGCGAGCTGGCGCTGGATGTCGCCGAGGATCTTCAGCCGGGCCTTTGCGTCGGTCGTGCTGTTGTACTTCTTGAACAGCTCGTTGTAGGCCTTCGAGTCGTAACCCCAGTAATACTTGGGATCGGCGTAGCGATCGAAGTCCAGCGGCTCGACGTGGCTGATCAGTGTCAGGTCGAAGCTGCCCTTGAACGGCCCCGACAGCCACTGCGCCCACTCGACGTTCTCGATCTTCGCGACGATGCCGACCTTCGCAAGCTGCGCCGCGATGATCTCGCCGCCTTGGCGCGCATACGGCGGCGGCGGCAGTGTCAGCGTGACGTTCAGCGGCGTCGCCACACCTGCCTCCTTCAGCAGTGCCTTGGCCTTCTCCGGGTCGTACGGGTTCACGTTGGTCAGGTCGATGTAGCCGGCATCGGTGGGCACCATGTGGCTGCCGATGGGCTTCGCGAGCCCTTCCTGCGACGCGTCGATCACCGCCTTGCGGTCGATCGCCGCGGCCAGCGCGCGCCGCACCCGCACGTCGTCGAACGGCTTCTTCTTGTTGTTGATGCTGACGATGGTCTTGCCTTCGGTGCCGCCGGCGACGACCGTGAAGCGCGGGTCGTTCTGGAACTGCTTCAGGCTCTGGATCGAGCCGAAGCGCGGCATGCCGTCGATGTCGCCGGCGAGCAGCGCGGCCACCTGCGCGGCCGGATCGTTGATGAAGCGGAACGTCACCTTCTTCAGCTTCACCGCGCCGGCGTTGCGGTACGCATCGTTCTTCGAAAGCGTGATCGCGGAACCCTTGGCCCACGACTCGAACTTGTACGGGCCGGTGCCGATCGGCTTGCTCGCGGTGGTCGCGGCGCTCTTCGGGTCCAGGATCACCGCGGTGTTCTCGCCCATGCGGAACAGGAAGTTGCCGTCGGCCTCGTTCAGCACGATCAGCACCGTGTACGGGTCCGGCGTCTCGATGCGGGCGATGTTGTCGAACACCGCCTTCTTCGCCTTGTTGGTCGAGCCTTCGGCCTTCGCGCGCTCGAAGCTGAACTTCACGTCGCTGGCGTCGAACGCCTCGCCGTCGTGGAACTTCACGCCCTTCTTCAGCTTGAAGGTGTAGACCTTGCCGTCCGGGTCGACCGTCCAGCTCTCGGCGAGCAACGGCACGATGGAGCCGTCCATGTTGATCTTGGTCAGGCCCTCCAGCACGTTGTAGTGCACGACCTCGCCGATCGCCGCGGCAGCCGCGGTGGTCGGGTCCAGCCCGGTCGGCTCGAGGATCATGCCGAGCACGGCGCTGTCCTTGCGCGCCTGCGCGTGCGCCATGGGCATCGCGAACGCCGCGCTCAACGCGAGTGCTGCGACGCCGGCGAACCATGATGAACCCATCGGCCGGAATAAGCTTTGCATGAACACGCTCCTCACTTTCCGAACAAGTCCGAATCAGAACCTTCAGGAATCGACTCTAGCCGAAGCCGCCGCAAGCAGGCTGCGCGTATACGCGTGCGCCGGCTCGGCGAACACCTGCGCGGTCGCGCCCTGCTCGACGATGCGGCCCGACTGCATCACGACCACCTCGTCGCACACGTGGTCGACAACCGCGAGGTCGTGGCTGATGAACAGGTAGGTCACGCCGAACTGCGATTGCAGATCGGCCAGCAGGTTCAGCACCTGCGCTTGCACCGAGACATCGAGCGCGCTGACCGGCTCGTCGGCGACGATCAGCTTGGGCCGCGTGATCAGCGCCCGCGCGATCGCGATGCGCTGGCGCTGGCCGCCGGAGAATTCGTGCGGGTACTTGGCCGCGTCGGTGGGGCGCAGGCCGACCGCCTCGAGCGACGCGGCGACGCGCTCGCGCGCCTCGTCGGTCGGGACGCCGATCAGCGGCTCGGCGACGATGCGCTCGACGCGCTGGCGCGGGTCCAGCGAACCGTACGGGTCCTGGAACACCATCTGGAAATCGCGCCGCGCCGCCATCAGCTCGGCCGCCGTCAGCGTGTTCAGGTCGCGGCCTTGCATGATCACGCGGCCCGAGGTCGGCGCCTCGAGCGCCATCACGAGCCGCGCGAGCGTCGACTTGCCCGACCCCGATTCGCCGACGATGCCCAGGCTGCGGCCCGCGTGCAGCGTGAAGCCAACGCCGCGCAGCGCCTCGACCTGCGGCGCCGGCTTGAACAGCGATTCGCGCGGCAGGTGGTAGCGCTTGACGACGTTGTCGACGACGAGCAGGGGCTTCGAGTCCGTTCGCGCTGACGCAGGCTCCGCTCGCGCTGATGCAGGCTCCGTTCGCGCTGACGCAGGCTCCGCTCGCGCTGACGCAGGCTCCGCTCGCGCTGACGCAGGCTCCGCTCGCGCTGAGCTTGTCGAAGCGCCGTGCCGCGTGGACGAGGGCTTCGACAAGCTCAGCCCGAACGGTTGTGGTGAGCCGAACGGTTGTGGGAATCCGAACGGTTGTGGGAATCCGAACGGTTGCGACGATTGCGTACCCATCACGGCACCCCGATCTCACCGAGCCGGATACAGCGCGCGGCGTGAGCGGGGCCGATCACGACCGGCTCGGGCAGCGCCGCGTTGCACGCCTCGACCGCATAGTCGCAGCGGTTCGCGAACGGGCAGCCCGGCGGCATGTCGACGAGCTCGGGCACGCGCCCGCGTATCGTCGCGAGCCGCGGCCGCTGCCCGGCCGCCGTGCGCGCCGCGCCGAGCTGAGGCCGCGCGCCGAACAGCCCGCGCGTGTACGGGTGCGCGAGGTGGTGGAAGACCTCGGCGGTCGGCCCCGATTCGACGACGCTGCCGCCGTACATCACGAGCAGCCGCGCGACGGTGCGCGCCATCACCGCGAGGTCGTGGCTGATCAGCAGCAGGGCCATGCCGCTGTCGCGCACCAGCTCGGCGATCAGCGCGAGGATCTCGCGCTGGATCGTCACGTCCAGCGCCGTGGTCGGCTCGTCGGCGATCAGCAGGTCGGGGCCGCAGGCCAAGGCCATCGCGATCATCACGCGCTGGCGCTGCCCGCCCGAGAGCTGGTGCGGATGCGCATCGAGCCGCTGCGCCGCGTTGGGCATGCGCACGCGCTCGAGCAGCCGCAGCGCCTCGGCGCGCGCCGCGCTGCCGGCCATGTCGCGATGCAGCCTGAGCGGCTCGGCAATCTGATCGCCCACCGTGTGCAGCGGGTTCAGCGCGGTCATCGGCTCCTGGAAGATCATGCCGAGGCGGTCGCCGCGCAGTGCGCACAGCTCGGCATCGTCCAGCCCGACCAGTTCGCGGCCATGGAGCTTGATGCTGCCGGTGACTTGCGCACCCTCGGGCAGCAGCCCCATCAGCGCAAGTGCGACCATGGACTTGCCGCAGCCGCTCTCGCCGATCACGCCCAGCGTCTCGCCGCGCGCGAGCTGCAGATCGATGCCGCGCAGCGCCTCGGCCCAGCCGCGCGCGGTCGGCAGCGCGACGCGCAGGTTCGCGACGGTGAGCAATGCCTCCCCGCTCGTTCTTCCTGACGCATCCCCACCCGTTCGCCCTGAGCTTGTCGAAGGGCCTGTCCCATGGTGCGCAAGGGCTTCGACAGGCTCAGCCCGGACGGGATTTGAGGGTAACGTCATCACCGCCGCCTCGCGAGCCGCGGGTCGAGCAGATCGCGCAACCCGTCGCCCATCAAATTCAAGCCCAGCACCGACAGCACGATCGCCAGCCCGGGCCAGACCGCGAGCTGCCAGCGCTGGTACATCAGCGTCTGCGCCTCGTTCAGCATGCGGCCCCAGCTGGGCGTCGGCGGCTGCGTGCCCAGGCCCAGATAACTCAGCGCGGCCTCGGCGAGGATCGCCAGCGCGAACTGGATCGTCGCCTGCACGATGATGTGCGATGCGATGTTCGGCAGCACGTGCTCGATCGTGATCCGCAAGCGGCCCTTGCCGCAGGCGCGCGCTGCCAGCACGTACTCGCGCGCCCACACCGCATTGGCCGCGGCGCGCGTGATGCGCGCGAACACCGGGATGTTGAAGATGCCGATCGCGACCACCGAGGTCACGAGCCCGGGCCCGTAGATCGCCGTCAGCATGATGGCCGACAGCAGCGCCGGGAACGCGAACGTGAAGTCCGCGAACCGCATCACCAGCTCCTCGACCCAGCCGCGTTGCGCCGCCGCCAGCAGCCCCAGCGCGACGCCGAAGACGAGGCCGATGCCCACCGCGATCAGGCCGACTGCGATCGAGTTGCGGCTGCCGGCGATCAACAGCGAGACAATGTCGCGCCCCAGGCTGTCGGTACCCAGCCAGTGCGCGGCCGACGGCGGCGCGAGCTTGTTCGGGATGTCCAGATCGGCCGGCGGGTACGGCGTCCAGACGAACGACAGCAGTGCGGTCGCGACCAGCAGCGCGACCAGCGCCGCGCCGAATGCGAAGCTCTTGTGGGCCAGCACGCGGCGCAGGCCGCCCATCAGCCGTGCGCCTTCAAGCGCGGGTCGATCACGGCGTAGAGCACGTCGACGACGAAGTTGATCACGATCACCGCCGCGGCCAGCAGCATCACGACATTGCGCACGACCGGCAGGTCGCGGTTCGCGATCGCCTGGAAGATCAGCCGCCCGAGGCCGGGCAGCGAGAACACCTGTTCGACGATGATGGTGCTGGTCAAGAGGCTCGCGAACTGCAGCCCCATCACGGTCAGCACCGGCACGAACGCGTTGCGCAGCACGTGCCGCCACAGCACCGCGCGCTTGCTCAGGCCCTTGGCGCGTGCGGTGCGGACGAAGTCCTCGCGCAGCACGTCCAGCACCGCCGAGCGCGTGATGCGCGCGAGGATCGCGGCCTGCACCACCGCGAGTGCGACCGCCGGCAGGATCAGCGCCTTCAGCGCCGGCCAGAAGCCGCCGCCGTCTTCTTCGCTCCAGCCGGGGAAGCCGCCGGCCGCGAACCACTGCAGCTTCACCGAGAACACCAGGATCAGGAGGATCGCGAACCAGAAGTTGGGCACCGCGATCCCGAACTGGCTCGCCGCCATCACGCCCACATCGCCGAGCCGGTTGTGGCGCGACGCCGCGTACAGGCCGAGCGACAGTGCGATCGCGCTGGTCAGCAGCATCGCGAGCACCGCGAGCGGGCCGGTGACGACGAGGCGCTCGGCGATCAACTGCGCCGCCGGCGTGTCGTACGAGACGCTGACGCCCAGGTCGCCGTGCGCGATGCCCTGCAGCCAGTGCACGTAGCGTTCGGGCGCCGGACGATCCAGGCCCAGCTTCTCGATCAGCGCCTGGCGCGCTTCGGGCGTCGCCGACTCGCCCAGCATCACGTCGGCGACGTTGCCCGGCAGCACATCCAGCACCGCGAACACGACGACCGAAGCGACCAGCAGCGTGGCCACGAAGGTCGCGAAGCGCTTGAGCAGAAAGAGGCTGATGGCGGCACCGGGAACGACGACGAGCACGACGGCTCGGTTCTCATATCATGGCCCAAAACCTTGGAGCGACCGCATGCAACGCATGTTTCGCGCCAGCGACAGGAGACCGATGTGGCTTCGACGACAACGACCTCGACGGTGGTGACGGGTATCGCCGCCACCCTCCCCTTCGATGCGGAACAACTGCTGATCGGCGGCCGCTGGCGCGGCGCCGCGAGCGGCGAGACGCTCCCGCTCGAGAACCCGTCCGACGGCGCAGCGCTCGCGCGCATCGCGCGCGGCACCGCCGCCGACATCGACGCCGCGGTGCAGGCCGCACAGGCGGCGCTCGATGGCGACTGGGGTCGCCTCACGGCCGCCGAGCGCGGCCGGCTGCTCGCGCGCATCGGCCAGCGTGTGCTCGAGCACGCCGACGAGCTTGCGCGCCTCGAGGCGCTGGACGTCGGCAAGCCGCTGAAGCAGGGCCGCGCCGACGCGGTCGCGCTGGCCCGCTATCTCGAGTTCTATGCCGGCGCGGCCGACAAGGTGCACGGCCAGACGCTGCCGTTCAACGCCGGCTACACCGCGATGACCGTGCGCGAGCCGCACGGCGTGACCGGCCACATCGTGCCGTGGAACTACCCGATGCAGATCGTCGGGCGCAGCGTGGGCGCGGCGCTGGCGATGGGCAATGCCTGCGTGCTGAAGCCGGCGGAGGAGGCGTGCCTGACCGTGCTCGCGTTTGCGCGCATCGCGCAGGAGGCCGGGCTGCCGGCCGGCGCACTGAACGTCGTGCCGGGGCTGGGCGAAGAGGCCGGCGCGGCGCTCGCGGCGCACCCGGGCGTGCAGCACCTGTCGTTCACCGGCTCGGTCGCGACCGGCGCGCTGGTGCAGGCCGCGGCATCGAAGAACGCGGTGCCGGTCACGCTGGAGCTGGGCGGCAAGAGCCCGCAGATCGTGTTCGCCGATGCGGACCTGGACGCCGCGCTGCCGTTCCTCGTCAACGCCGGCCTGCAGAACGCCGGACAGACCTGCTCGGCGGCATCGCGCATCCTGATCGAGCGGCCGGTCTA
>DATCSE010000480.1:0-40553 GCA_036568605.1 Burkholderiaceae bacterium | reverse complement strand
CACCAGCGCCCAGACCAGCTCGGGCACGCTGCGCAGCACGATCAGCACCCAGCGCACCGCCTGGCGCAGCCAGAACGCGGGGCGTGCCATCCGGCCGGACAACGCCGAGATCGACAGCACCCGCGCGGACAGCAGCGTGGTCTTGCCCGCGCCCGAGGCGCCGATCACCGCGACGTGCTCGCCTGCGTTCACCTCCAGATCGAGCGGCTGCAGCGCCGACGCGGCCTCGGGCCGCGTCGCCGGGTGCCGCGCCGCCACGGCGCGCAGTCGAAGGTTCACGGGCAGCGCCTGCGGCAAAGGCCTACAACAGCGCCGCGCTGCGGGCCGCGGCTTCGATACCCTGGTAGTTCTCGGCCTTCGTCGGCACGAACCGGGTCGCGCGCTGCAGGTCCAGGATCTCCTTGCCCTCGGCGGTGTCGCGGCTCAGCGAGAGCAGCGCCTGCGCGAGCTTCTCGCGCAGCGCCGCGGGCATGTCGGCATGGACCGTCCAGTTGTAGTCGTAGTACGGCGGCGTCGTGTAGAACACGCGGACCTGCGTCGTGTCGACCCGCTTGTCGGCGACGAACTTCTCCCAGACCGAGATGTTCAGCGCGCCGGCCTGCACTTTGCCCGAGGCAACCGCGGCGATGGTCGCGTCGTGCGCGCCGCTGTAGGCGACGCGGCGGAAGTCCTTCTCGGGGTTGAGCCCGGCCTGCAGCAGGAAGCTGCGCGGCATCAGGTGGCCGGAGGTGCTGCTCTGCGCACCGAAGCTCACGTCCTTGCCCTTCAGGTCGGCCAAGGTCTTGATCGCCGGATCGCCGGTGATGAACACCGAGCGGAACTTCTCGTCCTCCTCGCGCTGCACCAGCGGAATCACCTTGCCGCCCGAGCGCACGCTGGCCTGCACGAAGGTGAAGCCGCCGAACCAGGCCAGGTCAACCTTCGTGTTGACCAGCGTCTCCACCGCCGCCGCGTAGTCGGTGACCGGCGTGAATTCGACCTTCATGCCGAGTTTGGACTCGAGGTATTTCACCAGCGGCGCGGCCTTGCGCGCCAGCTCGGTCGGCGATTCATCCGGAATGGCCGTGACGCGCAGCACCGGCTGGGCGTGCGCCACATGGGCCCAGGCGGATACCGCGACCACGGCGCCGCCCAGCAAGGCCTTGAGTGCGCGGGAACGAAGCAAGCTGATCATCGAACAGAACCCCGGAAGGCAAAGGTGAAGACCCGCAACTCTAGGGCTTGTTGACTTCAGGGGAGCGCGCAGCTTCGAAATCCTGCCGGCACATCGTTGCGATGCGCCGGGAAGAAGTTGCGGTAGCGCGGATGGCGCATGCGCGGCTGCGTCATGAACGACGCGCCGCGCAGCACCGGGCGGCCGTCGAACCACGGCGCCGAGTAGTCGCGATAGGGGTGCGGCCGGAACCCCGGGAAGGGCTGGAACGGGCTGGCCGTCCACTCCCAGACATCGCCCCAGCGGAAGTGAGCGGGCCGGCTCAGGGCGGCGCGCTCCCATTCGGCCTCGGTGGGCAGCCGTCGACCGGCCCAGCGGCACCACGCCTCGGCTTCGTGGCAGCTCAGGTGGACGGCCGCTTCGGCCAAGTCCAGCGCCTGCCAGCGGCCGTGGCGCCACTGCTGCCAGCCGGCGCCGTCGCGGCGCAGGTAGCGTGGGGCGACGGCCCGCTGCGCCGCCCGCCACTGCCGGCCGGCGGGGCTCCACCAGCGATCGTCGGCATAACCACCGACCTCGACGAACGGCAGGAACTCGGCCCAGCGCACCGCCTGCGCGGCGATGGCCGTCTCCGGCAAATCGACGGTTTGCGCGCTCAGTTCATTGTCGAAGGCGAACCCGTGGTCCGCCGCGCTGCCCAGCGTCCAGCGGCCACGCTCCAGCGTGATCGGCGGCGGCGGTGCCGGCAGCGGAGTCGCCTGCCAGCGCGCATCGTCCATCACCACGCCCAATGACTGCGCCATGTAGAGCGCGGCCTCGTGGTGCATGTCCTCGTGCAGCAGGGTCAGCCGGAAGAAGTACAGCGAGTCGTCGTCACCCTGGTCCACCTCGCGCAACAGCGCCAGCGTACCGGCCAGCTGCCGGGCCAGCTCCGCGCGCGTCGCGTCGGCATCCGGCAGCGGCAGCGTCCAGCGCGCGTCATGCGGGACGGTGCTGGAGTTGTACAGCGCGTCGGCGTCGGGCCGCAGCGGCCGGTTGCGCGGCTGTTGCGGGTCGGCCGCGGCGCCATCGCCGCGCACCGGGTTGCGCGCGAGCCAGTACTCCTGGAACCAGCCGATGTGGCCGAGCTCCCAGAGCGGCGGATTCAACTCGGCGCTCAGCGGTACTGCGAGACCCGGCAGCGCCCGCTCGCAGGCGGCGAAGGTCGCGAGCGTGTCGCGCCGGCTCGCCTGCAGCGCGTCGGCCAGCACGCTCGCGCCGCCCTGGCGGACAGCCAGCGCCGCAGCGGGTAGGCTTGCGTCGTGCATCGTGAATCCATCGTCATCGTGACGCCGGCGCTGGCGGATGCCAACAACGGCAACTGGCAGACCGCGCACCGCTGGGCGCGCATGCTGCAGCCAGCTTACCGCGTCCGCCTGGCGGCGCAATGGATGGGCGGCGACGAGGCCCTGATGATCGCGCTGCATGCGCGCCGATCGGCCGTCTCCGTCGCAGCCTGGCGCGACGCGCAGCCGCACCGCCCGCTGCTGTTGACGCTGACCGGCACCGACCTGTACCGCGACATCGAGACCGACGCCAGCGCGCAGCGCTCGCTGGCGCTGGCCGACACGCTGGTCGTGCTCAACGAGCTCGGCGCACAGCGGCTGCCGGCCGCGTGGCGGCCCAAGTGTGCGGTGGTGCTGCAGTCGTGCGCCGCGCGTCGCACGCTGCCGAAGACGCCGCGCCACCTGCGCGCCTTGATGGTCGGTCATTTGCGCGACGAGAAGGACCCGCGGACGTACTTTCGCGCGGCGCAGCGCCTGGCCGGACGGCACGACATCCTGCTCGACCATGTCGGCGGCGCGCTCGATCCGGCCCTGGGCGCAGAGGCCGGCGCGCTGGCCGCGGCCCAGTCCAACTACCGCTGGCTGAAGGCCGTGCCGCACTCGGCCGCGTGCCGCCGCATCCAGGCCGCGCACGTGCTGGTGCATGCGAGCCGCATGGAAGGCGGCGCCCACGTCGTCATCGAAGCGATCCGCAGCGGCACGCCGGTGCTGGCCTCGCGCATAGACGGCAACGTCGGGCTGCTGGGTGCCGACTACGGCGGCCTCTTCGACGTGGGCGACGACGCCGCGCTGGCCACCCTGCTCGCGCGCGCCCGCGACGATCCCGATATGCTTCCCGCGTTGCAGCGCCAGACCGCGTCACGCGCGGCGCTGTTCGCACCTGAAGCCGAGCGCGCCGCGCTGCACCGCCTCGTGGCCGATCTGCTGGACCGACGAACAGGACACTCCCGATGAATGCACCCGACCCCCACCCCACCGAGCCCCGCCTGACCTCGCTCTCGCACGGCGGCGGCTGCGGCTGCAAGATCGCACCGGGCGTGCTGTCGGAGATCCTCAAGGGCACCGCCGCGATGCCGGTGCCCAAGGAGCTGCTGGTCGGCATCGAGACCGCCGACGATGCGGCGGTGTACCGGCTCAACGACGAGCAGGCGCTGATCGCGACGACCGACTTCTTCATGCCCATCGTCGACGACCCGCTGGACTTCGGCCGCATCGCCGCGACCAACGCGATCAGCGACGTCTACGCGATGGGCGGCCGGCCCATCCTCGCGCTCGCGCTGGTCGGCATGCCGATCAACGTGCTGTCCACGCAGACCATAGGCCGCATCCTCGAGGGCGGGGCCTCGGTCTGCCGCGCCGCAGGCATCCCGATCGCCGGCGGCCACACGATCGATTCGGTCGAGGCCATCTACGGGCTGGTCGCGCTGGGCCTGGTGCACCCGAAGCAGGTGAAGCGCAATGCCGATGCGCAGGCCGGCGACGTGCTCGTGCTGGGCAAGCCGGTCGGTGTCGGCGTGATGTCGGCGGCGCTGAAGAAGGGCGAGCTGAGCGACGCGGGCTACGCGCAGATGATCGCGACGACCACGAAGCTCAACACGCCGGGCCCGGACCTGGCCGCGCTGCCGGGCGTGCACGCGCTGACCGACGTCACCGGCTTCGGCCTGGCCGGCCACGCGCTGGAGATCGCGCGCGGTGCGCGTTGCGACGTCCGGCTGGACTGGTCCGCCGTGCCGTTGCTGGACGGCGTGCGTGCGCTGGCCGGCCAGGGCCACGTCACCGGCGCGTCGGGCCGCAACTGGGCCGGCTACGGGCGCGACGTGAGCCTGCCCGCGACGTTCGCCGCCGAGGACCGGGCGCTGCTGACCGATCCGCAGACCAGCGGCGGCTTGCTGGTGTCGTGCGCGCCGGGCGCGGTCGACGAGGTGCTGGCGGTCTTCCGGCGCCACGGGTTCGAGCAGGCCGCGGTGGTCGGCAGCATGGCCGCGGCGAGCGCCGCACCGCGGCTGATCGTGAGCTGAGCGAGGCGCGGTCAGCTCAACGGCTTCAGCTGCTGCAGCAAGGTCGGCACGAGTTCGCTGACCGTCGGGTGGATGTGCATGGTCCGCGAGATGGCCGTGTAGGGCTGCTTCGCGGCCATCACGTCCAGCAGCCCATGCACGACCTCGTCGCCGTTGAGGCCGATGATCGCCGCGCCCAGCAGCAGCTTCGTGTCGGCATCGACGAGCACCTTCATGAAGCCCTGGGTCTCGCCCGCCTCGCGGGCGCGGCCGACGCGCTGCATCGGCATCTTCGCGACGAGCGCCTTGCGCCCGCTCTCGCGGGCCTCGGTCTCGTTGATGCCGATGCGCCCCAGCGCCGGATCGATGAACAGCGCATAACAGGGGATGCGGTCGGAGATGCGGCGCGGGTCCTGGTCGAACAGGTTCGCGACGACGATCTCGTGGTCGTTCCACGAGGTGTGCGTGAAGGCGCCGCGGCCGTTGCAGTCGCCCACCGCCCAGACGCCCTCGACGCTGGTGCGGCACTGGTCGTCGACCACGATGTAGCCGCGCTCGTCGGTGCGGATGCCGGCCGTCGCGAGGCCGAGGTCGTCGGTGTTGGGGCGGCGGCCGACGGCCAGCAGCACGTGGCTGCCCGTGAATGAAGGATGGTCCGCGCCGCAGATGGTGCCGACAGCGATCCGGTCGCCGGCCGGCGCCAGCGTCAGGCACTCGGTGCCCAGCTCGAAGCGCACGCCTTCGGCTTCGAGAATGTCGCGGATCGCATCCGACACGTCCGCATCCTCGCGCGGCAGCAGCCGGGCCGAGCGCTCGACCACCGTCACCGCGGCCCCGAAGCGCCGCATCATGTGGGCGAACTCCAGCCCGATGTAGCTGCCCCCGACGACCACCAGGTGCTCGGGCACCGCGGTCAGCTCCATGATCGAGACGTTGTCGAACGTCGGCACGCTGTCGATGCCGGGGAACGGCGGGCGCACCGAACGGCCGCCGACGTTGAGAAAAATGCGCGGCGCCGTCAGCTCCCGGCCGTCGACCGCAATCGTCGCGGGCCCGACGAAGCGCGCATGGCCGACGATCACCTCGGTATTCGGCAGGCCGCGCAGCCAGCCTTCGACGCCTTCGCGCGACGTCTGGACGATGCCGTCCTTGCGCGCCTTCACGCGGGCCATGTCGACGCTGAGCTGGCCGACGATGTCGAAGCCGTATTCGGCGCCGCGCTGAGCCTGACGGATCGCCCGCGCGCTCGCCACCAGGGTCTTGGTGGGGATGCAGCCGACGTTGACGCAGGTGCCGCCGAAATGGTGGCGCTCGATCACCGCGGTCTTCAGGCCTTCCTTGCTGCAGCGAGCGGCGATCGCGGGCCCGGCCTGGCCGGCCCCGATGACGATGGCGTCGAAACTTTGAATCGGCATGGCGAGCCCCATCGTTCGAGAAGCCCCCAGCGTAACGCCGCCCGTCCGTCGCCTTCAAGCGACGCCGCCCGCGTCCGCACCCGCCGGATCGCGCGAAGAAATGCCGCAGACGGCACAAAACCTCGCGTTGCAGGCGTTGCGTCGCGAGACCACGCACGCGCCGCCGATAGACTCGCGCGCAAGCTCAGGGCCGGTCGGCGGCCATCAAGAACGAGCTCACTTCGAGGGAAATCCAATGAATCGTCTACTGACCGCATCCGCGGCCGTTTGCCTGATCGCCCTGGCCGGCTGCGCCACCGAGAGCTCGCGCTCCCTGCAGGTGGAGAAGGTGCAAAGCGCCGCTGCGCCCTACACGGGCACCCGCCTGCCGATCTCCGTCGGCAAGTTCGACAACCGCTCCAACTTCATGCGCGGCGTCTTCTCGGACGGCGTCGACCGCCTCGGGAGCCAGGCCAAGACCACGCTGGTCGCGCATCTGCAGCAGTCGCAGCGCTTCGCCGTGCTGGACCGCGAGAACATGGCCGAGACCAGCCAGGAAGCGAAGCTGCAGGGCACGGCGCAGACGCTGCGCGGCGCCTCCTATGTGGTCACCGGCGACATCTCCGAGTTCGGCCGCAAGGAAGTCGGCGATCACCAGTTGTTCGGCCTGCTGGGCCGCGGCAAGTCGCAGATCGCGTACGCCAAGATCACGCTGAACATCGTCAACAGCCTCACCTCGGAGGTCGTCTACTCGGCACGCGGCGCCGGCGAATACGAGCTGTCGAACCGCGAGGTGCTCGGTACCGGCGGCACCGCGAGCTACGACGCCACGCTCAACGGCAAGGTGCTGGACCTGGCGATGCGCGAGGCCGTGAACAGCCTGGTCGCCGCGAAGGACGCCGGCCAGTGGGGCCAGGAGGTGCGTCGATGAAAGCCGCCTCTGCCCTGCGCCGCTGCGCCCTCGGCATCTGCGTGGCGCTGCTCGCCGGCTGCGCCCACAAGGCCGCGCCGCCGCTGTACATGTGGGAGACGTTCCCGAAGATGCAGTACGACACGCTGCAGCGTCCCGGCGCCGCGCCGCTCGAACAGGTGAGCGCGATGGAAGCCCAGGCCGAGAAGGCCCGCGCGACCGGCGCCGCGCTGCCGCCCGGCTTCCGCGCGCATCTGGGGATGCTCAAGCTGTCGGCCGGCGACGCGGACCGCGCGCGCGAGCTGTGGCAAGCCGAGAAGGTTGCGTTCCCCGAATCCGCGCCGTACATGGACCAGTTGCTGAAGCGGCTCGACGCCCCGGCGAAGAAAGGCAATCCCGCATGAAGCCGACGACGATCCTCCTCACCCGCCTCAAGCGCCTCACGCTGGCCGCCGCCGTTCTCGGGCTCGGCGTGCTGACCGGCTGCGCGACCAAGGCACCGGCCTACGACTACACGGCGTTCATGAAGGCCAAGCCCGCGACGCTGCTGGTCATGCCGCCGGTCAACGAATCGCCGGAGATCAACGCGACCTCCGGCGTGTGGTCGCATGCGACCCGGCCGCTGGCCGAAGCGGGCTACTACGTCCTGCCGGTCACGCTGGTCGACGAAACGTTTCGCCAGAACGGCATCACCACCGCGCACGACGCGCAGGACATCCCGCTGAACAAGCTGCGCGAGTTCTTCGGCGCCGATGCGGCCGTCTACATCAAGGTCAAGAAGTACGGCACCAGCTACGCCGTGATCTCCAGCGAGACGCGCGTCGAAGTGGACGCGCGCATCGTCGACCTGCGCAACGGCGATCTGCTGTGGCAGGGCAGCGCGGCCGCGACGTCCGCCGAACAGCAGCAGCAATCGCAGGGCGGCATCGTCGGGCTGCTCGTGACGGCGATCGTCAAGCAGGTCATCGGCACGGCGACCGATGCGTCGTACACCTACGCCGGCATCGCGAACCAGCGCCTGCTGGGCGCGCCGCGCTACAACGGCGTGCTGCCGGGTCCGCGCTCGCCGGACTACGGCAAGCCGCCCGTCGCGGCGCAATAGCGCCCGCACTGAACCGAGAAGAAGGTCGAGCCGCCGCGCGGCTCACTTCTTCTCGACGTGCCCGCCGAACTGCCAGCGCATCGCCGACAGCAGCTTGTTCTGAAAGTCGGCCTCGCCGCGCGAGTTGAAGCGCTGATACAACGCGGTGGTCAGCACCGGCGCCGGCACCGCCTCGTCGATCGCGGCCTGGATGGTCCAGCGGCCTTCGCCCGAATCGGAGACGCGGCCGGCGAACTTCGCGAGCTGCGGGTCGTCGTGCAGCGCGTTCGCGGTCAGGTCCAGCAGCCACGATGCGATCACGCTGCCGCGGCGCCAGACCTCGGCGATGTCGTCCAGCGGCAGCTCGTACCGGTAGTGCTCGGGGTTGCGCAGCGGCGTGGTCTCGGCGTCGACCGCATGGTCGGCCTGACCGATGTTCGCGCCGCGCAGGATGCCGAAGCCTTCGGCGTACGCCGCCATGATCCCGTACTCGATGCCGTTGTGGACCATCTTGACGAAGTGGCCGGCACCGTTCGGCCCGCAGTGCAGATAGCCACGCTCGGCGGTGTTGCCCGCGGCACGTTCGGCGGCGCGCGTCGGCGTGCGCTCGACGTTGCCGGCGCCCGGCGCCAGCGTCGCGAAGATCGCATCGAGCCGCTGCACCACCGCGGGCTCGCCGCCGATCATCATGCAGTAGCCGCGCTCCAGCCCCCAGACGCCGCCGCTGGTGCCGACATCGACATAGTGCAGCCCACGCTCGGCCAGCGTTTGCGCACGGCGGATGTCGTCGACGTAGTAGGAGTTGCCGCCGTCGATCAGCGTGTCGCCCGGCTCCAATAGCGGCAGCAGTTCGGCGATGCTGGCATCGACCGCGGCGGCCGGCACCATCAGCCACACCGCGCGCGGCTTCGCGAGCCTGGCGACGAAGTCGCGCAGCGAGTCGGCGCCGACGACGTGCGGCGTCTGCCCGAGCGTGCGCACCGCGTCAGCCGAGCGGTCGAACACGACGCACTCGTGCGCAGCGCCGGCGACGAGGCGCCTCACCATGTTCGAGCCCATCCGGCCCAGACCGATCATTCCGAGTTGCATCGCGCGCTCTCCCCGCGGTGGGACACCAGGGCGATGGTAGTGCGGGCGCCGCCGCGAGCGATACTGCATGCATGAATCCCGACCCGAACGACCCCGCCCCTGTCGTCGACGCGGCCGCGATCGATGCCGCGGCCCGGCGCATCGCGCCGCATGTGCGCGAGACGCCACTGTGGGTGCTGCCGTCGAGCGCACTCGAACTGCCGGGCGCGGCGCCCGATGCGCCGGCGTTCGAGGTCTGGCTGAAACTGGAGCACTGCCAGCTCTCCGGCACGTTCAAGGCGCGCGGCATGTTCAATCGACTGCTCGCCAACACGATCCCGCCGGCCGGCGTGATCGCCGCGTCGGGCGGCAACGCCGGCATCGCGACCGCGGTCGCCGCACGTGCGCTTGGCGTGCCGGCCGAGATCTATGTGCCGTCGATCATCACGAAGGGCAAGCGCGAGCGGCTTGCCGAGCTCGGCGCGACCGTCGTGATCGGCGGCGACGCGTATGCCGATGCGTTGACCGCCTGCCTCGCACGACAGCGCGAGAGCGGTGCGCTGATGACGCATGCCTACGACCAGCCCGAGGTCGTGGCCGGCGCCGGCACCTTGGCGCGCGAGATCGAAGCCCAGCGCGGCGCGCCGGACCAGGTGCTGGTCAGCGTCGGCGGCGGCGGGCTGGTCGGCGGCATCGCGGCCTGGTTCGCCGGGCGCAGCGAGGTGATCGCACTCGAGCCCGAGCTCGCGCCGACATTGCACAACGCCCGCGCCGCCGGGACGCCGGTCGACGTGGCGGTGGCCGGCGTGGCGGCCGACTCGCTCGGTGCCCGGCGCATCGGCGCGATCGCCTGGGGCATCGCGCGGCAGCATGTCGCGCAATCGCTGCTGCTGCCCGACGCGGCGATCGTCGACGCGCAGCGCTGGATGTGGCGCGCGCTGAAGCTCGCGGTCGAGCCCGCCGCGGCGTTGCCGCTTGCCGCGCTGCGCACCGGGCTTGTGCGGCCGCTCGCCGGTGCGCGCGTCTGCCTGATCGTCTGCGGCGCGAACCTGGATCCGGCGAGCCTGAACCACACCGGGCCTTCCGCATGAACATCCTGATCCTCGGCGGCGGCGTGTTCCTCGGCGCGGCCGCGCTGGACGCGGCACTGCGGCGCGGCCACGCGGTCACGGTGTTCAACCGCGCGCGCTCGCGGACCGCGTGGCCCGACGGCGTCGAGGCCGTCCAGGGCGACCGCGCCGATCGCAGCGCGCTGGCCCGTCTCGCGAGCGGACGCCGCTGGGATGCGGTGATCGACACCTGCGGTTATGTGCCGGCCGATGTGCGTGCGAGCGCGGAAGCGCTGCGGGCATCGCTGTCGGCGTCGGGCCGCTACCTGTTCGTCTCCAGCATCTCGGTCTACGCGTCGACGCGCGAGGCGCCGGTGCGCGAAACCGACGCGCTGGCCTCGAACCCCGGCATCGCGCCCGACGACCGCAACCTCGAGCACTACGGGCCGCAGAAGGCCGCATGCGAGGCCGAGGTCACGCGTGTGTTCGGCGACGCGCGCACGCTGCTCGTGCGACCGGGGCTGATCGTCGGCCCCGGCGACCGCAGCGGCCGCTTCAGCTACTGGCCGTGGCGCGTCGCCGCCGGCGGCACGATGCTGGTGCCCGATGTGCCGGACGGCGAACCGCTGCAGTTCATCGATGTGCGCGACCTCGGCGAGTGGATGGTGCGTGCGCTCGAGCAGGGCGAGCGCGGCGCGTTCAACGCGACCGGGCCGGCGAACGACGCGCAAGGAGAATCCGTCGTCGATTGGGCGACGCTGATCGCCACGTGCCGCGCCGAGGCGCAGCGCCGCGGCATCGTCCCGGCGGACCCGATGCGTGTCGCCGAGTCGCGACTGCTCGAGCACGACGTGCAGCCGTGGACCGAACTGCCGCTGTGGCTGCCATCGACCGACCCCGATTCCGCCGGCTTCAATCGCGCCGACCTGACACGCGCCCGCGCCGCCGGGCTGATCACGCGGCCATTGCGTGAGACGATCGCCGCCGTGCTCGACGAAGCCGCGCCGAGCGACCCCGACGATAGACGCCTCAAGGGCAAGCTGACGCGTGAACGCGAAGCGGCGCTGCTGGCGGCTGCATCCGGCGTGGCCACGCGCTGATCGGTTCCCTTCGCGAGCAACACCACTTGTGGCAAAATTTGCCAATCAAGCTCAACTGACCGGGGAAACTCGATGGGAACGATGAACATCTCGCTGCCTGACACGTTGCGCGACTTCGTCGACCAGCAGGTCTCCAGCGGCGCCTACGGCACATCCAGCGAGTACCTGCGCGAGCTGATCCGGCACGACCGTGATCGTCTGCAATTGCGCGCGATGCTGTTGGAAGGAGCCGAGTCACCGGTACGCGGCGAAGCCGATGCGGCTTATTTCCAGCGTTTGCGCGATCGCGCGGCCGCCACCCCACGCAGCAAGACCACGAAGCGTCGCGCGTGACACGCGACGTGCCGAAGCCGCTGGTACGGCGCGCCCGCGCCGACACCGACGTCGAGGCTGCGATCGATCACTACCTGACGGAATCGGCCGAGATCGCGCTCGGGTTCGTCGATGCGCTGGAGGCTGCCTATGCGCACATTCGACGCGCACCGGCAACTGGCTCGCCGCGCTATGCGCATGAATTGAACCTGCCCGGCCTGCGGTTCTGGCCGTGCCGCCGCTATCCGTATCTGGTCTTCTATCTCGAACGCCGCGAGCGCATCGAGATCTGGCGCGTGCTGCATGCCAGCCGCGACATCCCGCAGTGGCTGCAGGACGAAGGCCAAGGGGCGTTGTAGCGAACGGCCGTCAGGGTTGTAGTCAGCGACGTTGCACGCATCACCCGGCGGTCGACGCCGACTCGGTCGCGAGCAGTTCTTCGACCACGTGCCGCACGTCGCCGGGCAGGAAGGGCTTGTGAATCACGGGCCGACCGCTCTCGACGACGAATTCATTCGATGCCACGGACAGCGTGTCTCCGGTCACGAACACCACGCGGGCGGCCCGGTGCGGCCAGCGTCTGGCGATCTCCTGATACAGCGCGCGCCCGTCGAGCCCCGGCATGCGCAGGTCGGTGAGGATCGCGTCGTAGTCCTGCGTGGCCAGTCGCTCCAGCGCTTCGTGTCCGGACCCGACCGTGACCACCGAATGCCTGCCCGCCAGAATGCGGGCGAGCGTCTCGCGGATCTCCGATTCGTCGTCGACGACAAGGATGGAACGCCGTTTCGAACTCGGCTGTTCCGCCGGCCAGACCCGTGCTCCGGCTGCCTCGGCGCAGCCCACCGGAAGGGCGATGGTGAACACCGCGCCGCCATCGTCCGGGCAATCGACGGTGAGTTGCCCGCCATGCGCCTCGACGATGCCGAGGCTGACTGCCAGCCCGACACCGGTGCCCATGCCGGTGGCTTTGGTCGTGAAGTACGGTTCGAACACCCGTGCGCGCAGATCCGGCGGAATGCCCGGCCCGTTGTCCGCAACGGCAATGAGCACCCGATCGGTGTCCGCGTCGTAGCGCGTCGTCAGGCGGATGCGGCGCGGCACCGACCGCTCCTGCAACGCCTGCTGCGCATTGATGATCAGATTGAGCAGCACCTGGTGAATCTGATCGGCATCGGCCAGGATGCGGGGCATGTCGCTGGCCTGATCCAGCGTGAGCTCGATGCTGCTCGTGCGCAGCGCGTAGGCCGTCATGTCCAGTGCCGCCGTCACCACTTCATCGATGGCCACGGGACCGCGTTCGGGCGGCTGTTGGCGCGCCATGCCCAGGAACGTACGCACGATCCGGGCGCAACGCTCGGCCGCAGTGCGGATCTTCACTGCCACGACCTGCGCGGCCGGATCGCCCTGCTCTTCGAGCAGCACCGCGCGCGCCACCACCACGGACAGCGGGTTGTTGAGCTCGTGCGCCACCCCTGCCAGCAGCGTGCCGAGCGCCGCGAGCTTCTCGCGCTGGTACAGCGCCTCGCGCTGCCGAGCCAGTTCCTCGGCCGACCGCTTCTTCTCGGTGATATCGGTGGAGATGCCGCAGACCGCATAGGCAGCGCCGTCGGCATCGTGCAGCGGGAACCGGATCGAGATGTAGGTATGCAAGCCGTCGTCGAGCGGCGCGGTCTCCTCGAACTCGATAGGCGCATTGCGCTCCAGCACCGCGAGGTCGTTGGTTCGCAGGGCGCGCGCGCTGGTCTCGGGCAGGATCTCGCTCTCGACCCTGCCCAGCACGTCGGCTTGGGCCAGATGGAACAGATGCTCCCATTGCCGGTTGACGAACAGGAAACGTCCCCGGGTGTCCTTGACCGAGACGACGGACGTCGTGTTGTTCAGGATCTGCTGCAGCCGTTTCTCGCTGTTCTCCAGCGCGTGTTGGACACGTGCGCGCTCGGCGATGTCCTCGCGCAGGCGGGTCTGCGTTCGGGCCACTTCGCCCGCCATGGCGTCGAACGCGCGGCTCAGGCGACCCAGCTCGTCGTTGCCTGCCAGACCGCTGCGTGCGCTCAAGTCGCCGGCGGCGAGCTGCTCGGCGGCGCGCATCAGCCGCGCCGTGCGACGCGTCAGCATGAAGTGAAACACGAGCCAGAGGGTCATGGCCAGGGCAGTCGCCCAACCCGCCCAGTAAAGCGATTGCTGAAGCACCTGCGCGCGCGCTTCGGCCCGGGACCGGTCGAGGTCGTACGCGAGGAACAGGCCGCCGCTCTGCGAAGGCCGCAACTCCGCCCGTTCGCGGCCCATCATGATGCCCGCGTAACCGAGTAGCTCGTCGCCGCCGGCGCTTCGCGTCACTCTCGCCCGCCGCTCGCGCATGGCGCCCGCGGCCTGCTCGAAGTCGAACTTCGGCAGCACCTCGGCAACAGGCCTTCCCAGCCATTCCCGCCGCGTGGCCGCGATCACCGAATGGCGCTCGTCGGCCAACGCGGCGAGGACGATGTCGTGGTTGTGCGCCAGCACGGCGATCTCGTGCTGCGCGGACGCCAGATCGCCCTTGAGCGCGAGGTATTCCAGCGTGCTCTGCAGGCGCGACATCTCCTGCACCACGCGCTCCCGGCAGCGCTCCTCGGCCGCGTGTTCGGCCTGCGGCACGTGATAGACCAGGTTGAACGCACTCAGCGTGGCGGCAAATCCGAGCAGGATGAGCGGGACCGTGAACTTCAGCGAAGTCGGAACGCCCAGATTCACGGCGGCAACCTTTCCAGCGGCCCGGGCGCGAGCACCTCTCCGATCTTCGGCCCGAATGGCAGCAGCTTGGCCTCGAGCATCAGGTCCATCAGGCGTTGCCCCGAAGGCACGAGCTCGGGCTTCGCACCGCCGATCATCCTGAGGTTCTCGTCCCGCGAAGGGATGTGCAAGCCGCGCAGTGCAGCGAGGTACTGCTCGCCGCTGGTCTGCTGGCGGATGCCCATGCGCCGGGCCGCGTCGGCGGGCTCGCGCTGCAGGTAATCGATGGCCTTGAACCAGCCTGCCAGCAGCGACTGCACCGCCTCGGGCTGCTTGTCGAGCGAGCTTGCGCGCACCGCGACCAGGTCGACGATCTCACCCGGGATGCGAGTGCTGTCGAAGAGTGTCGTGCCGCCGGCGCGCAGCAGCTGCGCGCGATACGGATCGAACGTGACCGCCCCGTCCACCAGCCCTTTCTCGAAGGCGCTGGGGTGTTCGTTCGACTCCATGTGCACGACGTTGACGTCGCTCGCCTGCATGCCGTTCAATGCCAACGCGCGACTCAGCATGAACGCGCCCAGGGCGCCGCTCTCCACGGCCACGCGCTTGCCCTGCAGGTCCTTCATCGTCTTCATGCCCGAACGACCGACGACTGCATCGGCGCCATGCGACACGTCGACGACGAGGATGATCCGCGGCTGCATGCCATCCACGGCGAGTCCGAACAATTCGTCGAGGCTGATCACCATGCCGTCGATGGCCTGGTTGCGGAACGCTCGCAGGACCTCGCTCGCGGACGGGTACTCGACGAGCTGCACCGCCTTGGGATTCAGTTGCCCGAGCTCGCGCGCCAGGTAGAGCGGCTCGCTGCCTATCCACACGTTGGTGCCGATGCGCAGCGGGGGTTCGGGCTGGCGCGTGCATCCGGCGAGGGCGAATGCAACGGCGACCGCGACGACGAACGCGGCGGCGACTGCGAAGCCGACCCGGGTGCATGGATGCCAGGCGGATCGCAGCCATGCGTTCATGTCGCTCTCACTCTCCGCCCGGGACAAAAACGTAGCCCGCGTTGCGCAAGGTCCGGATGAACTGCGGATGCTCCGGGTCGGGCTCGATCTTCTTGCGCAGCCTCGAAATCCGCAAGTCCACGCTGCGGTCGAACGGATCCCATTCGCGCTGCTGGCCGGAGCGCAGGATTTGCTCGCGCGACAAAGGGCGATTGGGGTGTCTTGCAAAAGCCTTGAGGAGATCGAACTCCAGCGGCGTCATCGGGACCTGAGTGCCTGTCTCGTCCGTCAGGCGGTGCGCGTCGAGATCGAGCACGCAGCGGCCGATGCGCACGCGTTCGGCGCCCAGGTCGGCCCGGCCCGCCAGGGACGTGCGGCGCAGCACGCTTCTCACGCGGGCGAGCAGTTCGCGCGGATCGAAGGGCTTCGCGACATAGTCGTCCGCGCCCATCTCGAGGCCGACGATGCGGTCGACCACCGTGGCGGCGGACGTCAGCATCACGATCGCGATCTTCGGGTGGCGCTCGCGCAAGTGGCGCGCCAGGCTCAGGCCGTCCTCGCTGGGCATGTGGATGTCGACCAATGCCAGGTCGACTGCATGCTGCACGGCCAGCGAGCGCGCGGCTTCGGCGTTTTCCGCGCCGACCGCGGCATAGCCGTGTGTCACGAGGTACTCCTCGATCACCTCGCGCACGTCGGGCTCGTCGTCGACGACCAGGATGGTGGCCTTGGGATTCATAGGCGCTGCCTCGTGTGGTGGGCCATCCGGGTAACCAGACCGGCCCCGCCTGGATGTACGGCGATGTGAAGCATAGAGCGACTTCGGGTCGGGCACCCGCGTCATGGCCGTGGTCGAAACAAACGATACAAGAACCCCCCGCCGGTGATGCCCGCGTGACTCACGCGCTTCCTAAATTGGGTTCATGGGAGCCAAACGTTTTCGTCTCCAGGCGGACTCAACATGATCTCGACCCTTCTCATCCTGGGCATCTCTTCCTGGCCGTTGCTGCAGCACCTGCTGCGAAAGGCCTGGAGCCGGCTCGCCGCGACGCGGCCGTAAGCAGCCCCCGTCGTCAACCTCCCACAACGGAGCACCCGAATGCAATCACTCTCCTACACCACGCTCGACCGTCAGACGCGCGAGATTCGCCATTCCATCGTCGAAGAGTTCGCACTGACGATCAGCGGCGGCGTGCTGCGGCGCGGCGATGCGCCATACGAAGAGGCGCGCAAGGTCTGGAATGCGACCGTCGATCGCTTCCCGGCTCTGATCGCGCGCTGCGGGACGGGCGACGATGTCCGGGCCGCGGTGCACTTCGCGGCGACCCACCGGATGCTGCTCAGCGTTCGCGGCGGCGGCCATCACATCGCCGGCAATGCGGTTGCACCGGATGGGCTGATGATCGACCTGTCGGCGATGAACGCCGTCCGCATCGATGCGGCCCGGCGCCTGGCGCGAGTCGGACCCGGCGCGCTTCTGGCCGATTTCGATCGCGAAGCGCAAGCCCACGGGCTGGCCACGCCGCTGGGCATCAATTCGACCACGGGCGTCGCCGGGCTGACGCTGGGCGGCGGCTTCGGTTGGCTGACGCGCCGGCACGGCATGACCATCGACAACCTCGTCGGTGCCACTGTCGTGACGGCCGACGGCGTCGCGCGCGAAGTCTCGGCTGCTTCCGAGCCCGAGCTGTTCTGGGCTCTGCGCGGCGGCGGCGGCAACTTCGGCGTCGTGACATCGTTCGAATTCAAACTGCATCCGGTCGGCCCCGAGGTCTACGCGGGCCTGGTGGTCTATCCGTTCGAGCAGGCTCGCGGCGTGCTGCGCGCGTGGCGCGACTTCTGCGCCGGCGCACCCGACGAACTCAGCGTGTGGACCGTGCTGCGCAAGGCACCGCCGCTGCCCTTCATCCCGGAATCGGCTCACGGCACCGACGTGGTGATCTTTCCGTTGGTCCACTGCGGCGACATCGAGGCAGGCATGCGCGCCGCGGCCCCGGTGCTGCAGTTCGGCCAGCCCCTCGCGAGCGCACTGGGCCCGACGCCGTATGCCGGCTTCCAGGGCGCCTTCGACCCGCTGCTGGCGCCGGGCCAACGCAACTACTGGAAATCGAACAACTTCAGCGCGCTCAGCGATGCCGCGCTGGAGGTCGTCATGGCGGCGGCCACGCAGTCCCCCGGCCCGCAGTGCGAGATCTTCGTCGCGCAGCTGGGCGGCGCGATGGCGCGCATCGAACCCGGGGCCACGGCGTTCGCCGGCCGCGATGCGCACTTCATCATGAACGTGCATGGGCGGTGGTCCGAGGCGAGCGACGACGAGCAGGTGCGCCGCTGGGCCCGGCAGACCTTCGAGCAAGCCTCGCGTCACGCCACGGGCAGCGGCTACGTCAACTTCCTGACCGAGGACGAAGCCGAGCGCGTCGCCGCGAGCTACGGGCCCAACCATCCGCGGCTGCAGGCGCTGAAGCGCCGCTACGACCCGGCCAACCTGTTCCGCATGAACCTGAACATCGCACCGGCCCCGGAGGCTTCTTCATGAGCACGACGACCGACGACCGGGGATGCGCCATCTCGGGCGCCCGGCCGGATGCGCTGCGGGCCTACGAGCGCGCGCTTGCCGCGTTCCAGGGATGGCGGGGCGGCATCGACACGCATCTTCGACAGGCCCTGCAGAGCGCACCGGATTTCGTGATGGCGCATGTGATGCAGGCCTACCTGGCGATCTGCGGCCGGGACCCGCAGCGGGTGCGCTCGGCGCGCCCGCTGCTCGCACGCGCCGCCGGCCTGCGGGCGAACGCGTGCGAGCGGTTGCACCTCGCGGCGATCGGCGCTGTGCTCGCCGATGACTACGAGGGCGCCAAGGCCACGCTGGGCGAGCTGCTGCGGCGCGAGCCGCGCGACGCGCTCGCGCTGCAGGTGGCGCATTCGTTCGACTACGTCACGGGCGATGCCGCGGGCATGCGGGCGCGGGTGGTGTCGGTGCTGCCTGCGTGGTCGCGCGAGATGCCGGGCTATCACGCAGTGCTGTCCATGCATGCCTTCGGACTCGGCGAGTGCGGCGACTACGAGCGTGCCGAGCAGGTCGCCCGCGATGCGCTGGCCCTGAACCCTGCTGATGCGCGGGCGCACCATGCGATGGCGCACGTGTTCGAGATGAGCGATCGCCCCGAGGATGGACTGCAGTGGATGCGCGAGCACATGGCGTGCTGGAGCGGCGACACGCTGGCCGCCACGCATTGCTGGTGGCACCTGGCGCTGTTCCACCTGGCCCGCGGCGATGTAGCCGGTGCGCTCAGGGTCTATGACGAGCGCGTGCGCGCGGGCCGGTCCGCCGAGATCGCCGACCTGATCGACGCTTCCGCGCTGCTGTGGCGCGTGCGACTTCAGGGCGCGAGCACCGGCGCGCGCTGGGTGGAGCTTGCCGACGCCTGGGATGCGCACATCGATGACGGCTTCTGCAGCTTCAGCGACGTGCACGCGATGCTGGCGTTCGTCGGCGCCGGCGACCGCAACCGCGCCGTTCGCCTGGAGCGTGCACTGGCCGCGCGGCAGTCGCTGCCGACACGCCATGGCCGGAGCACGCGGCGCCTCGGCCTTCCGGCCTGCCGGGCGCTGATGGCGTTCGACCGCGGCGATCACGCCACGGCAGTTCGGCTGCTGGCGAATCTGAGCCCGTTCGCCGGCGGGCTCGGCGGCAGCCATGCGCAGCGCGACGTGCTGCACCTGACTTTGTTGCACGGCATCGGGCACTTCCGCAGGCCGGGCCGTCCTGTCCATGGGCGTCGGTTCGGCCGCGCCCCTTCCCCAGGAGATCATGATGACCGCTCTTTTCAGTCACGCCCCGCGCGCCCAGTCCCCTGCGTTCGGGACCGCCTGGCTCCGTCTCTCGCTGCGCCGCATGGCGGACGCCTGGATGCAACGGCGGCGTCGGGCCGCACATCGCCGTGAGCTCCGGTCGCTCGACGAACACGCGCTGCGCGACATCGGCCTGTCGCATCGTGCGGCGGCCGAGTGGCCGCAAGAGCCGCGTGGCGGTCCGTCGTGACACCCGCCACCCACATCGGCGCGCCGCAGGCCGGCACGTTGGCATCGCTCATGGCGACCCTCGCCGTTGCGGCCTGCGCAGCGGGCAGCGCGGCCGTGATCGTGATGGTGCCGCAGGCCTGCGTCGTGCCGGCCGTGGTGCCGGAGCCGGCGCCCGGTTGCGGGTCCGGTCTCAATGCTCTGGAGGGCTCTCATGACCGACAACGTCCTTCACGCGGCACTGGTGGCGCTGTTCCTGGCGCTCGTGTGCGTGACCACCGTCTCGTATCCCAGCGGCGTGCTGGCGGACGAGCGCATGGCCATCCATCGCGGCGACGCATGCCGTGCCGGCGCCTCGGCCAAGCTTCGGGCCCCGCTTGAAGGAGATCACTCCTCGTGCTCGTGAGGAAACGCCGGCCCCGGTGCCGCGCGCGTCGACGCCAATGCACGTTCGTCGGGGCGAGCACGCTGACGAGATCGCCGCGCTCAGTGCTTCGCCACCGCCAGCCAGCGATCCAGCCGCTCGCGATCGGCCAGCAGCTCGTCGCTGGCGCCTTCGTGCACGATGCTGCCGCGGTCCAGCACGACGGCGCGCTGCGTGATCGGCAGGATCGAGCGCGGGTTCTGCTCGACGATGATCGCGCTCATGCCCTCGTCGCGCACCACGCGCGCGATCGAGCGCAGCAGCTCCTCGACGATGATGGGCGCGAGGCCCTCGAGCGGCTCGTCCAGCAGCAGCAGTTTCGGGTTCAGCACCAGCGCCCGCGCGACCGCGAGCATCTGCTGCTCGCCGCCGGAGAGCTGGTTGCCCATGTTGGCGCGGCGCTCGGCCAGGCGCGGGAACATCTCGTAGACGCGATCCACGCTCCACGGCCCGCGGCGCGCGACCGCGGTCAGGTTCTCGTGCACCGTCAGCGACTTGAAGATGTTGCGCTCCTGCGGCACCCAGCCGATGCCGGCCGCGGCGCGCTGGTGCGGCGCGAGCGTCGTCAGGTCGACGCCGGCCAGCACGATGCGCCCGGCATGGCGCCGCGTCACGCCGACCAGCGTGTTCAGGAGCGTGGTCTTGCCGGTGCCGTTGCGGCCCAGCAGCGCGAGCGACTGCCCCTGCGGCAACGACAGCGACACGCCCTGCACGACGACCGCCTCGCCGTAGCCCGACTTCAGCCCCTCGACTTGCAGCAGCAGCTCAGCCATGCGCACGCTCGTCCGTCGCTTCGCCCAGGTACACGGCCTTGACGCGCGGGTCGTTGGCGATCGTCTGCACGTCGCCCTCGGCGAACACCGCGCCGTTGACCAGCACGGTCACGCTCTTCGCGAAGTTGAAGACCAGGTCCATGTCGTGTTCGATCAGCAGCACCGAGACGTCGGCCGGCAGCGCGTTGATGATGTCGAAGATCTCCTGGCGCTCGCCCTCGGGCACGCCGGCCACCGGTTCGTCGAGCAGCAGCACGCGCGGCTGGCAGGCCAGCGCGGTCGCGATCTCGAGCAGCCGGCGCTTGCCGTAGGCGAGGTGCTGGACCTGCTGGTCCTGCACATCGTCGAGATGGAACTGCTTCAGCAAGGTGTCGCACAGCGGCGCGACGCGCGGATCGCGGCCCAGCCGCTTCCACCACTGCGCCGAGGTACCGAGCTGCGCCGAGACGCTGAGCGCGAGCGACTGCAGCGGCGTCAGCTCGCCGAACAGCTGGTTGATCTGGAACGTTCGCACCATGCCGCGACGCACGCGCTGGTGCGGCGCGAGCTGCGTGATGTCCTCGCCGTCGAGTTGGATCGAACCGGAGGTCGGCTCGAGCACGCCCGTCAGCAGGTTGATCAGCGTGGTCTTGCCGGCGCCGTTCGGGCCGATCAGCGCGCGGCGCGCGCCCTTCTCGACCGTGATCGAGACGTCGTTCGTCGCCGCGATGCCGCCGAAGCGCTTGACCAGGCCGCGGGTTTCCAGCACCGTGGTCATGAGCGCCTCCACCAGGTCCACGGCCGCGTCAACCGATCGCGCCCGATCATCACGAGCGCGACCAGGAAGATCCCCAGCCAGAAGTTCCAGTACTGCGGCGTCCACGCCGAGACCAGGTCGTGCAGCAGCTTGAACACGATCGCACCGAAGATGCCGCCGTACAGATACCCGCTGCCGCCGATCACCAGCACCAGCAGCACCTCGGCGCTGCGGTGGAAGTCGAACACGTCCAGCGACGCGAAGCCGCTGGTCTGCGCGAGCAGCGCGCCGGCCGCGCCGGCGACGGCCGCGGCGATCGTGTAGACCGCGACCAGCCGCCGGTTCACCGCGAGGCCGATGCTCATCGCGCGCAGCCGGTTGTCGCGCAGGGCCTGCAGCGAATACCCGAACGGCGAATGCACCAGCACGCGCCCGATCAGCAGGCAGACGATCAGCACGAACAGCGTGTACGCGTACGCGGTGCGGCCCGCGATGTCGAACTCGTAGGCGCCGAACGGCGTCGCGAGCGGCCCCATCGCGACGCCTTGCAGCCCGTCGGCGCCGCCAGTCAGCCAGTCGAGCTTGTTCGCGAGCTCGTACAGGATGGAGGCGACGCCCAGCGTGACCATCAGCCGCGTCAGGTCCGAGCCGCGCAGGATCAGCACGCTGGTGAGCGCACCCAGCGCGGCCGACAGCGCCATCGCGACCGCCATGCCCAGCCACGGGTCCGGCATCGCGAGCTTGGCGAACAGCGCGGCCGCATACGCGCCGAAGCCGAAGAACGCCGCATGCCCCAGCGAGACGATGCCCGAGTAGCCGAGGATCAGGTCCAGCGACAGCGCGAACAGCGCGAGGATCGCGATCTCGTTGAGCAGCAGCGAGTGCCCCGGCAGCAGGAACCACGAGAGCACCAGCGCGACCAGCAGCGCGAGCTCCCACCAGCGCCAGCGCGCGTTGCGCCGCAGCGCGTCGGCCGCGCTCACTTGCCGCCTCCGGCGCGCACGAACAGGCCTTGCGGCCGCACCAGCAGGATCACGATCATCAGCGTGTAGACGACGAAGGCGCCTAGCTTGGGCGCGTAGTACTTGCCCATCACGTCGGCGATGCCCAGCAGCAGCGCCGCGAGCAGCGGCCCGGTGATCGTGGTCGTGCCGCCGACCGAGCAGACGATCAGGAAATAGATCATGAACTTCAGCGGGAAGCTCGGGTCCAGCCCCAGCACCTCGGCGCCCAGCGCGCCGCCCAGCCCGGCGAGGCCCGAGCCGACCGCGAAGGTCAGCAGGAAGATGCGGTTGACGTTCAGCCCCAGACCGCCGGCGACACGCCGGTCATCGACCGACGCGCGCAGCTGGCTGCCGAAGCGCGTGCGCGACAGCACCCACTGCAGCAGCAGCGTCAGCAGCGCGCAGACGACGACGATGAACAGCCGGTACTTGCCGATGCCGATCCACTGGATGTCGAAGCGCCCCTGCAGCCAGGCCGGCACCTGGATGTTCTGCTGCGACGAGCCGACGAGGTAGTCGACCGCGGTCACCGCGATGAACACCAGGCCGATCGAGAACAGCACCTGGTCCAGGTGCGGCTTCGCGTACATGTGGCGGTACAGCAGCGGCTCGAGCAGCGCGCCCAGCAGCGCGGTGCCGATGAACGCCAGCGGCAGGCACACGAGAAACGGCACGCCCAGCCGGTTCATCGCG
This sequence comes from Burkholderiaceae bacterium, assembly GCA_036568605.1. Lineage (GTDB taxonomy): Bacteria > Pseudomonadota > Gammaproteobacteria > Burkholderiales > Burkholderiaceae_C > DATCSE01. The sequence goes on along the minus strand of DATCSE010000480.1, from coordinate 17,801 downwards.
AGCACCGTGATGTAGCCGCCGGCCATCGCGAACGCGCCGTGCGCGAGGTTGATGAAGTTCATCAGCCCGAGCGTCACCGCGAGCCCGACCGCGAGCACGAACAGCAGCATGCCGTAGGCGATGCCGTCGAAAAGTAGCGTCAGCATGAAACAGGAAACGACGTCAGGACGATCAGGTTGTGACAGCCTCGATCTCAGGTGCCGCGAAGTCTAGCGGCAGGCCGACGTAGTTTTCCGCGAGCGCGGTCGATGCGGCGTGCGAATGCACCAGGTAGTCCAGCTCGGCATGCTGCAGCCGCTGCGAGAACTCGCCGCCGTCGGGGAAGCGATGCATCAGCGACGTGAACCACCACGAGAAGCGCTCGGCCTTCCAGACGCGTCGCAGGCAGCGCGCCGAGTAGTCGTCGATCCCGGCCGACGAGCGCTCCTCGTAGAACTCGGCCAGCGCGTGGGCGAGCAGCCCGACGTCCGAGGCCGCGAGGTTCAGCCCCTTCGCACCGGTCGGCGGCACGATGTGCGCGGCATCGCCGGCAAGGAACAGCTTGCCGAAGCGCATGGGCTCGGCGACGAAGCTGCGCAACGGCGCGATGCTCTTCTCCAGCGACGGCGCCGTCACGACATGCTCGGCCACGTGCGGCGGCAGGCGGCGGCGCAGCTCGTCCCAGAACGCGTCGTCGCTCCAGGCCTCGACCTTGTCGTCGATCGGGCACTGCACGTAGTAGCGGCTGCGCGTCTTCGAGCGCATGCTGCACAGCGCGAAGCCGCGCTCGTGGTTCGCGTAGACCAGCTCGTGCTCGGCCGGCGGCACGTCGGCCAGCACGCCCAGCCAGCCGAACGGGTAGACCTTCTCGTACAGCGCGATCGAACGCTCCGGCACACTCGCGCGGCTGACGCCGTGGAAGCCGTCGCACCCGGCGATGAAGTCGCAGTGCACGGTGTGCTCGACGCCGTCCTTCCGATAGCGCACGGTCGGGCGCTCGCCATCGAAGTCGTGCAGGCTGACCTGCTGCGCTTCGTAGACGGTGGTCGCGCCGCTGGCGGTGCGCGCGTCCATCAGGTCGCGCGTGATCTCGGTCTGGCCGTAGACGGTGACGTGCTTGCCGCTCAGCCCCTGCAGGTCGATGCGGTGCAGCCGGCCATCGAACGCGAGGTTCACGCCGCCGTGCGGAAGCCCCTCGGCGTCCAGCCGTGCGGCGATGCCGGCCTCGTGCAGCAGCTCGACGGTCGTCTGCTCGAGCAGGCCGGCGCGGATGCGGCCCAGCACGTACTCGGGGCTGCGCTGCTCGAGCACGATGGCGGCGATGCCGCGGCGGTGCAGCAGGGCCGCGAGCAGCAAGCCGGCCGGGCCGGCGCCGATGATCGCGACCTGCGTGGTGGTGGTCGTCAAGGTGTCTCCGTGAATCGATAGGCCTGTGCAGCGTGCGGTGCCACACGGATTGCGGCCGCACTCTAGGGCGCGAACTGCCCATGGGACAAGCCGGCGGCGCCGATAATCGCTATCCAAAATCTCGATAGTGGCTTCATTTCTATGGGTTTCCCCTATGAAGCCGCTGGCCTGCCCGAGCCGATCACACGACCATGAAACCGTTGGACCTGAACCTGCTGCACATCATCGTCGCGCTGCAGGAGGAGCGCAGCGTCAGCCGCGCCGCCGAGCGGCTGGGCGTCAGCCAGCCGACGTTGAGCGGCGCGCTCGCGAAGCTGCGCGAGTCGCTGGACGACCCGCTGTTCGTGCGCGCCGGCGGCGCGATGCAGCCGACCGAGAAGGCGCTGGCGATGCTGAAGCCCATCCGCGAGATGCTGACGCTGGTGCACGACGACATCCTCGCGAGCAGCCGCTTCACGCCGGCGAACGTGAGCACACCGATCTCGGTCGCGCTGTCGGACGTCGGCGAGATGGTCTTCATGCCCAAGCTGCTGGAAGCGGTGCGCGCGCAGGCGCCGCTGGCGACGCTGCGCTCGGTGGACCTGCCGCACAGCGCCCTGCCCGAGGCGCTCGAGTCAGGCCAGGTCGATCTGGCGATCGGCTACTACCCGGACCTCGCCCGCGCCAACATCTACCAGCAGCGGCTGATGAGCCACCACTTCATCTGCCTGCTGCGCGCCGACCATCCGCTGGCGTCGCGCACGAAGCTGACGCTCGCGCAGTTCATGCAGCTCGAGCATGCGGTGGTGCGCGCACCCGGGCGCAGCCAGGAAATCTTCGAGCAGCACCTGAAGGATCAGCGCATCCAGCGCAAGGTCGCGCTGACGACCCCGCACTTCCTCAGCATCCCGGCGGTGCTCGCGCGCTCCGACCTGATCGTGACCGTGCCGCACGCGATGGGCATCGCGTTCGGCCGGCCCGAGTACGGGCTCAAGGCCATCCAGCTCCCGTTCCGCTCGCCGCCGATCGAACTGCGCCAGCACTGGCACCGCAAGGTGCACAAGGCACCGCGCACGATCTGGCTGCGCCAGCTCGTCGCACGGCTGTTCAACGACGAGCGCGACGAGTGGAAGCAGGAGGCGGCCTAGCGCGGCGAGCTTGTCACTTCGCCTTGCCCGGGTCCTTGACCGCCTTGATCACGTCGAATTCGACGTTGTACAGGCCATTGCCCATCGCCGGCACGCGCTCGACCTTGCGGATGTAGACGTCCTGCACGATGTCGCGCGTCTGCGCGTCGATCAGCACCGGGCCGCGCGGGCTCTCGAAGACCTGGCCCTTCATCGCCGCGAGCAGCTTCTCGCCGCCCTCGCCCTTGGTCGCTTCCAGCGCCTTGTAGATCACGCGCATGCCGTCGTAGCCGCCGACGGCCATGAAGTTCGGCCGCATGCCCTTGTTCGCGGCCTGGAACGCCTCGACGAACTTCTTGTTGGTCGGCGACGGATGCGCCGCCGAGTAGTGGTGCGAGTTGACGACGCCCAGCGCGACGTCGCCCATGTCGTTGAGCTGGTCGTCGTCGGTCACGTCACCTGTTGCGATCAGGCGGACGCCGCTCTTGTCCAGCCCTCGCTCGGCGAACTGCTTCATGAACGCCGCGCCCTGGCCGGACGGCAGGAACACGAAGAGCGCGTCGGGCTTGCTGTCCGAGACCTTCTGCAGCACCGGCGCGAAGTCGGGTGCGCGCAGCGGCGTGCGCAGCTTGTCGAGCACCTGGCCGCCGTTGAGCCGGAACTGGCTGTCGAAGAACTTCTCGGCGTCGAAGCCGGGGCCGTAGTCGGCGACCAGCGTGATCGCCTTCTTGATCTTGTTCTTCGCGGCCCAATCGGCGATCGAGATCGTCACCTGCGGCAACGTGAAGCTGGTGCGGATGAAGTACGGCGAGGCTTCGGTGATGCTCGAGGTGGCCGCGGCCATCACGACCATCGGCGTCTTGCTCTGCGTGCCCAGCGGCGCGGTCGCCAGCGCGGTCGGCGTGATGCCGAAGCCGGCGATCACCGCGACCTTGTCGTTGACGATCAGCTCCTGCGCGATGCGCTTGGTCGCATCGGGCACCGCGCCATCGTCCTTCAGGATCACCTCGACCGTGCGGCCCGCGATCTTGTTGCCGTTCTGTGCGACCCACAGCTTCACCGCCGCGTCGATCTGGCGGCCGGTCGACGCCGACTGGCCGGTCATCGGCAGGATCAGCCCGATCTTGATCGGCCCCGTGTCGGCGGCCCACGCGCCCGACGCCGCGGCCAGCAGCAGGCCTGCCGCCGCTCGGATCCAGGAACGTTTGCACATGCTCATCGTGTACTCCGTGGTTTGAATGGTGTTCGTCAACTCGGGCGCGATCATCCGACGCGCGGCCGGCGACCGCATCGCGCATAACCCGCATGCCCCCAGCAGGCATCACGCGCGCGGCGACCGGCGACTGTGCCGGCCACAACGTCGTCGCGGCAAGAGGGCAACGCCGATAGTCGGTATCGCGTTGCCCGATGGCGGATCATCGAAGGTCGTCAATCCGGCCGATACGCCGAGTCCAGCACGACCCCGCCGCCGCTGACCCGCGAGACGCAGGCGCACAAGCGCTTGGCCTCCTGCTTCTCGCGCGTGCTGAAGAACACGTCGCGGTGGTCGATGCGGCCGTGCGCCTCGATCACGTCGACCGCGCACAACCCGCACTCGCCGCGCCGGCAGTCGTACAAGGTGTCGATGCCGTGGTCGTTCAGCACGTCGAGCAACGTGCGTTCGGGCGGCACCTGCAGCTCGATGCCGTGGCGCGGCAGGCGCACCCAGAAGGCCTCGTTGGCCGCTGCGCCGCCGCTGCCGAAGGTCTCGAAACGCAGGTGGGTCGCGGGCCGCGGCGTGCGCGCCCACGCGGCGCGCACCGCGTCCAGCATCGTCAGCGGACCGCAGGCCAGCAGCACCGCCTGCGGGTGCAAGGCCGCGATTTCGGCATCGAAGGCGATGCGCTGGCCGGCGTCGCTGGCAAACGTGCGCAGCCGTTCGCCGAGCACGGCCTGCAGTTCGTCGCGCAACGCGAACTCGGTCGCGCCGCGTGCCGCGTACAGCATGCGCACGTCGGCGCCGCGCGCGGCGAGCTGCTGCGCCATCCCGACGATGGGCGTCACACCGATGCCGCCGGCGACGAGCAGGTACTGCGGCGCGGCCAGCGGCAGCTCGAAGTGGTTCGCCGGCTCGCCGATCAGCAGCTTGGCGCCCACCGGCAGCGACCACAGATGGCGCGAGCCGCCGCGGCTCGCGGCGACGCGCTTGACCGCGATGCGGTAGGCCGCATCGCCGTCGCGGTGCAGGCCGACCAGCGAGTACGAGCGCGTTTCGAGGCCGCTGTCCAGCAGCACCTGCACGTTCAGATGGCTGCCGGGAGTCCACGGCAGCAGCGCGCCGTCTTCGGGGCTGAGCTCGAACTCGCGCACGCTGGGCGTCAGGTCGCGATGGGCGCGCAGGGTCGCGCGATGCCAGGGCTGCGGGTTGCGCATCGGTCTTCTCTTCGGACGTCGTCGTTCAAGGAGGGGCGCTCAATCGCGCCGGATCAGGTTCGCGCCCGGCACCAGCCGCAGCGACTTGTGGCTCTGCAGCGCCTGCTGCAGGTTGCGCCGCGCGAGCCGCGCGTGCTCGCGCATCAGGCTCTCGGCGCGCGCACCCTCGCGTTGCGCGATCGCCTCGATCACCGCGCGGTGCTGGGCCTGCGCGACGATCAGCATGTCGCGCGCGCGCGGCCCGACCGACTGCGCCATCACGAAGCCGCTCGGCGAGGCGAACGGCAGCGCCGCGGCCTTCGCGAGCTGGCGCGCGACCAGCGGGCTCGCCGCCATCTCGGCCAGCAGCACGTGGAAACGCGCGTTCTGCTGCGCGTAGGCGGAGAAGGTCTCGTCGGTCAGCGCCGGCGCAGCGAGCGCCGTGTCGATGCGTTGCAGGCACTCGCGCGCCTCGCGCAGCAACTCGGGGCTCGCGCCGCGCTCGGCGGCGAGGCGCGCGGCCAGGCCCTCGAGCGTGCCGCGGACCTCGATCGCATCGGCGATGTCGCTCTCGGAGAAATCCTTCACCGCGTAACCGCCGGACGGCAGCGCTTCGAGCAGCCCTTCTTCGGCGAGCCGCACCAGCGCGAGCCGTACCGGCGTGCGCGAGACGTTCAGCCGCTCGACCAGCCACAGCTCCGCGATGCGCGTGCCCGGCTCGAGCTCGCCACCGAGGATCAGCTCGCGCAGTGCGAGCTGGGCCTTGACGGTTTGCGAGACAGCGGGTACCGCATCGAGCGTGTCGGTGCCGGCTGCGGCGCTCGACGCCGCCGCCGTTGTGGTCTTCACTGGACGACCCTCACCCCGACCCTCTCCCGCAAGCGGGAGAGGGAGAGGGAGCAAGCCGCCGCGATCGTCTCCCTCTCCCGCTTGCGGGAGAGGGCCAGGGGTGAGGGGAAGGTGCTCATGCCGCCGGTCGCAGCGGGATCGTCGTGCGAGCCACGTTCGCCGAGGCTGCACGACCTGTGCCGTGTTCGCCCGCGATCATCCGGTCGATCAGCCGGCGCATCCACATCGAGCCCGCGTCGATGTTCAGGTTGTAGAAGGTGTAGCCCGGGTGCTCGTCTATCGCCTGCTGCTGCGCCTCGAGCACCAGCTCGTCCTCGCGGAAGATGTGCGCGACGCCTTCGCGCAGCTCGTGCGTGAGCCGCTGCTCGTTCAGGCAGTAGTTGCGCGCGAACGCCCAGAAGTACAGGCAGGTCGTGTCGGTCTCCGGCGTGATCGTGTTCAGCACGTAGCCGTTGACGCCGCGCTCGCGCCGGCCGTGCGGCGCGCCGGTGCCGGCCTGCGCGACGCCGACGTCGATCGTGATCGTCGCCGGCGCCTCGAAGCGGATGATCTGCCAGCGGTCCACCGGGCCTTCGTAGCCCAGCGCGTGGCGAATCTGCGCGGCCCAGAACGGCGGCGCGTCGATGTTCTCCATCCAGCGCGTGACGGTCGCGGTGCGGTCGCCATGCGTCGCGACGAACGGCGCCTCGGCCACCGCCTGCTGGCCGATGCTGGAGCCGTGCACGAAGGTCTCGTGGGTCAGGTCCATCAGGTTGTCGAGCACCAGGCGGTAGTCGCACTTGACGCGGATCATCTTGCCGTCGCCGGCCCAGGCCGGGTTGTCGTTCCAGTGCAGGTCGGGGATCAGCGCCTCGTCGGCCAGCGCGGGGTCGCCGGGCCAGACCCAGACGAAGCGGTGCTTCTCGGCTGCCGGATACGCGCGCACGCAGGCCGACGGGTTGATCGTCTCCTGCGAAGGCATGCGCGTGCAGCGGCCTTCGGCGTTGTAGACCAGCCCGTGGTAGCCGCAGACCACCTCGTCGCCCTGCAGCCGGCCCTTCGAGAGGGGCAGCAGGCGGTGCCAGCACGCGTCCTCGAGGATCGCGACGCCGCCATCGGCCTTGCGATACAGCACCAGCTTCTGGTTGCAGACGGTGCGCGCGAGCAGCTCCTTCCGGACCTCGACGTCGTAGGCGCAGGCGTACCAGGCGTTCAGCGGGAAGGTGGCGGCGGCGCTCGTCACGACAGGGCTCCGATCAGATGAATGTATACAGCAACGAAGTTTGTTGGACCGGAACTAGCAACAGAAGAGGGTTTTCCCTGGTCATTTCACGAATCCTGTATCCAACAATCAAGCAAATCACACCACCTTGGAGACCTCGATGAGCCTGCGCAACCGCCCGCCGTTCCGCGCCGACCACGTCGGCAGCTTCCTGCGCCCCAAGTACTTGCTCGAGGCCCGCGACCAGCGCGCCCGCCACGAGATCAGCGCCGAGCAGCTGCGCAAGGTCGAGGACCGCGCGATCACCGAGATCGTCAAGTTCCAGGAAGACATCGGCCTGCAATCGATCACCGACGGCGAGTTCCGCCGCACCTACTTCCACATCGACTTCCTCGAGCAGCTCGGCGGCGTGAAGACCGACATCCCGGTCACGATCAAGAAGCCCGATGGCACCGAGGAGCTCGCGCCGCCGGTGATGCGCGTGGTCGACAAGGTGACCCATGCGAAGAACATCCAGCGCGCCGACTTCGAATACCTGAAGAGCCAGGTCAGCGCCGGCCGCACGCCCAAGGTCACGATCCCGTCGCCGACGATGCTGCACTTCCGCGGCGGCCGCGCCGGCATCAGCAAGGAGGCGTACCCCGAGCTCGAACCGGCGTTCTACGACGACGTCGCGAAGGCCTATGGCGACGAGCTGCGCTCGCTGGCCGCGGCCGGTTGCACCTACGTGCAGATGGACGACACCAACATGGCCTACCTGTGCGACGAGAAGATGCGCGAGGCGGCGCGCCAGCGCGGCGACGACCCGAACGAGCTGCCGCACCGCTACGCGAAGTTCATCAACAAGGTCGTGGCGCAGAAGCCCGAAGGCATGACGCTCGCGATGCACCTGTGCCGCGGCAACTTCAAGAGCACGCACGCAGCCGCCGGCAACTACGAGCCGGTCGCCGAGGCGCTGCTCGCCGAGATGCACCTGGACGCGTACTTCATGGAGTACGACGACGAGCGCTCCGGCGATTTCCGCCCGCTGCGCTACCTGCCGAAGGACAAGATCGTCGTGCTGGGCCTCGTGACCACCAAGTTCGGCGAGATGGAGAGCAAGGACACGCTGAAGCGCCGCATCGACGAAGCGGCCCGATACGCGCCGCTCGAGCAGCTCGCGCTGAGCCCGCAGTGCGGCTTCAGCAGCACGGTGCACGGCAACAACATCGCGGTCGAGGCGCAGCGGGCGAAGCTGCGGCTGGTGGTCGAGGTCGCGGACGAAGTCTGGGGCCGCTGAACGGCCTCGGGCGAGCCCCTTGCACGGCTCGCCTGCGTTGGAGGGCGGTCTCGTCCGACATGCGGCGCCGGCGCGGTCCGATCGCCCGCGCCGCAGGGCATCGCAGAATGAAGCCGCCTCGGTCCTCAACGGGCCGCGGCGAGCGACATGAAGACGATGACAGCAATCTCACGGCGTTGGGCCTTGATCGGCGGCCTGGTGGTCGCCGCGTTGGCGACCGGATGCTCCAGCATGAGCACATGCGAGCGCAACACCGCGGCGGGCGCCGCAATCGGCGGCGTCGCCGGCTCGGTGCTGACCGACGGCAGCACCGTCGGCACGGTCGGCGGTGCCGTGGCCGGCGGCGTGGTCGGCAATCGCGCGACACGCGGGTGCTGACCCACGCTCGGGCGGCCTGCCGCGACGAAGGCCGTTGAAGACCAGCGGCAGCGCAAGCGAATGCGCTTGCGGGACGTTTGACGTTATCGTTCCCGCTACGTCACCACTTGCGCTTGCGCCGCCCTGATGGATCTCACTGCCACGGTTCTGGTCGCCGGTTCCGCGAACCTCGATTTCGTCGTGCGCGCGGCGCGCATCCCGGCACCCGGCGAGACGGTGCTGGGCCGCGAGTTCCGTACGTTTCCCGGCGGCAAGGGCGCGAACCAGGCGATTGCCAGCGCGCGCGCCGGCGGCGCGGCGACGCGCATGTTGCTTGCGCTCGGGGACGACGCTTATGCAGTGCCTATCGAGGCCTCGCTTCGCCAAGCGGGCGTCTCGCTGGATGTCGTGCGGTCGACCGAGCAGCCCAGCGGCACCGCGTTCATCTGTGTCTCGGATGACGCCGAGAACGCGATCACCGTGGCGCCCGGCGCGAACGCGCTGCTGCGCGCCGAGCACTTGCCGGCACTGGCCGGTGTGACGCATCTGCTGCTGCAGCTGGAGACGCCGCTCGCGACGGTCGACGCCTATGCGCGCGCCGCCCGCGCGGCCGGCGTGCAGGTCGTGCTGAACGCCGCGCCGGCGCAGGCCTTGCCGGACGAGCTGCTGAACGCGCTCGACCTGCTGATCGTCAACGAGGGCGAGCTGGCGGCGATCAGCGGTATCTCGGACGATGTGCCGACCGCGCTGGCGCGCATCGCGGTCCCGACCGTGATCGTCACGCTCGGGGCACACGGCTGCCTCGCGCGCTCGCCGCAGGGCCTGGTGCAGCAGGCCGGCTTCGCGGTCGACGCGGTCGACACCACCGCGGCCGGCGACACATTCTGCGGCGCGCTGACCGCCGCACTGAGCCGCGGCGAGCCGCTCGCCGCCGGCCTCGCGTTCGCCAGCGCGGCCGCCGCGATCGCCTGCACCCGGCTCGGCGCGCAATCGAGCATTCCGACGCTCGCCGAGGTTCGGGGCTTCCTGGAGGCACATCGCGCGTAGCGCGCTCGCGTGCCGCGTCTAAGCTACGGGGCGATCCCCAGCAAACTCCACCAGTCGCGCGCAGCGTGCAACACGCGAACGATGGAGACTCCATCGGGGCGCGGCTTGTAGAAGACGAGGTAGTTGTCGAACTCGTTGACGCGCCACTTGCGCAAGCCCGCGAGATCGGAAGACCTGAACGTCAAGAGAGCGCCGATCTCGGGGTGCGCAGCCAGCGCATCGAAGCTGGCTTCGACTTGCGTCAGAAAGCGCTCCGCGGTACCGACGCCGGCATTCTCCGCGAGGTAGACAAAGTGGTCGACCAGATCGCGCCTGGCCGTTGCGCGCTGGTAGACCTTCGGCATCAGCGAGGCTTCTTGCTGCGCGCCTGCACGCGCGCCAAGGCCTCACTGCGAATGGCCTTCCAGTCGGCTTTGGTCAGTTCCGTTTCCGGGCTGCTCAGACCCTCAAGCAGCTTGGCCTCGAGTTGCTCCTCGGCCTTGCGCTTCTCGTCGGCACGAATCAGCTCGCGCACGTATTCGCTGGCGCTGCTGTAGCGCCCGGTCGAGATCTGCCCATCGACGAACTGCTTCAGCGGCTCGGGCAAAGAAATGTTCATGCTCTCCATGCGGACAACCTCCAAGGTCATGACCGTAGCACGGATGCCATTTAATGGCAATTCATGCCATCACCCCCGAGCCCTACCCCTTCACGGCAGGACGACAGTGGCGGCCGCCTCACCGATCAATCGATCCGCATCCCGCTGCAACAGGAAGCGCTGCGCGACCAGCGCATTCGCCGCGGCCGTGACGGCCGCGACATACCCGGCCTGGTCGGCGTACAGCGACTCGAGCGACGGCCGCGTATCGCCGGCTGCGATGCGCGCGGCCTCGGTCTTGTGGAACGGGATGTAGGCACCGGTCAGGCTGACGTTCTCGCCGAAGAGCACGTTGCTCACCGGGTTGAACTCCAGGCTGGTGCCCAGCGGCGCGCGCACCGCGACGCTTTGGATGCCGGCCAGCGCGAGCCCGGTGCTCGCGCTGACCTGCGGCACGAGGATCGCGTAGTCCTTGCCGGTGTAGTACGGCGGCAGCTGCGTCGCGATGCCGGACTCGTCCTGCGGGAGGTACTGCGGGCCAAAGTCCAGCACCGAGAAGCTGTTGTAGCGCGCGAGGTACTGGAAGTCGGGGATCGCGGTTGGCGTGCCGGCCACCGGCCAGGTGAGGCCCTTTATCGCCGGGTACTGCACCGCGCTGGGCCGCACCAGCGTGCCGTCGGCAAGCTTGGGCACCTGGCTGGCCGGCGGCTCGACGCCGCGCACGACCCAGTCCTCCAGGGCTATGAACAACGCGCGGAACGTGTCCACGTGCTGCGTCACGGTGCCCAGCGGATACACGCCGACAGTCGGCGCATACGTGATGCTCGCGGTGCCGCCATTGCCGCCGTGCTGCGTGCTCGCGTAGTAGTAGATGCGCGCGTTGTCGGGCTGCACGAGGTCCTGCAAGCCATAGGCATCGGTCAGCACCGGCGAGCCCTGCAGCTGCCAGAACTCGGTGCCCGACAGGCCGAGGAAGAACTTCGGGCAGGTGTTCGTCGCGGTGCACCGTGCCATCACGCCGCCGCTGCGGCCGGCCACGTCGTCGCGGTAGTTCGCCGCGAGGCCGCGCGGCGCGGTCTGGCCGAACGCGGTGTGGTCGGTTCGGATCGCACCGCCGCCGCCCGGCACCGCGAAGCGCGTGTTGATGTTGGTCTGGCGCGCCGCGACGTGCGCATAGATCCCGTCGAACACCTTGCTGCCGTCCAGCGCCTCGTTGAAGCCCAGATGCAGGAAGGTCTTCATCGCATTGCCGGACTGCGAGGTACCCTGGCCGATCGCATGGTGGATGGCCCCGGCGATCGGGTTCGCGGTGCCGGCGGCATCGGCGCTCGCGTGGCGGAAGAAGGTCACCGTGTCGCGCAGCGCCGCGAGGCCGACGCCCATCACCTTCGGGTCCTTCGCGACGTAGACGATCTCGTACAGGTAGTTCGGATCGAAGCCGCCCTTCACGCAGACCTTGCTGCCGTCGGCGGTGCCGGGGAACGGGTTGCTCGTCGTGTTGCAGTCGGCGAACTTCCAGTCGCTGGCCGGAATCAGGATGCGCGGGTCGGTCTCCTTGATACGTTGGGTCAGCGAGTAGCCGCTGATCGTGTTGTCCAGGCTGGCCGGCGCATACGGGATCATCGTGCCGTTGAACACGCCGCCGGGCAAGGTCATCACCGGCGTGGCAGCCGACGGCACCAGCTCGGCGCGATAGGGTCCGGTGATCGAAGACCCGTCCGCGTTCTTCGCGACCGGCACGGTCAGCGTCAGGCGCGCCGCGCTGGACTTCGGCACATCGCCCTGCCAGGCCGCGTACAGCAGCGTGTAGCCGCGCTCGAGGTATTCGGCATCGCCCGGCGTCGCGGCCGGATTCGGCATCGTCAGGATGTTGCCGCGGTTCGGCGCGTCGTAGCGCAGCACGCCGTTGGCCTTGCTCATGTCCTTGGGCTTCAGCAGCACGAACTCGGCCGTGTACTCGACCATGCCGCGCGCGTTGACCGGCGCGAGCGCCAGGTCCTGGATGATCGCGTTGTGGCGATCCTTCGGATCGACCTCGCCTTTCAGCGTGCCGCTCAGCTTCTCGTAGGCGCCGACGCTGCCGTAGCTGCCGGCGAAATCCTGAGTCGCGGTGACGGTCAGCGTCATCTGCGGCTGCGCCGCGGGGGCCGTCGGGTCGTTGGGCGCGCCGTTGTTGTCGTTGTCGTCGCTGCCGGAGCCGCCGCAGGCGGCCAGCACCGTCGCCGCCATCAGCGACAGCATCGCCTTCCGGGTGGTCCGTCTCGTCGTGATCATGGTTGTCTCCTGCTGTGTGTGTCTGTTCGTCGGGCAAGGCTGCGCCCCGACGTCGGCTTGCGGGCCGCCGTCGACTGGGTGTGACGGAGAAAGGTCAGGCGCGAGGCCGGCGCGTCACTCCGGCTCGATGCCGGCGGCCTTGATGACCTGGCCCCACTTCGCGCTTTCGGCGCTCTGGAACTTCGCGAGCTCGTCGGGCGTCGTGGTCCACGGTTCGGCGCCGCTGCTCTCGAAGAAGGCCTTCGCGGACGCGCTCTTGACGCCGGCGGTGAGCAGCTCGTGCAGCCGCTGGAGCACCGGCGCCGGCGTGCCGGCCGGCACGTAGGCGGCGAACCAGTAGCCCATGTCGTAGCCCTTGACGCCGGCCTCGGCGATGGTCGGCACGTCGGGCAGCAGGGCGAGCCGCTTGCTGGTCGAGACGCCCAGCGCACGCAGCTTGCCGCCCTTGATCTGCGGCATGCCGGTCGCGGTGTCGGTGATCATCAGGTCGATCTGGCCGCCGAGCAGGTCGGTGATCGCGTTCGGGTTGCTCTTGTACGGCACGTGCAGGATCTCGGTGTGGCTGAGCTGCTTGAACAGCTCGCCGGCAACGCGGCTGGACGAGCTGCCGCTGCCGAAGCTCAGCTTGCCGGGCTCCTTCTTCGCCTTCGCGAGCAGGTCGGCGACGCTCTTGTACGGCGAGTCGACCCGCACGACCAGCACCTGCCCGCCCTTGCCCAGCCCGGTGACCGGCGCGAACTCCTTGACCGGGTCGTAGCTGAGCTTCTTGAACAAATGCTCGTTGGCCGCGTGCGTGGTGTTGGTCGTGATCAGCACCGTGTAGCCGTCGGCCGGCGCCTTCGCGGCGGCCTGCGCCGCGAGCATGCCGCTCGCGCCGGCGCGGTTGTCGACGATCACCGCCTGCTTGGTCTGCTCGGTGACCGACTGGCCCAGCGCACGCGCGAGCTGGTCGGTCGCGCTGCCGGCCGCGAACGGCACGATGAAGGTGACCGGCTTGTCGGGGTACTTGGATTGCGCGAACGACGCGAGCGGCATGACGACGGCCGCCGCGGCGACCGTCAGGGCCGCGCAGGCCAATCGTCGTGACCGGCAAATGGATGGGAACATCGGCTTGTCTCCTGATGTGATGTCGGGTCGAAAAGGTCTTCAGCGTTCGGGTCCGCGCAGCAGCGGCGCGAGCGACGCCGGCAGTTCCAATGTCAGCTCGAGCAGCAGGAACGACAGCGCCTTGCCATGGCTGTCGAGGTTCAGCGCGTCGTTGACGCCGCCATCGAGCACGTCGTCGATCACGAAGTTCAGCGCGTGCAGGTGCGGCAGCGCGTAGCGCGCGACCCGCGTGGGCCGGCGGTGGGCGAACTGCCGCGCGACACGCTCCTCGGTGACCTGCTCGGCGATCGCCGGGTACAGCACCGGATGCCACGCGATCACGCTGATGTTCGAGCGGTTGCCCTTGTCGCCGGTGCGGCCGTGCGCGGCGCACCACAGCGGCACGCTGATGATGGCGTTTGTCGTGTGGCTCATCGGGGGATCAGTCCAGCATCTCGAAGCCGGCGCGCACCTGCTCGCGCGGCAGCAGGCACGACACGGTGCCCAGCGTAGTCCGCAACGCGGTGCGCACGCCGCCGCCGCCGGCGGGGCCGCAGGTGTACAGCGCGGTGACCTCGCGCGTCAGGCGCTCGGCGCTCGCCCGCTCGGCATGGCGCAGCGCGACGCGCAGGCGCACGTCGCGCACGTCGCCATGCGGCCTGGCTTCGGCTGCCGCAAGCCAATCGCCGCGGTCATCGCCGAAGATGCTGGCCACGCCGATCAGGTCGGCGCGCAGCGCGCCCAGCCCCGCCAGCCGCTCGCGCAGCACCTGCGCCGCGAGCCGTGCCCGCGCCTCGGCACGTGGACCCGCATACGAGATCTCGCCCTCGGCCAGCCAGCCGCTTTCGAAGCAGACGTTGACCTTCAGCGTGTCGGTTCGCGCGTGGCCGCGCACGCCGGCCAGCCGCACACGATCGGCTCCCAGTGCCTGCACCTCGGCGGCGCCGATGTCGGCGACGACATCGGGCGTCAGGTACGCGCACGGGTCGTGCACCTCGTAGAGCAGCTGCTCCTTCACCGTGTGCTCGTCGACGATGCCGCCGGTGCCGGCGGGTTTGCCGATGACGCACACGCCGTCGGCATCGAGCTCGGCGATCGGGTAGCCGAGCCGCGCCAGGCCGGGCACGTCCTTCACGCCGGGGTCGGCGTAGTAGCCGCCGGTCACCTGCGCGCCGCATTCGAGCAGATGGCCGGCCATCGTCGCGCGTGCGATCCGGTCCCAGTCATCGGCAGCCCAGCCGAAATGCGCGAGCGCCGGCCCGACGGCGAGCGATGGATCGGCGACGCGCCCCGCGACGACGACTTGCGCGCCGGCGCGCAGCGCCTGCGCGATCGCCTCGGCGCCCAGGTACGCATTGGCGCTGACGATCTCGCGGCCGGCAATCGCCTCGCCGAGCAGTCGTGCGAGCGTCTCGCGATGCTCTTGACCGGCGACATCGTCGCCGTGGATCACCGCGATGCGCGGCGCCTCCAGGCCCAGCTCGCGCGCCAGCGCGCGGATGCGCAGCGCCGCGCCGCGCGGGTTCGCCGCACCGAAGTTGCCGACGATGCGGACGCCGTGCGAGAGGCAGCGCCCCAGCACCGGCGCGAGCAGCTCGTCCAGCAGCGGCTCGTAGCCGGCCTGCGGGTCGCGCTGCCGCGCGAGCTGCGCCAGCGCCAGCGTGCGTTCGGCCAAGGTCTCGAAGATCAGCGCGGCCGGGCCGCCCGCCGCGACCAGCGCGTCGACGACCGGACCGGCCGCATCGGTGCGGTCTCCCGAGAATCCGGCGGCGCAGCCGATGCGCAGTGTCTCCATGCAGCCGACTCTAGGAGTTGCCGCGCTATCCGTGAATTCGAAATTTGCGATAGATTGATCTGCGATGCGAATCAATCTGTCGACACGCGAGCTGCAGGCCTTCGTCACGCTGGCCGAGCAGCGCAGCTTCACGCGGGCCGCGGCGCTGACGCATCTGTCGCAGCCGGCGTTCTCGGCGCTGATCCGCGCGCTCGAGGAATCGCTGGGCGCGCGGCTGTTCGACCGCACGACCCGCAGCGTCGACCTGACCGCCGAGGGGCACCTGTTCATCGAGTCGGCGCGTCGGCTGCTGCAGGACAGCGAACAGGCGCTCGCCGACTTGCAGGACCACGTCGCGCGGCGCCGCGGCCGGGTCTCGATCGCGGTGCTGCCGTCGCTTGCCGCGGGCTGGCTGCCGGCGTTGCTGGCCGCCTTCCGGCAGCGTTTTCCGGGGATCGAGCTGGACGTCGCCGACGTGCTGTCGGACGCCTGCATCGAGCGCGTGCGCAGCGGCCGCGCGGACTTCGCGATCGCGTCGACCCGCGCCGAGTCGCCCGAGCTGCGCACGGAGGACTTCTGCCACGACAGCTTCCACGTCGTCTGTCCGCGCGGCCACGAGCTCGCGTCGCGGCGGCGCCCGATCCGGCTCGAAGACCTCGCGCCGTACGACATCGTGCAGCTCGCGCGCTCGAGCAGCGTGCGCCAGTACCTGGAGGCGGCGATCTACCCGGCGCGCCTGCGCTCGGTGCTCGAGCTGGACCAGCTCAGCACGGTCGCCGGCATGGTGCGCGCCGGCCTGGGCATCACGGTCGTGCCGTCGCTGACGCTGTTCCACTTCGAACATCCGGAGCTCGCGACCAAACCGCTGCACGCGCCGCAGCTCGCGCGCCAGGTGTTCCTCGTGCGTCGCGCAGACCGCAGTTTGTCCGTCGCGGCGCACCCGCTCTACGAGATGGTGATGGCGAACCGGCCGAAGGTCGGGCGCCGCGACAGACGCGCCGCCAGGACGAGGATCACGCCTTGAGCAGAACCTCGGCAATCTGCACCGCGTTCAGCGCGGCTCCCTTGCGCAGGTTGTCCCCGGTGACGAACAGCGCGAGACCGTGCTCGACGGTCGGATCGGTACGCACCCGGCCGACGAAGACGGCATCCTGACCCGTGGCAGCCAGCGGATTCGGTACTTCGACCGTTTGCACCCCCGGTGCTTCGCGCAACAACGCCATCGCCTCGGCGGGAGAGATCGGCTTCTCGAACTCCGCGTTGATCGACAGCGAGTGCCCGGTCAGAACCGGCACGCGCACGCACGTCCCCGAGACCGGCAGCTCCGGCAGCCCCAGGATCTTTCGGGACTCGTCGCGCAGCTTGATCTCTTCCTCGGTGTAGCCGTCCTCGACGACCTGGTAGTTCAGCGGCACGACGTTGAAGGCGATCGGAACAGGCCACTTCGTCGGCTGTGGAAAGGCCAACCGACTGCCGTCGCGAACCAGTCCGGCGACACCGTCGCCGGCCGCGAGGACCTGGGACTGCAGTTCCCGGACGCCGGCCATGCCGGCCCCCGAGACGGCCTGGTAGGTGCTCACGACCAGCCGGCGCATTCCCGCGGCGTCGTGCAGCGGCTTGAGCACCGGCATCGCGGCCATGGTCGTGCAATTCGGGTTCGCGACGATCCCCTTGCGCATGGCGCCTAGGGCCGACGGGTTGACCTCGGCCACGACCAGCGGCACTTCCGGATCCTGGCGCCATGCCGAGGAGTTGTCGATGACGACGGCACCTGCCGCCGCCACGACAGGGGCGAGGCGGCGCGACGTTCCCGCGCCCGCGGAGAAGAACACGAAGTCCAGTCCCGCGTAGTCCGCTGTCGCGGCGTCTTCGATCGCGAGGTGCGCGCCCTTCCATCGCAGCGTCTTGCCTGCCGATCGTTCGGATGCGAACAGCCGCAGTGAGCCGACGGGGAAATTGCGGCTCTCCAGCATGGCCAGCATCAAGCCGCCGACCAATCCCGTGGCCCCGACGATCCCGACGTTCACGCCCGTGGGATCCGCACCTTGTTCCAGCTTCATCTCGTTGACAGTCCTGTTTCGCGCAGTTGACCGCTTCAACCGCCGCGGGATGCCAACAGGGTGTCAGTCGAGAGAAGAAGTTCGCCGAACCGGTCCCGTCGATCATCCGACGACGGAACCCCAGCTCCGGTCAGATGAGCCGTGGTTTGGCTTTTTTGGGAATGAACGACGCGGGCTGGCCGGCCAGGCCGAGGAGCTCCGTGTGGAAGTCGTTCATGCGGACAAGTGTAGCGTGCAGCGCTGAAGCAGGCCGCCTCGGCTAGCGCTTGCGCGCGCCGCTCGCGATCTTCAGCAGCAGCTCGATCAGCAGCGCGCGCTCGGCGGACGAGAGCATGCGCAGCGCCGGGCCCTCCATCGTCGCGGCGATCTTCTCGGCACGCTGGGTCAGCTCCTTGCCGGCCGGCGTCAGGTGGA
>DATCSE010000479.1:0-12014 GCA_036568605.1 Burkholderiaceae bacterium | reverse complement strand
GCCGAAGATGTCGCCGAAGATGTCGCCGAACGCCTCCGCAAAACCGCCGAAGCCTTCGGCGCCGCCGCCGCGCCCCATGTTCGGGTCCACGCCGGCATGCCCGTACTGGTCGTACGCGGCCCGCTTCTGCGGGTCGGTCAGCATCTCGTAGGCCTCTTTGGCTTCCTTGAACTTTTCCTCGGCCTTCTTCGCGCCGTCACCCTGGTTGCGGTCCGGGTGATGCTTCATGGCCAGCTTGCGGTAGGCCTTCTTGATGTCGTCCTCGCTGGCGTTCTTCGCCACCCCCAGGACGTCGTAGTAATCGCGCTTTGCCATGCGGTTCTTTCAAAGCATCTCATCAACGTCAAACGCCGCGTTGAGCGTCAAGCAGAGCTTGACGTTCGAACGCGGCGAGATATGACGGCAGCCCGCCGCAGGCGGGCTGTCCGGCATATCACTTCTTGACTTCCTTGAACTCGGCGTCGACCACGTTGTCGTCGGCCGGCTTCGCGCTGTTGGCCGCTTCCTCCGCATGCGGTGCCTCGGCACCACCGCCGCCGCCCGCGCCGGCTGCGGCGGCCTGCGCCGCTTGCGTCTCGGCATAGATCTTCTCGCCGAGCTTCTGGCTCGCGGCCATCAGCGCTTCGGTCTTGGACTCGATCTGCGCCTTGTCCTCGCCCTTCAACGCTTCCTCGACGTCCTTCAACGCCGCTTCGACCTTCTCCTTCTCGCCGGCGTCGAGCTTGTCGCCGTGCTCGCCCAGGCTCTTGCGCACGCTGTGCACCAGCGCATCGGCCGAGTTGCGGGCCTGCACCAGCTCGAGCTTGCGCTTGTCCTCGGCGGCGTTGAGCTCGGCGTCCTTCACCATCTTCTCGATCTCGGATTCGCTCAAGCCCGAGTTCGCCTTGATCGTGATCTTGTTTTCCTTGCCCGTGCCCTTGTCCTTCGCGTTGACGTGCAGGATGCCGTTCGCGTCGATGTCGAAGGTCACCTCGATCTGCGGCATGCCGCGCGGCGCCGGCGGGATGCCTTCGAGGTTGAACTCGCCCAGGCTCTTGTTGCCCGAGGCCATCTCGCGCTCGCCCTGGTAGACCTTGATCGTCACGGCCGGCTGGTTGTCGTCGGCGGTCGAGAACACCTGCGCGTACTTGGTCGGGATCGTGGTGTTCTTCTTGATCATCTTGGTCATCACGCCGCCCAGCGTCTCGATGCCCAGCGACAGCGGCGTCACGTCCAGCAGCAGCACGTCCTTGCGCTCGCCCGAGAGCACCTGGCCCTGGATCGCCGCGCCCACCGCCACGGCTTCATCAGGGTTGACGTCCTTGCGCGGTTCCTTGCCGAAGAACTCTTTCACCTTCTCCTGCACCTTGGGCATGCGGGTCATGCCGCCGACCAGGATCACGTCGTCGATCTGCGAGGTCTGCACGCCCGCGTCCTTGATCGCGGTGCGGCACGGGGCGATCGTGCGCTCGATCAGCTCCTCGACCAGCGCTTCCAGCTTGGCGCGCGTCAGCTTGATGTTCAGGTGCTTCGGGCCCGACGCATCGGCCGTCACGTACGGCAGGTTGATGTCGGTCTGCGCGCTGTTGGACAGTTCAATCTTCGCCTTCTCGGCGGCTTCCTTCAGGCGCTGCAGCGCGAGCACGTCCTTGCCGAGGTCCACGCCTTGCTCTTTCTTGAACTCGGCAATGATGTAGTCGATGATGCGCTGGTCGAAGTCCTCGCCGCCGAGGAACGTGTCGCCGTTGGTCGACAGCACTTCGAACTGCTTCTCGCCGTCGACGTCGGCGATCTCGATGATCGAGATGTCGAACGTGCCGCCGCCCAGGTCGTAGACCGCGATCTTGCGGTCGGCCTTGCCGTGCTCGCCGGCCTTGTCCAGGCCGAACGCGAGCGCCGCGGCGGTCGGTTCGTTGATGATGCGCTTGACGTCGAGGCCGGCGATGCGGCCGGCGTCCTTCGTGGCCTGGCGCTGGCTGTCGTTGAAGTACGCGGGCACCGTGATCACCGCTTCGGTGACCGCCTCGCCGAGGTAGTCCTCGGCGGTCTTCTTCATCTTGCGCAGCACCTCGGCGCTGACCTGCGGCGGCGCGAGCTTCTTGCCGCGCTCCTCGACCCAGGCGTCGCCGTTGTCGGCCTCGACGATCTTGTAGGGCATCAGGTGGATGTCCTTCTGCACTTCCTTCTCGGTGAACTTGCGGCCGATCAGGCGCTTCACGGCGAAGAAGGTGTGCTTGGGATTCGTCACGGCCTGGCGCTTGGCCGAGGCGCCGACGAGGATCTCGCCGTCCTCCTGGTAGGCGACGATAGACGGCGTGGTGCGAGCGCCTTCGCTGTTCTCTATCACCTTGACGTTGTTGCCTTCCATGATCGCCACGCACGAGTTGGTCGTGCCGAGGTCGATGCCAATGATTTTTGCCATGGGTGTGCTCCTGCGACGGATTGGTTAAGTTGTTCTGAACGTGTGGATAAGGTGTGGGCTTTCAAGCGCTTCCTGTGGGCAGCCTGTGGAGCCGTCGCGTCATGACGATCCCGACACCGTGACGAGCGCCGGCCGCAACACCCGGTCGGCGATCAGGTAACCCTTCTGCAGCACCGCGACCACCGTGTTCGGCTCCTGCGGAGCCTGCACGACGCTGATCGCCTGGTGCTGGTGCGGGTCGAATTTCGTGCCTGCGCCCGGGTTGATCTCGACGACCCGGTTGCGCTCGAGCGCGGCGGAGAGCTGGCGCAGCGTCGCATGCACGCCCTCGAGCACCTGCTCGACCTTGGCGTCGGGCATCGCGATCGCCGCTTCGAGGCTGTCCTTCACCGGCAGCAGGCTTTCGGCGAAGCCCTCGACTGCGAACTTGCGCGCCTTGGCGACTTCCTCGTCGGCGCGGCGGCGCGTGTTCTCGGCCTCGGCCTTCGCGCGCAAGTACGCGTCGGATACCTCGGCATGGCGGGCTTCGAGTTCGGCGAGCTTCTGGATCGCCGCGTCGACGGCCTCCGGCACGGCGGCTTCGTTGGCCTGTTCGGACGGCCCGGCGTTTGCGGCGTCGAGCCCGGGGGCACTCGACGGGATCGGGGGTGTTTCGTTGTTCGACATGGCACTGGCGGCTGAATTCAAGCCGGAGAAATGGGGCGTTTGCCCTTGGTTTCAAGAGGGAAAAGGATCGAATTGTGACAAGCGCGTCGCATGCCGGCCACGGCTCGCCGTGGCCCGCCGCAGGGCTATTCGGGGTCGACCGAGGCGCTCCAGCGGTTCCAGTCGGCGAGTTGGCGGCGGTCGCGCTTGGTCGGCCGGCCGTGCTCGATCGCCATCGCCGGCTCGGCCTGCTCGCGCCGCCGTTCGGCCCAATGGGCCCGTCGCGCGAGGCTCTCAGCCGTCTCGACGTACAGGCCTTGTGCAACGGTTGCCGAGCCGCGCTGCGGGCTCAGCGCGGTGACGACGACGCTGCGCACCAGCGCGCCCTGCTGGGCCGGCAGGCGCAGGTCGATGCGATCGCCGCAGCGCAGCTCGCGCGAGGCCTTGGCGACCTGGTCGTTGACGCTGACCCGGCCGCGCGCGATCTCCTCCGCCGCCAGGCTGCGGGTCTTGAAAAAACGCGCGGCCCAGAGCCATTTGTCCAGGCGCACCCGCTCGGCGGTC
Organism: Burkholderiaceae bacterium; assembly: GCA_036568605.1. GTDB lineage: Bacteria > Pseudomonadota > Gammaproteobacteria > Burkholderiales > Burkholderiaceae_C > DATCSE01. The sequence continues at coordinate 8,404 of DATCSE010000479.1, read as the reverse complement.
GGCGCGTTCGTCGTGGTCGTCTTCGCGTTCGTCGTCGCGGTCTTCCCTGAAATCTCGGTCATCGATTCGAATTGTCGGCGATCGCCGTGACGATTTCGAGCGGTTCGTTCGGTGTTGCGGTCGTTGGCGCGGGTGATGGCGCGGCGCTCGTCGCGGCAATCGGCAGCCGCACGACCGCGTCCAGTCCTTCGATCCGGCCCGGCGCCTCCTCGCGGTTGTTCAACACGATGCTGCCGCCCAGCGAGCGCACGATCTCGTGGCAGATCGCGAGGCCCAGCCCCGAGCCGCGCAGCGACGGCGCTGCGCCGGCATCGGCCGCGAACGGCTCGAACAGCTGGCGGCGCTGCCGGGGCGAAATGCCCGGGCCGCTGTCGGCCACGGTCAAGGTCGCATGGTGGCCGTCGGACGCGATCTCGATCCGCAGCCGCGAATCGTCGGGCGACGCCTTGATCGCGTTGTGCAACAGGTTGCGTACCAGCTCGCGCAACGCCCACTCGTGCGCCCGGATCGGGCTTGCGACGGTCTCGATCGAGAAGTCGAGCCGGTGCTCGGCGATCAGCGGCGCGAGGTCCAGCGCGACCGCCCGGGCGATCGGTGCGAGGTCGGTGACCGGCGCGCCGCCTTGCTGGCGCAACTGCTCGACCTTCGCGAGTGCGAGCATCTGGTTCGCGAGCTCGGTCGCGCGCGCGACCGTGTGGCTGATCTCCTGCAGCGCCTGCTGCGGTTCGACGTCGCCGCGCAGCGCCGACTGCACCTGCGTCTTCAGCACCGCGAGCGGCGTGCGCAGCTGATGCGAGGTGTCGCGCACGAAGCGCTTTTGGTGTTCGAGCAGATGCGACAGCCGCGCCATCGCCTCGTTCATCGCGTCGACCAGCGGCCGCAGCTCGCGCGGCGCCGTCGTCGTTGTCAGCGGCGTCAGGTCGTTCTCGGGGCGCGCCGCGAGCTGCTCGCTGAGCGCGCGCACCGGGCGCGTCGCGCGCTGCACGACCACGACGACGACCAGCACGATCACGACGATCAGCGCGGCCTGGCGCCCTAGCGTCGCGAACAGGATCTGGCGCGCCAGCGACTCCCGCAGCTCCAGCGTCTCGGCGACCTGGATCGTCGCGATGCCGCGGCCCTCGGGGCTCGCGACCGGCTGCAGCAGCACCGCCATGCGGATCGGCATGTCGCGATAGCGCGCGTCGTAGAAGTCGACCAGGGCGGCATACGGTCCCTTGACCGGCAGCGTGCCGTGCCACGGCGGCAGGTCCGGAAAGCCCGACACCATCTCGCCGGCGAAGCCCGTGACCTTGTAGTACAGGCGGCTGCGGTTGTCGGCCTCGAAGGCCTCGAGCGCCGAGTACAGCACGGTGGCCTTCAGGCGGGCCGCGTCGCCGCTGCCGGTCACTTCGAGCAGCTCGCCGATCGACTTGGCCGAGGCCAGCAGCGTGCGGTCGTAGGCCGTGTTCGCCGCCACCAGGGCCTGCCGGTACAGGCTGACGGTGTTGATCACGACGAACACGAACACGGGCAGCAGGATGCCCAGCAGCAGCTGGCTGCGCAGTGAGAGGTTGCGCAACAGCCCGCGGTGTGCGGCGCCCCGGTCGCTCACGTCGCTGCCTTCAACAGATACCCGAGCCCGCGCAGGGTGACCAGCTGCACGTCGGTCGCGCCGAGCTTCTTGCGCAGGCGGTACGCGACAACCTCGATCGCCTCGGCCTGCACCTGCGCGTCGCCCTCGAACACGATCTCGAGCAGCCGCTCCTTGGTCACCGCCTGGCCGGGCCGCGCGAGCAGCGCGCGCAGCAGCGCCGCCTCGCGCGGCGCGAGCTCGAGCGGCGCGCCGCCGAAATAGATCGCGCCGCTGAGACCGTCGCAGCGCAGGCCGCCATATTCGATCGTGTGGGGCTCGAGCGCAGCGTCCCCGCGCTCGCTGCCGGCGCGCCGCGCCAGCGCGCGCACGCGGGCTTCGAGCTCGTCCAGGTCGAAGGGCTTGGGCAGGTAGTCGTCGGCGCCGGTGTTCAGGCCGAGGATGCGGTCGCCGACCGTGCCGCGCGCGGTCAGGATCAGCACCGGCGTCGTCAGCCCGTCGGCCCGGGCGCGCGCCAGGACTTCCAGGCCATCGACCCCCGGCAGGCTCAGGTCCAGCAGCACGACGTCGGGCACGCTTGCGCGCCAGCGTTCGAGCGCGAGTGCGCCGTCGCTGCAGCCCACGACCTGCATGCCGCGGCGCTCGAAACTGCGACGCAGCGTCGTCTGCATCGCCGGGTTGTCCTCGACCAGAAGAATCTTCATCGGCGCCATAACGTTAGCAGCCCGGGACATTCGTGTTTCCCCTAGGCCGTTGGACAGCAACTTGACAGGGTTTGGCGCGAACATGCCCGGCAACGTCGCCCGACGGGCGTCTGCGATCCTCATTCGACTCAAATCAAGGAGACATGCGTATGCGTCGAGACACGTTCCTGAAATCGTTCGCCGCATTGGCAGCCGCCGGCCTGCTGCCGCTTTCCGCGCGTGCCGCGGCCAATCTGAAGATGATGATTCCGGCCAACCCGGGCGGCGGCTGGGACACGACCGGCCGCGCGCTGGGCAAGGCATTGCAGGAGGCCGGTGTGGCCTCGTCGGTCAGCTACGACAACAAGGGCGGCGCGGCCGGCGCGATCGGCCTCGCGCAGTTCGTCAACGGCAACAAGGGCGACCCGAACGCGCTGATGGCGATGGGCGCCGTGATGGTCGGCGGCATCATCACCGGCAAGCCGCCGGTCAATCTGTCGCAGGCCACGCCGCTGGCGCGCGTGACCAGCGAGTACAACGTCTTCGTGCTGCCGGCGAACTCGCCGCTGAAGAGCATGAAGGACGTGATCGAGCAGATGAAGAAGGATCCGGGCAGCGTCAAGTGGGGCGGCGGCTCGCGCGGGTCCACCGAGCACATCGCCGCGGCGATGATCGCGCGCGAGGTCGGCGTCGATCCGGCCAAGATCAACTACGTTGCGTTCCGCGGAGGCGGCGAGGCGACCGCGGCCATCCTCGGCGGCAACGTCACGGTCGGCGGCAGCGGCTACAGCGAGTTCGCCGAGTACATCACCGCGAAGAAGATGATCCCGATCGGCGTGACCTCCGAGACGCGCCTGAAGGGCATCGACGTGCCGACGCTGAAGGAGCAGGGCATCAATGTCGTGATCGGCAACTGGCGCGGCGTCTACGGCGCGCCCGGCATCACGCCGGAGCAGCGCAAGACACTGATCGACATGATCGTGAAGGCGACCAAGACCAAGTCGTGGGCCGAGTCGATCGAGAAGAACGGCTGGACCCCGGCGCTGCTGACCGGCGCCGAGTTCGAGAAGTTCGTCGACGACGAATTCGCGAGTCTGCGCGCGGTGATGGCCAAGTCCGGAATGATCTGACGGCCGGCACGCTCGCTCCGACACACGACGACAGCGGCACGGCTGCGCAGCGCGCGCGGCCGCCGCCACAAAGAGACGAGGAGGCAGGCATGAAACCGCAGCAAACGCTGGTAGGCGCGGGCACGCTCGCGGTCGGCGCGCTGATCGCATTCGGCGCTATCGGCATCAAGTCGGAGGCCGGCTATTCGGGCGTCGGCCCGAACTTCCTGCCGTGGCTCGTCGGCATCGCGCTGCTCGCGTGCGGCGGCTTCCTCATCTATGAGGCGCGCAGCGGCGGCTTCCGCGACATGGACGAGCCTTCTGGCGCCGAACGCGGCGATTGGCCGGGCTTCGCATGGGTCTCGGCCGGCATCCTCGCGAATGCGGCGCTGATCACGACCATCGGCTTCATCCTCAGCTGCACGCTGTGCTTCGTGCTCGCGGTGCGCGGCTTCAAGGCCGCCGAAGGCCGGCTCGATCTGAGTGTGCGCGCCTGGGCCGTCGACTGCGCGATCGGCTTCGCGATCGCCGCGCCGGTCTATTGGATGTTCACGCAGCTGCTCGCGATCAACTTGCCGGGCCTGACCGGCACGGGCTGGATCTGAGCCGCGAGCCGGCACACCACCGCAGGGACGAGACGACATGGACATCTGGAACCAGCTGCTGCAGGGCTTCGCCGCTGCGGCCACGCCGATCAATCTGTTGTGGGCGCTGCTCGGCTGCACGATAGGCACGGCGGTCGGCGTGCTGCCCGGCATCGGCCCGGCGACCGCGGTCGCGATGCTGCTGCCGATCACGCTGAAGGTCGACCCGACCGCGTCGATGATCTTCTTCGCCGGCATCTACTACGGCGCGATGTACGGGGGCTCGACGACGTCGATCCTGCTGAACACGCCGGGCGAGTCGGCCTCGATGGTCACGGCGATGGAAGGCAACAAGATGGCCAAGAGCGGCCGCGCCGGCGCGGCGCTGGCCACCGCGGCGATCGGCTCGTTCGTCGCCGGCACGATCGCGACGGTCGTCGTGACGTTCTGTGCGCCGGTCGTCGCGGCCTACGCCGTGCGGCTCGGCCCGCCGGAGTACTTCCTGCTGATGGTGCTCGCCTTCTGCACGGTCAGCGCGGTGCTGGGCAAGAGCACGGTGCGCGGGCTGACGGCGCTGTTCATCGGCCTCGCGATGGGGCTGGTCGGCATCGACCAGATCACCGGCCAGGCGCGCTACACGGCCGGCGTGCCGGAGTTGCTGGACGGGCTCGAGGTCGTGCTGATCGCGGTCGGCCTGTTCGCGGTCAGCGAGGCGCTCTACAACGTGCTGTACGAAGGGCGCACGGTCGAGACGCAGAACAAGATGAGCAAGGTCCACATGACCCGCGACGAGTGGAAGCGCTCGTGGCCGGCGTGGCTGCGCGCGACCTTCATCGGCATCCCGTTCGGCACGATCCCCGCAGGCGGCAGCGAGATCCCGACCTTCCTCAGCTACGCGACCGAGAAGAAGCTCTCGAAGCATCGCGAGGAGTTCGGCACGAAGGGCGCGATCGAGGGCGTGGCCGGCCCGGAGGCCGCGAACAACGCGGCGATCACCGCCACGCTGATCCCGCTGCTGACCCTGGGCATTCCGACCTCGAACACGACGGCGATCCTGCTCGGCGCATTCCAGAACTACGGCATCCAGCCGGGGCCGCAGCTGTTCGACAAGAACGCCGCACTGGTGTGGGCGCTGATCGCATCGCTGTACATCGGCAACGTGATGCTGCTGATCCTGAACCTGCCGCTGATCGGCCTGTGGGTGAAGCTCCTGAAGGTACCGAAGGCGTACCTGTACGCCGGCATCCTGATCTTCGCGACGGTGGGCGTCTACGGGATGCGGCAGTCGGCGTTCGACCTGGTGCTGCTGTATGCGGTGGGGCTGCTGGGCGTCGTGATGCGGCGCTTCGACTTCCCGACCGCGCCGGTCGTCGTCGGCATGATCCTGGGGCCGCTGGCCGAAGCGCAGCTACGCAACGCGCTGTCCATCGGCGAAGGCAGCTGGACCGTGTTCCTGCAGCGGCCGGGCTCGATGGTGCTGCTGATCATCGTGCTGGGCGTGCTGCTGCTGCCGCGGATCATGAAGGTGCTCAACGCGCGCAAGGCGGCGCGCCTGGCGCTGCGTTCGAGTTGAACCTCGCCGGCGTTAGGCCGGCCAGCCTTGCAGATGCCGGATCGCGATCGCCGCCAGCGCGGCGATCCACTCGTGCTGGTCGTTCAGGCACGGTACGTGGTGGAACTCGCGGCCGCCGGCGCTGAGGAACGCGGCGCGTCCTTCCTGGGCGATTTCCTCCAGCGTCTCGAGGCAGTCGGCGACGAAGCCGGGGCAGAACACGTCGACCCGCTGCCGGCCTTGTTTCGCCAGCGCGATCAGCGTGGGCTCGGTGTACGGCTGCAGCCATTCGGCGCGGCCCAGGCGGCTCTGGAAGGTCACGACCGATTCGTTCTCGCGCAGGGCCAGCCTCTCGCTCAACAGCCGCGCGGTCGTCAGGCATTCGGCGTGGTACGGATCGCCCAGCGCGATCGCGCGTTTCGGGATGCCGTGGAAGCTCAGCACGAGCGTGTCGCCGCGGCCGTTCCTCGCCCAATGGTCGGTGACGCGCTTCGCGAGCGCGCCGATGTAGCCCGGGTCGTCGTGGTAGCGCTGCACGAAGCGCAGCTCGGGCAGCGCGCGGATGCGGCGCGACCAGTCGGCGACCGCATCGACGACGCTCGCGGTCGTCGTGCCCGAGTACTGGGGGTACAGCGGCAGCACCAGCACGCGCGTCGCACCGCCGGCCTTGAGCTCGGCCAGCACATCGCCGATGGCCGGCGCGCCATAGCGCATTGCATGACGCACGTCGACGCGATGGCCTCGTTCGCCGAGATAACCGTTGAGCAGCTTGGCCTGCTTCGCGGTCCAGACTTGCAGCGGCGAGCCTTCGGGCGTCCAGATGCTCGCGTACTTGCGCGCCGACTTCGCCGGCCGCGTGCGCAGGATGATGCCGTGCAGGATAGGCCACCAGACGGCCCGCGGGATCTCGACGACGCGCGGGTCGCTCAGAAACTCCGCGAGGTAGCGGCGCACCGCGACCGGCTCGGGCGCCTCCGGCGTGCCGAGGTTGCACAGCAGGATCGCGGTCCGCTCGGGCGCTCCCGGTTGGCGGCGCGGTTCGACGGCATAGCCAGCCATCAGCGCTGCGTGTCGATCTCGAACGGCGTCTGTCGCTGGGTGTCGACGAAGCGCAGGATCTCGAAGCGCACGCTCGGCCCGCCGGCATCGGACGGCGGCGTGCCCAGGCCGATCACGCCGCTGCCGTGTAAGGTGCAGGCGCCGCGGCGCAGGCTGATGATCTCGGGGTCGTGGTCGAAGCGCACGTAGGTTCCGTTGTAGCTGAGGTCGACGAGCTGGAACGTGCCGCCGTGCCAGTCGATGCGCGCGTGCGAGCGCGAGACGCGCGTGTCGTCGATGATGTAGGTCGCCTGCGGGCTGCGACCGAGCACGACCGGCAGGCTGGGGCCGGCATAGACGCGGTTCAGGTGATCCCAGATCAGGCGGATCGCCTCGGGGTCGGGTGCGGTCGGCACGATGTCGCCGAACGCGGTGGCGGCGGTGTCGCCGAAGCGGCGCGTCGCTTCGAGAAGATGAACATGCACCGGCTCGACACGGCCGCGCAGCTGCATGCGATCAAGGCTGCGGAAGCGCGAGCGCACGGGGTCGTCGAGGCGGTCGAGCACGCCGGAGGTGGCCAGCGTCTCGTTGTCGCTCGCATGGTCGAGCAGCCGCGCCGCGACGTTGACCGCGTCGCCGAACACATCGTCCGACATCTTGACGACCTCGCCGTGCGCGAGCCCCACCTGCAGCTTCAGCGGCACGAGGCGAGCGCGCAAGGTCAGCGAACCGTCGCCGGGGGCGCCAATGCGCTCGAGCGAGTCGTGCATCTCGTCGGACGCGGCGACCGCGGAAGAGGGGGACTCGAACATCGCCATCAGCCCGTCGCCCAGCGTCTTCACGACGAAACCATGGTGGTTCGAGATGATGCGCGCCATCAGCGCGACCGTCTGCGTGACGACCGTCGAAGCGTCGGCGTTGCCCAGCGTCTCATACATCGAGGTGCTGCCGCGCAGGTCGGCAAACAGGATGGTGCGCTCGACGATCTGGGTCATGCGCGGAAGTTTATAGCGCTGCGTGCATGAAAAAAGGCCCCGAGATACGGATGCTCCCGGGGCCTTCTGGTTCCGCCAAGCGGACGCTCGTGCGCGTCCCTCAGAGCGTGTCGAGGTAGGTGCGCAGCTTGTCCGAGCGGCTCGGGTGCTTGAGCTTGCGGATCGCCTTCGCCTCGATCTGGCGGATGCGCTCGCGCGTCACGTCGAACTGCTTGCCGACTTCCTCCAGCGTGTGGTCGGTCGACATCTCGATGCCGAAGCGCATGCGCAGCACCTTGGCTTCGCGCGGCGTCAGCGAGTCCAGGATGTCCTTCACGACGTCGCGCAGGCCGGCCTGCATCGCGGCCTCGATCGGCGCGGTGTTGTTGGTGTCCTCGATGAAGTCGCCCAGATGCGAATCGTCGTCGTCGCCGATGGGGGTCTCCATCGAGATCGGCTCCTTCGCGATCTTCATGATCTTGCGGATCTTGTCTTCCGGGATCTCCATCTTTTCGGCAAGCGTCGGTGCGTCCGGCTCGAAGCCGAACTCCTGCAGGTGCTGGCGCGACAGGCGGTTCATCTTGTTGATGGTCTCGATCATGTGCACCGGGATGCGGATGGTGCGCGCCTGGTCGGCGATCGAGCGCGTGATCGCCTGGCGGATCCACCACGTCGCGTAGGTCGAGAACTTGTAGCCGCGGCGGTATTCGAACTTGTCGACCGCCTTCATCAGGCCGATGTTGCCTTCCTGGATCAGGTCGAGGAACTGCAGGCCGCGGTTGGTGTACTTCTTCGCGATCGAGATCACGAGGCGCAGGTTGGCCTCGATCATTTCCTTCTTCGCGTCGCGCGAGGCCTTCTCGCCCTCGTTCATGCGCTTGTTGATCTGCT
>DATCSE010000478.1:0-21527 GCA_036568605.1 Burkholderiaceae bacterium | reverse complement strand
GAGCTATAATCTTCGGCTTTTCCGCCTTGCCACACCCGGGTTTGACGCTTCGGGGTGGCTTCCAGGCCGCGGGCGCTCACCCGCCAGCGGTCGAACCCACAAGGAGATTCAATGCGTCACTATGAAATCGTCTTGCTGATTCATCCGGATCAGAGCGAACAGGTTCCGGCGATGCTGGAACGCTACAAGGGCATCGTCACCGCCGGCGGCGGCAAGGTGCACCGCGTCGAAGACTGGGGCCGCCGCCAGCTGGCCTACCAGATCCAGAAGCTCGCGAAGGCGCACTACCTGTGCATCAACATCGAGTGCGGCAAGGAAGTGCTGAGCGAGCTCGAAACCGGCTTCCGGTTCAACGATGCCGTGCTGCGCCACCTGACCGTCGTCAAGGAGCAGGCTGAAACCACGCCGTCCGTGATGATGAAGGCAGTCGAGCGCGAAGACGCGCGCAAGGCGCCGCAGCCCCAGCAGCAAGCCCAGGAGGCCTGAGTCCTGAGGACGCGCCGCACCGGCCGCTGCTTGCAGCGCACCTCGTGAACCGAGTGGTTCTGAGTGCGCAGCTGGTGGAGCGAGGTGCGCTGCGCTACACCCCCGCTGGATTGCCGGCCCTCGACCTGAGCTTGAAGCACGAGTCGGAGGTCACGCAGGACGGTCAGCCCCGCAAGGTCTCGTTCGAGATCAAGGCACGGGCGATCGGGGTGGCGATCACGCAGCGCGTCGCAGGCCTGGAGATCGGAAGCCAGCACGGTTTCGCCGGTTTCCTCGGGGCCCAGCGCAATGGCCGCGGCGTCGTCTTCCATGTGACCGAGCTAGCCTGACATCGATCCAACCTGTTCCAGATAGATTCAAGAGAGGTTCCCTATGCCCCCGCCCCGTGGTAAAGGCCGGTTCTCGAAGGACCGCAAGCCCAAGCGCAACACCCAGTCGCTGCTGTTCCGCCGCAAGCGCTTCTGCCGCTTCACCGTCACCGGCGTCAAGCAGATCGACTACAAGGACATCGACACGCTGCGCGACTTCATCGGCGAGAACGGCAAGATCACGCCGGCGCGCCTGACCGGCACCCGCGCGTTCTTCCAGCGCCAGCTGACGACGTGCATCAAGCGCGCGCGTTTCCTCGCGCTGCTGCCGTACACCGATCAGCACCGAGTCTGAGGAGCGAACCGCCATGCAAGTCATCCTGCTGGAAAAAGTCGCCAACCTCGGCAACCTCGGTGATGTCGTCAAGGTCAAGGACGGCTTCGCGCGCAACTTCCTGATCCCGACCCGCGCGGCGCGCCGCGCGACCGAAGCGGCGATCAAGGAGTTCGAGACCCGCCGCGCCGAGCTCGAGAAGGCCGCCGCCGACAAGCTCGCCGCCGCGCAGGCGCTGGGCGAGAAGATGAACGGCCGCACCGTGCACATCACGCAAAAGGCCGGCGTCGACGGCCGCCTGTTCGGCTCGGTCACGAACGCCGACATCGCCGATGCGCTGACCCGCATCGACTTCAAGGTCGCGAAGGCGCAAGTGCGCATGCCCAACGGCCCGCTGAAGACGGTCGGCGAGCACACCGTGACGGTCGTGCCGCATACCGATGTGGTCGCGGAAGTGAAGGTCGTGGTGCTGGGCGAAACCGACTGAGTCGATTCGTTCGCACCGCAAGAGGGTCGGCTCATGCCGGCCCTTTTGTTTTCCACTGTTGACCCCTGAATTTCCACAGGGTTGCGCACAGGCGCGCGCCTGGGGGCACCCTATCATTCCCCGATGTCTGCCGTTTTCTCCTCCGGGAAGTCGCCCACCGGCGAGCGTGTCGACGACGAGGTCGCCCGGCTGCGCGTCCCGCCGCATTCGATCGAAGCCGAGCAAAGCGTGCTCGGCGGCCTGCTGCTGGACAACACCGCGTGGGACCGCGCCGGTGACGTGCTGACCGAGAGCGACTTCTACAGCTTCCAGCATCGCCTGATCTTCGCGGCGATCGGCCACCTGATCAACGCGACCAAGCCGGCCGACGTGATCACCGTGTTCGAGCGGCTCGAAAGCCTGGGCAAGGGCGAGGAGTCGGGCGGGCTGGTCTACCTGAACTCGCTTGCGCAGAGCGTGCCCAGTGCCGCGAACATCCGGCGTTATGCCGAGATCGTCCGCGAGCGGGCGATCCTGCGCAAGCTGGTCAGCGCGAGCGACGAGATCGCGACCAACGCGTTCAACCCGCAGGGCCGCGCGGTCAACGAGATCCTCGACGAGGCCGAGGGCAAGATCTTCCGCATCGGCGAGGAGGGCTCGCGCTCGCAGCAAGGCTTCCAGAGCATGGACCAGCTGGTCGTGCAGTTGCTGGACCGCGTGACCGAGCTGCACGAGAACGGCGCCGAGGACGTGACCGGCGTGCGCACCGGTTACTTCGATCTGGACCGCATGACCTCGGGCTTCCAGCCCGGCGACCTGATCGTGCTCGCGGCACGCCCGTCGATGGGCAAGACCGCGTTCGCGCTCAACATCGCCGAGCATGTCGCGGTGCGCGAAGAGCTGCCGGTGCTGGTGTTCTCGATGGAAATGGGCGCCGCGCAACTCGCATTGCGCCTGGTCGGCTCGCTGGGCCGCATCGACCAGGGCAACCTGCGCACCGGGCGGCTGCGCGACGACGAATGGAGCCGCCTCTCGGAAGCGATCGAGAAGCTCGGCAGCGTCAGCATGTTCATCGACGAGAGTTCGGCGCTGTCGCCCAGCGAAGTACGCGCCCGGGCCCGCCGCCAGGCGCGGCAGTGCGGGCAGCTCGGGCTGATCGTGGTCGACTATCTGCAACTGATGAGCGGCAGCGGTAGCACCAGCGAGGAGAACCGCGCGACGGTGATCGGCGAAATCTCGCGCGGGCTGAAGTCTCTCGCGAAAGAGCTGAAGTGTCCGGTGATCGCGCTGTCGCAGCTCAACCGCAGCGTCGAGACGCGCACCGACAAGCGCCCGATGATGAGCGACCTGCGCGAGTCCGGCGCGATCGAGCAGGATGCCGACGTGATCATGTTCATCTACCGCGACGACTACTACACCAAGGAAGCCAGCAAGGACCCCGGCGTCGCCGAGGTCATCATCGGCAAGCAGCGCAATGGACCGACCGGCACGGTGCGGCTCGCCTTCCTGAAGCCGCTGACCAAGTTCGAGAACCTCGCACCCGGCAGCGGCGGCTTCGGCGGCGGCAACGATTACTGAGGCCGGGCGGAGCTTGAGTCATACGCGCGCTGTCGTGACGATGGTGATCGTCACGCTGATGTGGAGCATTGCCGGCGTCGTCACGCGCCGGCTCGAAGCCGCGCACAGCTTCGAGATCACGTTCTGGCGCAGCGCCTTCACGGTGCTGGCACTGGCGCCCGTGCTGCTCGCCCTGCGCGGGCGTGCGGCGCTGGTGCGTTCCTTGCGCGAGGGCGGGCGCACGTTGTGGCTCTCTGGCGCGTGCTGGAGCGTGATGTTCACGGCGTTCATGGTCGCCCTGACCTTGACCAGCGTCGCCAACGTGCTCGTGACGATGGCCAGCGCGCCGCTGCTGACCGCGCTGCTGGCGCGCGTCGCGCTGCGGCATCGCCTCGCGGCGCGGACCTGGGGCGCGATCGTCGTCGCCGGCGTCGGGATCGCGTGGATGTACGCGCGCGAGGTGGTCGGCAGCGATGCGCGCAGCCTGCTCGGCACGCTGGTCGCGCTCGCCGTGCCGATCGCCGCGGCGACGAACTGGACGTTGATCCAGGCCAACCGCAACGCCCGCGAGGTCGATTTGCTGCCGGCGGTGCTGATCGGCGCCGCGATCTCGGCGCTCGTGACCTGGCCGCTCGCGTTGCCGCTGGCCGCGTCGGCGCACGACCTGGGACTGCTCGCGCTGCTGGGCGTGGTCCAGCTCGCGATTCCGTGCCTGATGTCGGTGGCCGCGGCGCGCCACCTGAGTGCGCCCGAAGCTTCGCTGCTGGCGCTGCTCGAAGTCATCTTCGGGGTCGCGTGGGCCTGGCTGGGTGCCGACGAGGCACCGGCCGTGCACGTGTTGGGCGGTGGTGCGCTGGTACTGGGTGCGCTGGCGGCCAATGAGGCGCTGGCGCTGCGGCATTCGGCGGCTTGACGGCAGGAATCCCTGAACCCACCTTAGGGCATACGCTCCATGCAAACCCGGGCGATGCGGCTACGATGCATCGTTCCCACTGCCTTCAGCCCATGGCCCGCCCGAACCGCGCGAAACCCGATACAGCCTCCGCTGCCAGCGCCTACGATCCCACGAATCCGGATCAGCAGGCGCCGAGCGCGCTGCTGATGATGCTCGAAGGGCGGGCGCCCTGGGAGTTCGCCGCGATGCTCGCCGCGACGCCCTGGCTGCGCCGCCTGCCGCCCGGCGACGGGCACCCGGTGCTGGTCTTTCCCGGAATGGGCGCGAATGACTTCACCACCGCGCCGCTGCGCAGCTTCCTCGACCGTGTGGGCTACGTGACCAAGCCGTGGGGGCAGGGCTTCAACTTCGGCCCGCGCGACGGTGTGTTGAAGCGCTGCGCCGCCGACGTGCGCGCGCTGGCCGATGCACACGGCCGCCCGGTCAGCCTGATCGGCTGGAGCCTGGGCGGCCTCTATGCGCGCGAGATGGCGAAGGAACTGCCGGAGCACACGCGCTGCGTGATCACGCTGGGCACGCCCTTCACCGGCCACCCGCGGGCGACCAATGCCTGGCGCGTCTTCGAGGTGCTGTCGGGCCAGAAGGCGGAGGATCCGGTGATGATGGCGCGGCTGCGCACGCCGCCGCCGGTGCCGACCACGTCGATCTACTCGCGCACCGACGGCATCGTGTCGTGGCGCTGCAGCCTCAACGAGCCCAGCGCGATCGCCGAGAACATCGAGGTTCATGCCAGCCATGTCGGGATGGGGATGAATCCGCTCGCGCTGTATGCGATCGCCGACCGGCTCGCGCAGCAGCCGGGGCACTGGAAGCCGTTCGATGCGAACGGCCTGCGGCGCGTGTTCTATCGGCAAGGCAACGCCCCGGCCTCTGCATACGCCGCGGCCTGAATCACGCCGGGCTTCGAGAGCATGCAGATCTCGGCCAACGGCATCGCGATCGAAGTCGAAGACCACGGTTCGCCGAACGGCGAGCCGCTGCTGCTCGTGATGGGCCTGGGCATGCAGCTGGTCGCGTGGCACGAGGACTTCGTCGCCAGTCTGGTCGCGCGCGGCTTCCGCGTGATCCGCTTCGACAATCGCGACATCGGGCTCAGCCAGCGCTTCGATCACCTGGGCGTGCCGAACCTGATGCTGGACTCGTTTCGCTTCGCGGTCGGCCTGAACGTCCGAAGCGCGTACAGCATCGCCGACATGGCCGACGACGCGGTCGGCGTGCTGGATGCGCTGGGCATACGGCGGGCTCATGTCTGCGGCGCGTCGATGGGCGGGATGATCGCGCAGCACATGGCGGCGCGCCATCCGCAGCGCCTGAAAAGCGTGACCTTGATGATGACGACCAGCGGCGCGCGGCGCCTGCCCGGGCCGACGCTGAAGGTCCGCAGCGCGCTGATCTCGCGGCCGGCGCAGCCGCACCAGATCGACAGCGTGATCGACCACTACGTGCAGCTCTATCGCCTGATCGGCAGCCCAGGGTTCCCGGCCCGCGACGACGAATTGCGCAGCCGCCTGGGCAGGGCCGTGCGGCGCTCGCACCGGCCGCAGGGCACGGCGCGCCAGATGGTCGCGATCGCGGCCGACGGCAACCGTTCGGCATGGCTGGACCGGATCCGCCTGCCGGTGCAGATCATTCACGGCCGCGACGACCCGCTGGTACCGGTGGCTGCCGGATACGACCTCGCGACGAAGATCGCCGGCGCCGAGATCGACATCATCGACGGCATGGGGCACGACCTGCCCGAACCGCTGTGGCCGCGCTTCACGGCCGGGATCGCCAACGTCGCCGCGCGCGCGTGACGCCGAGAAGGCGAGGCGCGCCTAGTGCAGCGTCGCCGAAACGAGATGCTTCATGCGGCTCCAGGCTTGGCGCGGCGTCACGTCGTAGCGCACGCCGGTGGACCGTTCGCGGCGCTGCATCGCCAGCTCGAGCGCACCCAGCAAGCCGTGCTTCTCGGCCGAGAAGCTGGTGCAACGCGGCTTCCCATTGACGCTCCAGCTCGCGACGAAATAGAGGTACGGGACGTCGGAGAACACCACGTAGCGCGGCCGCACGCCCACCAGCCCGCTGGTGTTGTTGGCCGGGGCCCGACGCCGTGCGCCGGTGCGACCGGCGCTGGCCTCGGCGTGCCGCGCCAACTCGGTCTCGGCGGCCCGGGCAGCGGCGAGCGCCCTGCGCGCGCCGCCGTGCTTGCGCACGGCAAAGAACTTCGTCAATGCAGCGTGCCGGGGCCCGACACGCACTTGAAACCCCTGGGTCGACCCGTGGTCGATGAACTGTATCGCCATGCGAAAAACTTCCGGTACTGCCTCTGGCGGGCCGCAGCATACCGGCAAACGCGAGCCGCAATGCCCAAGCGAACAATTGCGCACAGTCCATACACACGTGTGAGGACTCCCCCTAATCTCGGGTGTGGGTTGCGGTGCACGTGCTGCACACAGGCGGCCTTCCGTCGTCCATACTGCACTGCAGCAGTAGGAGGTAGGCGTGATGACCCCCGACCAACTAGCAGGTAAGTACGCCCGGCTGCGGCACGAGTTGGAGCAGGCGTACGCCGAGCCGCCGTCCAACGGCAGCCGCAGCGGCTTGATCGACCGCATTGCGGCCGAGTTGCTGGATCTGGAACGTCGGCTGGCGCTGTTGCAGGCGGGTTCTCCCGACGCGCATTCGGAGTCGTCGACGGCGATCGTCGTGCAGACCGAGACGCACCCGGAAGCCGACGCGCCACCCCCCCGGCTCGCCGCCTGACGGCGGCCGCTGCGGCGGCGCCGCGCTACGCCTGCGGCCGCGTGCGGTACGCGGCGTCGAACACCGCCTCCAGGCGCGGGTGCACGCCGCGCAGCCGGTCGATCACGTCCTTGGCCCAGTCGAAGTACTCCTGGCGCCGCTCGAGCGGCCAGTCGGGCGGCGGCGAATTCGCGACGTCGCGCAGGTTGGCGATCTTGTCGGCCAGCTTCACGAGCTTGGCGCGCCGGCTGATCTGCGCCGCATGCTCGACCTGCAGCCGCTTGCGCTCGGCCTTGGGCAGCGACTTGTCGTCGGTCACCTCGGACACCACGCCCGCAACGACCGGACCGAACGCGGCCGTGAGCTCGGACGGCGTGGTCTCGGTGTCTTCCAGCGTATCGTGCAGCAGCGCGGCGCACAGCGTCGCCGTATCGGTCACGCCGCCTTCCTCGGTGAGGATGCGCGCGAGCTCGATCGGGTGGTTCACGTACGGCGACGCCTCGGGATCCTTGCGCCGCTGGTCGCGGTGCTTGGTCGCGGCCAGCGCCGCAGCGCGCATCAGCAGCACCTTGTCGCGGCGCGCGCGCGCCTGCTCCCACTGGACCTCGCGTGAGTGCGGGTCCTGGTGCGTCACGCGGCCGATGTACTCGGACCAGATCAGCGGCGCGACCTGCTTCGCATAGGTGTACGGGTCGAAGTCGGGCCGCGGCTCGCCCCAGATCACCGGAATCGTCCCGAAATCCCAGTAGCGCCGGCCCAGCTCTTCGGACGAATTCGCGGCTGCCGCATCCTGGCGCAGCGACGATTCGACCACCACCTGCGCCATGCGCACGGCTTCCTTCGCGTCGTCGAACTGGCCATGCTCGAGCAGACCGTCGGTGTCGCCGGTCTGGAAGCTGCCGTAGCTCACGACGCGGTATCTTGGCTCCATCGTATTCCTCGGCTCTTCGTGGCGCCGGTGCGAACGCAGTGTCGCATCGATCGTCACAGTGTCGCGGATGAGGCGCCTGTTTTACCGCGGCTCGCACCCGTCACCCTGGGGGTTGCGATCCGTGTATTGGTGCTGCAGGAGACAATACCGGGATCGTCCTGCCACTGCATCCATGATCCCTGCGCAAAGCCACGCGGCATCTTCGACCTTGTCTCCCTGGCGCCTGTCGGTTGCGCCGATGATGGACTGGACCGATCGCCATTGCCGCTACTTCCACCGCCTGCTGACCCGCCGGACCCGGCTCTACACCGAGATGGTCACGACCGGCGCGCTATTGCACGGCGATGTCGCGCGGCACCTGGCCTTCAATGCGGAGGAGCATCCGCTCGCGTTGCAGCTCGGCGGCAGCGAGCCCGCCGACCTCGCGGCTTGTGCGCGCCTGGCCGAGCAATGGGGCTACGACGAGGTCAACCTGAACTGCGGCTGCCCGAGCGAGCGAGTGCAGCGCGGCGCGTTCGGCGCGTGTCTGATGGCCGAGCCGGCGCTGGTGGCCGATGGCGTGAAGGCGATGCGCGACGCGGTGTCGCTGCCGGTCACGGTCAAGCACCGGATCGGCATCGACAGGACCGAGCACTACGAGTTCGTGCGCGATTTCGTCGGCGCTGTGGCGGAGGCGGGCTGCGAGGTCTTCATCGTGCACGCGCGCAATGCCTGGCTGAAGGGCCTGAGCCCGAAGGAGAACCGCGAGGTGCCGCCGCTGCGCTACGAGGTCGTGCACCGCCTGAAGCGCGACTTCCCGGCGCTGACCTTCGTGCTGAACGGCGGCATCACGACTGCGGCGCAGATCGATGCGGGGCTCGCGCAACTCGACGGCGTGATGCTGGGGCGCGAGGCCTATCACCATCCCTGGCTGCTGGCGGATTGGGATGCGCGCTACTTCGACGCCGCGCCGCCCGGGTTCGATCGCGACGAGATCGAGCAGCGCATGGCCGACTACATGGCGCGCGTCGTGATACCCGGCGGCGAGCCGTGGTGGCACGCGGCGCGCCACATGCTGGGGCTGCGCAACGGCTTGCCGGGCGCGCGGCGTTGGCGCCAGGTCTGGTCGGATCATCGGCTCAAGCACGAGTCGCCGCACACGGTGCTGCGGCTGGCGCACGAAGGCGTCGAGGCGTACGCCTGACGCGCGTCGTGGGGTCGTGGACCGTCAGGTCGGGGCCGCCGTTGCCGCCGGCACGCCGTTGCGGCCGGGCCAAGTGGCCAGCACGACGCCCGCGAGCGCAAGCGCGAATGCAGCCGCCTGCGCTGCGCTGAAGCGCTCGCCAAGAAAGAGCACGCCGACCGCCGCGGCGCTGACCGGCAGCATCACCGTGAACACGCCCGCCTTCGACGCCGGCACGTGCCGGAGGCCGGTCATCCACAGCCACACGGTGACCATGCTCGCCGCGATCGAATAGAACAGCAGCAGCCACCATGAGGGCACCGGCACTGTGGCGAAATCGAAGCGCAGCGCCTGCCACACGCCGAACGGCGTGACCAGCAGCAGTCCCCAGAGGTTGATCAGCGCGCTGATGCGCTTCGGGCCGATGCGGCCGGTGAGCTTCTTCCCGATCACGACGTAGGTCGCTTCGCAGGTCACCGCGCCCATCAGCATCAGGTTGCCCCACAGCGAGCCGGATGGGGCCGCCGCGGGGGTCGCATCGCCGCCGTGCTTGCTCAGCGACACCAATGCGATGCCGCCGACCGCGCAGGCGATCCCGAGCATCACCCGCGGCGCGATCCGCTCGCCGAGAAATACGCGCGACAGCAGCGCCACCGCCGCGGGGATGCCCGCCATGATCACGCCGGCCGCGAGCGCCGAGGTCGACGCGACGCCGAACAGCATGCACACCGAGAACAGGAAGTTGCCGAAGAACGATTCGAGGAACAGCAGCCAGCGGTCGTGGCCGCTCAGCGCTGCGGCGTCGCCCGTGCCGCGTTTCACCCAGCCGGCCATCGCGACGGCCGCGATGCCGAAGCGCAGCCACGCGAGCAGGAACACCGGGAACACGACGACGAGGATCTTCGACAGCCCGACATAGCTGCCGACCAGCGCCATGCTCGCGCCCAGGGACAGATACGAGAGCCAGGGCGCGTGGTGCGGCGCCGCACCGCGTTCGCTCGCCGTCATCGTCGAACGCTCAACGGTCATGCGCGTGCGGCTGCGGCCACGTCCTGCGCGCGTATGCGCTCGCGCCGCGCGATCAGCCAGCTCGCCGTGATCACGCCGATCGAGACGACCGCGATGATCAGCGTCGCGGTCGCGTTCACGCTCGGGTTGATGCCCAGCCGGGCGCGCGAGAAGATCACCAGCGGCATCGTCGTCGCGCCCGGGCCGGAGAGGAATGCCGACAGCACGACGTCATCGAACGACAGCGTGAAGGTCAGCAGCCAGGCCGACAGCAGCGCCTGCGCGATCATCGGCAGCGTGATCAGGTGGAACACCTGCCACGGCCGTGCGCCGAGATCCATCGCCGCTTCCTCCAGCTGCGGGTTCAGGTCCTGCAGCCGCGCCTGCACGATCACGGTCGCATAGGCCAGCCCCAGCAGCAGGTGGCCGAACCAGATCGTCAGCAGCCCGCGCTCGGGGATGCCGACTCCGAACAGCGCCTGCGTCGCCCGCTGCACCGAGACCAGCATCAGCAGCAGCGACAACCCGATGATGACCTCGGGCATCACGAGCGGCGCGCTGACCATGCCGGAGAACAGCGTGCGGCCCGCGAAGCGCTTGTACTTGACGAGCGCGAACGCGGCGAACGTGCCCAGCACGACCGAGGCGCTTGCCGTCAGCAGCGCGACCTTGAACGAGAGCCACAGGCCGGCGAGCATCTCGCTGTCCGACACCAGCGCGGCATACCACTTCAGCGTGAAGCTGCGCCAGACATTGGGGACCGGCGAGTCGTTGAACGAGAACAGCACCAGCGTCAGGATCGGCAGGTACAGGAACAGATAGCCGGCCGACAGCCAGCCGCGTCCGAACCAGCGATTGAAGGTGGCCGCGTTCACGAACGCTTCTCCTGCGCCTCGGCCTGGTATTTGTTGAACAGCGCCAAGGGCACGATGATCAGCAGGATCATCACGACGGCGACCGTCGACGCGATCGGCCAGTCGTTGTTGCTGAAGAACTCGTCCCACAGCGTGCGGCCGATCATCTGCGTCTGCGGGCCGCCGAGCAGCTCCGGGATCACGTACTCGCCGACGCACGGGATGAAGACCAGCATGGCCCCCGCGATGATGCCCGCCTTGGACAGCGGCACCGTGATCTTCCAGAACGCGACCCAGGCGGTCGCGCCCAGGTCGCTGGCCGCCTCGAGCAGCCGCAGGTCCATCTTCGACAGATTGGAGTACAGCGGCAGGATCATGAACGGCAGGTACATGTAGGTCATGCCCAGCACCAGCGAGAACGGCGTGTTCATCAGCTGGCCCGGCCCGGGGATCAGGTTGGCCGCGGCGAGCAGCTTGTCGAACCCGGTCGAGGTGATCAGGTTGAACAGCATGCCGTTTTCGGTCAGCAGACCTTTCCAGGCATAGACGCGCAGCAGGAACGAGGTCCAGAACGGCAGCATCACGAGCATCAGCAGAACCGGCTGCACCGCGCGCTGGGCACGTGCCATGAAGTAGGCGAACGGGTAGCCGATCGCGAGGCACAGCACGGTCGTGATCGCGGCGTACTTCAGGCTCGAGACGTAGGTGTTGAAGTACAGCTCGTCGCGCAAGATGGTCGCGTAGTTGCCGATGCGCGCGTTGATCGTCAGCGTGCCGTCGTTCAGCGTCAGCAGGTCGTTGACGCTGACCGCGCCCATTTCCGAGACGCTGATCTTCACGATGATCAGGAACGGCAGCAGGAAGAAGACCAGCAGCCAGAAATACGGCACGCCGATCACCGTCAAACGGCCAGCCTTCGAAGGCTTGGTCGGCGGCGTCGCGGGCGCTTGTTCGAGGTCCATCGCGGTCGCGTCGTCAGTGCGTCAGCACGACCGGCGAACTCGCCGACCAGCTGGCCCAGGCCTCATCGCCCCAGGTCAGCGGATGCTCGCGGTGCCGCTCGACATTGCTGCTGCTGACCTTCAGCACCAGGCCGCTCGCAAGCTGCAGGTGGTAGACCGTGTAGCTGCCGAAGTAGGCCATGTCGCGGACGGTGCCGCGCACGCGGTTGTAGCCGGACGGCGCGTCGGCGACATCGATGGCTGTGCGGCTGAGCCGGATCTTCTCGGGCCGCAACGCCACCGTCACCGGCATCCCTGCGGTGCCGGTGATGCCGTGGCCGACGTGATGCCGGCAGTCGGCGCATTCGACTTGCACGTGATCGGGCTCGTCGACGCTCAGCGTGCCGTCCAGCAGGTTCACGTTGCCGATGAAGTCGGCGACGAAGCGTGTCGCCGGCGTCTCGTAGATCTCGGCCGGCGGGCCGACCTGGAGCAGCCGGCCTTCGCTCATCACCGCGATGCGCGAGGCCATGGTCATCGCTTCTTCCTGGTCGTGCGTGACGATCACGCAGGTCACGCCGACCTCCTCGATGATGTTGACCAGCTCGATCTGCGTCTCTTCGCGCAGCTTCTTGTCGAGGGCGCCCAGCGGCTCGTCGAGCAGCAGCAGTTGCGGCTTCTTCGCGAGGCTGCGTGCCAGTGCGACGCGCTGCTGCTGGCCGCCGGAGAGCTGGTGCGGCTTGCGCTGCGCGAACTTCGAGAGTTGCACCAGCTTGAGCATCTCGTCGACACGCTCGGCCACCTGCGCGGCCGGCAGCTTGTCGCGCTTCAGCCCGAACGCGATGTTCTCCCACACGCTCAGGTGCGGGAACAGCGCGTAGCTCTGGAACATCATGTTCAGCGGGCGCTCGTACGGCGGCATGCCGGCCAGGTCCTGGCCGTCGAGCAGGATGGTTCCCGAGGTCGGCGTCTCGAAGCCGCCCAGCATGCGCAGCAGCGTGGTCTTGCCGGAGCCGGACGAACCGAGCAGCGCGAAGATCTCGCCCTTCTGGATGTCGAGGCTGACGTTGTTGACGGCGCGGTGGCCGCCGAAGTCCTTGACGACGTCGCGAATTTGCAGGAAGGCGCCAGCGCTCATGGGCACGTCTATCGACAACAGGAAGGTCGCGGGATAGGGAGGGTGGGGCGGGCGAAAAAACGCCGCCCGGGAGTCTAGCGTGGCCGCGCGCGCCAAGCCCGGACTCAGACCCAGCCGCGCGAGACGGCGTCGTCCAGTGTCAGGTCCAGACAACGGCGGATCAGCGCCATCATCTCGTCGATCTGCGTGCGCGTGATCACGAGCGGCGGCGCGACGATCATGCGGTCGCCGACCGCACGCATGATCAGGCCGTTGCCGAAGCAGTGGCTGCGGCAGACCATGCCGAGCTCCAGCTCGGACGGGAACGGCACCGGCCGGCCGTCGGGCCCGGCCTTGTCCTTCACCAGCTGCACGGCACCCATCAACCCGCAGGTCTGGACCTCGCCGACCAGCGGGTGCTCGGTCAGCGTCGCGAACTGCCGCGCCAGATACGGGCCAAGCTCGTCGCGCACGGTCTCGACGATGCGCTCGCGCTGCATCAGCCGGATGTTCGCGAGCGCCACGGCACACGCGACCGGGTGGCCGGAATAGGTGTAGCCGTGGTTGAACTCGCCACCCTGCGCGATCAGCACGTCGGCGACACGATCGCCGACGAGCACGCCGCCCAGCGGAACATAGCCTGACGTGACGCCTTTCGCGAACGTCATCAGGTCCGGTTCGTAGCCAAAGCGTTCGCAGCCGAACCAGCGCCCGGTGCGGCCGAAGCCGCAGATCACTTCGTCCGAGACGAGCAGGATGCCGTGCCGTCGGCAGATGCGCTGGATCTCCGGCCAGTAGCTGTCGGGCGGCACGATCACGCCGCCGGCGCCTTGCACCGGCTCGCCGATGAACGCGGCGACCTTGTCGGCGCCAATCTCGGCGATCTTGTCCTCCAGCCAACGCGCGGCCTTCAGGCCGAACTCGTCGCGGCTCATCCCTTGACCGTGCTCGAACCAGAACGGCTGCTCGATGTGCACGATGCCGGGGATCGGCAGCCCGCCTTGTTCGTGCATGCCGCTCATGCCACCGAGCGAGGCGCCGGCCATCGTCGAGCCGTGGTACGCGTTATTGCGGCTGATGATCACGTGGCGCTCGGGCTCGCCCATCAGGTCCCAGTAGCGCCGCACCATGCGGACGATGGTGTCGTTGCCTTCCGAGCCCGAGCCGGAGAAGAACACGTGGCGGAACTGCGGCGGCGCGATCTGCGCGAGCAGCTCGGCCAGCTCGATCGCCGGCGGGTTCGCGGTCTGGAAGAACGAGTTGTAGAACGGCAGCGTGCGCAGCTGCTCGGTTGCCGCGGCGATCAACTCCTGCTGGCCGTACCCGACGTTGACGCACCACAGCCCCGACATCGCGTCGAAGATCTTGTGGCCGTCGCTGTCCCAGAGGTAGACGTTGTCCGCCCGCGTGATCACGCGCGAACCCTTCGCAGCCAGCGCCTTGAAGTCGGTGAACGGGTGCAGGTAGTGAGCAGCGTCAGCGGCCTGCCAGTCTCGGGTGGTTCGGGTCGTGGACATCGGACGTACAGCCTCAGACATGCAGCAGCAGGTGCTCGCGCTCCCACGGCGAGATCACCTTCATGAACTCGTCGTGCTCGATCTCCTTGATCTCGGAATAGACGGTCACGAACTCCTTGCCCAGCACCTCGTGCAGGTCCGCCTCGTCGGCCATCCAGCCCAGCGCCTCGCTCAGGCTGCGTGGCAGCTGGTACTCGGAGAGGTAGGCATCGCCCTTGCATTCGGGCGCGGGCTCGATGCGGTTCTTCATCCCGAGATAGCCGCAAGCCAGCGTCGCGGCGAGCGCGACATACGGGTTCGCGTCGGCGCCGATCACGCGGTTCTCGATGCGCCGCGCCGCCGCGGTCGCGACCGGCGAGCGGATCCCGACCGTGCGGTTGTCCGTGCCCCACTGGATGTTGATCGGCGCGGCGGTCGAGCGCACCAGCCGGCGGTACGAATTGACGTAGGGCGCGAAGAACGCCATCGCGGCCGGCGTGTACTTCTGCAGCCCGCCGATGAACCAGAAGAATTCCTTGGACGGCGAACCGTCTTCGTTACTGAAGATGTTGTGGCCGCTGACCCTGCTGATCACGCTCTGGTGCACATGCATCGCGCTGCCGGGCTCGTTGGCCATCGGCTTGGCCATGAAGGTCGCGTACATCTCGTGGCGCAGCGCCGCCTCGCGTATCGTGCGCTTGAAGAAGAACACCTCGTCGGCGAGCTGCAGCGGGTGGTCGTGGAAGAAATTGATCTCCATCTGCCCGGCACCGACCTCGTGGATCAAGGTGTCGACGTTGAGCTCCATCTTCTCGCAGTAGTCGTAGATGTCCTCGAACAGCGGGTCGAACTCGTTGACCGCGTCGATCGAATAGGCCTGGCGCGAGGTCTCGGCGCGACCGCTGCGGCCCTTGGGCGGGCGCAGCGGCGTGTTCGGGTCGGCGTTGCGCTCGATCAGGTAGAACTCGAGCTCGGGTGCGACCACCGGGTCCCAGCCCTCGGCCGCGTACAGATCGCAGATGCGGCGCAGCACCGAGCGCGGCGCGTACGGGATCAGGTTGCCGCCACGGTCGAAGCAGTCGTGGATCACCTGCGCGGTCGCGTCGGCGGCCCAGGGCACGATGCGCACCGTGCTCGGATCGGGGCGCAGGTGCATGTCGCGGTCGGTCGCGTGGATCACGTCGTAGTACGGGCCCTCTTCGGGGAACTCCCCGGTCACGCCGATCGCGACGATCGCCTCGGGCAGCCGCATGCCGCGGTCTTCAGTGAATTTCTCACGCGGCAGGATCTTGCCGCGGGCGACGCCGGTGAGGTCCGGCACCAGGCACTCGATCTCGGTCACGCGCCGCTCGTTGAGCCAGTTCTCGAGATCGCCGAATGTGAAGTTGTGCTTGTCCACGATTGCATCACCTGAAAGAGGAGGCGGTGGTCGCCGAGGAGAGCGAGCGGCCGCCGCACGGTTGCCCCCGCGGCGCGCACGGCCGGAAGCCGGGCGCCGCCAGCGGTCCGCTATCGATCAGGTTCAGGGGCGTGGCGCGGCAGGCGGCGGCGCTGCCGATAGCGGGCGCAGGCGGTGCCGAACGCGCGGAACAGTTTCACCGACACCGGGTTGTCGGCCGCCTGCCATTCGGGATGCCATTGCACGCACAGGTTGAAGCCGTGGACGGGGTGGCCCATCGCTTGCTCGACCGAGAACGCTTCGACGAGCCCGTCGGGTGCGCGCGCCTCTATGCGCAAGCCGTCGGCCAGCCGGTTCACGCCCTGGCCATGCACCGAGTTGACCTGGAACGACGCGTCCGGCAACAGCGACGCGAGCACGCCGCCCGGCTCGACGGCAACCTCGTGCGCGAGTCCATATGCCTGCTCGGCCGGCACATCCTTGGGCGCACGATGATCGCGGCGGCCCTCGACTTCCTGCACCGCCTGGTGCAGCGAACCGCCGAGCGCGACATTCGCTTCCTGGAAACCGCGGCAGATCGCGAACAGCGGCATTCCAAGCGCCAGCACGCGCGGAATCAACGGCAGCACCCAGTCGTCGCGCGTCGCGTCCAGCGGCAGCAGCGTGTCGTGCACAGCCTCGCCGAAGTGGCTGGGATGCACGTTCGACTGCGACCCGGTCAGCAGCACGCCGTCGGCAAGCGCGAGCAGCGCGTCGAGCTCCTCGACTTCGGCGCTGGGCACGATCAGCGGCTGGCAGCCCGCGAGCCGGACCGCATCGATGTACTTCTTGCCCGCGACATGGAACGGATGCTGGCCGAGCGTGCGGTTGCACGCCGGGACCAGCACGACGGGCTTGGCGTTGCGGTCGCTGTCGCCCCGGCGCTCGTCCGCTTGCGGGATGGGGCGCCGCGTACCCGCATCCATCGTGGACGCGGGCTGCGCGGGCGGGGCGTATTCGACCTTCATGGCATAGCCGACATCAGGTCGCCGTCTTCAACACGTCTGCGAGTGTGCCGACGATCTGGTCGATGTGCTGGTTCTCGATGATCAGCGGCGGCGACAACGCGATCGTATCGCCGGTCGTGCGGATCAGCACGCCGCGCTTCCAGCATTCGAGGAAGACCTCGAACGCCCGCTTGCCCGGCTCGCCGGGGCGCGACGCGAGCTCGATGCCGCCGACCAGGCCGATGTTGCGGACGTCGATCACGTTCGGCAGGCCCTTCAGCGAATGCAGCGCCTCCTCGAAGTACGGCGCGACCTGCGCGCCGCGCGTCAGCAAGCCCTCTTCGGCGTAGGTGTCCAGCGTCGCGATGCCGGCCGCGCAGGCCAGCGGATGCGACGAATAGGTGTAGCCGTGGAAGAACTCGATCAGGTGCTCGGGCCCGGTCATGAACACATCGTGGATGTGCTGCTTCGCGAACACCGCGCCCATCGGCACGCAGCCGTTCGTGATGCCCTTGGCGACCGTCATCAGGTCGGGCGTGACGCCGAAATGCGAAGCCGCGAACGGTGCGCCGAGGCGGCCGAACCCCGTGATCACCTCGTCGAAGATCAAAAGGATGCCGTGCTTGTCGCAGATCTCGCGCAGCCGCTGCAGGTAGCCCTTGGGCGGCAGCAGCACGCCGGTCGAGCCGGCCACCGGCTCGACGATCACCGCAGCGATCGTCGAGGCATCGTGCAGCGCGATCAGCCGCTCGAGGTCGTCGGCGAACTCGGCGCCGTGTTCGGGCACGCCGCGCGAGAACGCGTTGCGTTCGAGGTCGTGCGTGTGGCGGATGTGGTCGACGCCGGCGAGCAGCGTGCCGAACATCTTGCGGTTCGCGACGATGCCGCCGACCGAGATGCCGCCGAAGTTGACGCCATGGTAGCCGCGCTCGCGGCCGATCAGGCGCGTGCGCGAGCCTTCGCCGCGCACGCGGTGGTAGGCGATCGCCATCTTCAGCGCCGTCTCGACCGACTCGGAACCGGAGTTGGTGAAGAAGACCTTGTTCAGCCCCTTCGGGGTGATCGTCGTCAGCCGCTCGGCCAGCTCGAACGCCTTCGGATGACCCATGTTGAACGGCGGCGCGAAGTCGAGCTCGGCGGCCTGGGCGGCGATCGCCTCGACGATCTTCGGCCGCGCATGGCCTGCGTTCACGCACCACAGCCCGGCGATGCCGTCGAGCACCTGGCGGCCTTCCGGTGTCCAGAAGTGCATGCCCGACGCCTTGGCGAGCAGGCGCGGCTCCTGCTTGAACTGGCGGTTCGCGGTGAACGGCATCCAGAACGCGTCCAGCTTGCCGGGCTTGGTCGAGGAACCGCCCGTGGAAGCCGGTGACAGCGTGGTGGGATCGTCTTTGCGCATAGGTTTTACTCCGTGGTGATCGTCGCAGTGTGCGGGGTGCCCGGGCGGCAGTCTAGAGAAGCTTCGCGACGGAATTCGGAGGTGAACCGGCGCGTCGCGATCTGCCTCCTATGATGCGGGCAAATTTCAGACCCCTTCCGACCCTTGGGGATATGGCCAGGGTTCATGGGCAGCCGATGAAGCCGATTCTGATCCTGCAGCACCTGAGCCTGGATGACCCGGCCTATCTGCGCGCGTGGCTGGACCGCGAGGGTCGCGCATACCGCGTCTTCGACACCGAGCGCGGCGAAGCCTATCCCGAGCGCATCGCCGGCTACGGCGCACTGGCCGTGCTGGGCGGCGAGATGAGCGCCAATGATGCGCTGCCGTCGCTGCGCCAGGCCGAGCGGTTGATCCTGCAGGCGCTGGACGCCGATCTGCCGGTGATCGGGCATTGCCTGGGCGGGCAACTGATGGCGCGGGCGCTGGGCGCGCGGGTGCAGCCGTCGCCGGCGCCGGAGATCGGCTGGCTGGCACTGGACAGGGTCGACAGCGCCGCCGCGCGCGCATGGTTCGGCGAAGCGCCGCGGCACGTGGTCTACCAGTGGCACAACGAGGCCTTCGAGCTGCCGGCCGGTGCCGAGCCGCTGGCGAGCAGCCCGGCTTGCCCGCACCAGGCATTCGTACTCGGCGAGCGTTGCCTTGCGATGCAGTTCCATGTCGAGCTCGATGCCGCGAAGCTCGCGGTCTGGGCGCGCTCGCGCGACCCGGTGTTCCTGCACCAGCAGCGGCAGCACCCGGACACGGTGCAAAGCGGTGCCGCGATGCTCGAGCAGGCGCGCGAGGCGCTGCCTGGGCAGCAGCGGCTTGCGGATCGGATCTACAGGCGCTGGCTGTACGGCAGCCCTTGAAGCGAACCGGCGACGACGGGTTTCATGAACTTTTCATGATCGCGGCCGACGTTCCGGATCATGAAATGAGTCAATGCTGCGCTGCCGCATTTCTTTTCGCTTCGCCGAATCTCGTTCTGCTTTATGAAAGATATGACGTATCTCATTGATTTGTATAGTATTCGTTCGTAGTCTTATATAAGACATAAGTCTTCCATTGCGGTCGACCCTTGGCTATGCTGAAGCCAGTTTCTTCCCTGACTTCAAACCACCCCAAGGAGCCGACATGACCCAACCGACCCGCGAACAACAAGCCGCCGCCCTCGAGAAGGACTGGGCCGAGAACCCACGCTGGAAAGGCATCAAGCGCGGCTACAGCGCGGCCGACGTGGTGCGTCTGCGCGGCTCGCTGACCATCGAGCACACGCTTGCAAAGCGCGGCGCCGAAAAGCTCTGGACGCTGTTGAACACCGAGCCGTTCGTCAACACGCTGGGCGCGCTGACCGGCAACCAGGCGATGCAGCAGGTCAAGGCCGGCCTGAAGGCGATCTACCTCTCCGGCTGGCAGGTCGCGGGCGATGCGAACCTCGCTGGCGAGATGTACCCCGACCAGTCGCTGTACCCGGCCAACTCGGTGCCGCAGGTCGTCAAGCGCATCAACAACACCTTCACCCGCGCTGACCAGATCCAGTGGTCCGAAGGCAAGAACGAGGTCGACTATTTCGCGCCCATCGTGGCCGATGCCGAGGCCGGCTTCGGCGGCGTGCTGAATGCGTTCGAGCTGATGAAGTCCATGATCGAAGCGGGCGCCGCGGGCGTGCACTTCGAGGACCAGCTCGCCTCGGTCAAGAAGTGCGGCCACATGGGCGGCAAGGTGCTGGTGCCGACGCGCGAAGCGGTCGCGAAGCTGGTCGCTGCGCGGCTGGCGGCCGACGTCAGCGGCGTGCCGACGCTCGTGATCGCGCGCACCGACGCCGAGGCGGCCGACCTCGTGACCAGCGATGTCGATGCGAACGACAAGCCGTTCCTGACGGGCGAGCGCACCGTCGAAGGCTTCTTCCGCAGCAAGGCCGGCCTCGAGCAGGCGGTGTCGCGCGGCCTGGCCTACGCCGAGGTCGCGGACATGGTGTGGTGCGAAACCGGCAAGCCCGACCTTGCGTTCGCGAAGCGCTTCGCCGACGCGATCCACGCGAAGTTCCCCGGCAAGCTGCTCGCGTACAACTGCTCGCCGAGCTTCAACTGGAAGAAGAACCTCGACGACGCGACGATCGCCAAGTTCCAGCGCGAGCTCGGCGCGATGGGCTACAAGTTCCAGTTCATCACGCTGGCCGGCTTCCACAGCCTGAACTACTCGATGTTCAACCTGGCGCACGGCTATGCGCGCAACAACATGAGCGCGTTCGTCGAACTGCAGGAAGCCGAGTTCGCAGCGGCCGAAAAGGGTTTCACGGCGGTCAAGCACCAGCGCGAGGTCGGCACCGGGTACTTCGACGCGGTCACGACGACGATCGAGCGCGACGCCTCGACCGCGGCGCTGAAGGGCTCGACCGAGGACGAGCAGTTCTTCGACCAGAAGCACGGCTGATCCGGAATCGGAACGACCTGCCCACGCCCGCCGGGAGCGATCCCGGCGGGCGTTTTTCATGCTGCAGCGCAGCGTCGATGTAGGACAGCGCCGCAACCCGTTGTAATCACAGCGTTTTAGGTTTCCTTCCCAGGTGAAAACCCGTAGAGTTCGGGCCTCGCACAAGAAGAATTGCTGCACCGCGCCATTCCCGCCGTTCGACGGCTGCGGCCACCCACGACGCTCTCGATGCTCGACGCTCTTGCCGGCCCCAGGCCGGCGCTTCGTTCACCTGTCGGTCTGTTCGCCCGCCGCCGTAGCGCCGCCGCGCTATGCGGGGTGGCGCTGCTGCTGGCGCAGCCGCTGGCCCACGCGTTCGGCTTCGACGATGTCGCCGAGCGCGCCCGGGCGCTCGCCGCCGCGGCCTACCAGCCTCCGGCGATCCCGCTCGCGCCGCAGCTGCGCGACCTGGACTACGACGCCTACCGCGACATCCGCTTCCGCCCCGAGCGTGCGCCGTGGCGCGCCGAGAAGCTGCCGTACGAGCTGAACTTCTTCGTGACCGGCCGCCTGTACCGCGAGCCGGTGCGCATCAACCTGCTGGACGCGAACGGAACCGTCAAGCGCGTCGACTTCGATCCAACGCTGTTCGACTATGGCCGCACCGCGGTCGACGCGGCGGCGCTGCGCACGCTGGACTTCGCCGGCTTTCGCGCGCACTACGGCTCGGCGACGAGCCGCGCCACCGACGAGCTGATCGTGTTCCTGGGCGCGAGCTACTTCCGCGCGATCGGGCAGGGGCAGGGTTATGGCCTCTCGGCGCGCGGCCTGGCCGTCGACACCGCGGTGGCCAGTGGCGAGGAGTTCCCGCGCTTCGTCGAGTTCTGGATCGAGCGTCCCCGAGCCGGCTCGACTGGCAAGGCGGCCAGCGGGCTGACCGTCTACGGCCTGCTGGATTCGGTGCGTGTGGC
>DATCSE010000477.1:0-12408 GCA_036568605.1 Burkholderiaceae bacterium | reverse complement strand
GCTGTTCAACTGCCTGTCGCGCCTGGTGGCCTGCAGCGCCGGCGAGATCCGCTTCGCCGGCCAGCCGCTGCACGCGCTGCCGCGCCACCGCATGGCGGCGCTCGGCATCGGCCGCACGTTCCAGAACCTGGCGCTCTTCCGATCCCTCACGGTGCGGCAGAACGTGCTGGTGGGCACGCACAGCCGCCGCCACGCCGGCTTCGTCGCCCACGCGCTGCGCCTGACCACGGCGGTGCGCGAAGAGGCCGCGCAAGCGCGGCGCGCGGACGAGCTGCTCGAGCTGCTGGGCATCGCGGATGTCGCGCAGGTGCCGGTGGCCGAGCTGCCCTTCGGCACCCAGAAGCGCGTGGAGCTGGCGCGCGCGCTCGCCGCCGAGCCGCGCCTGCTGCTGCTCGACGAGCCGGCGTGCGGGCTCAACCACGAGGAGGTCGGGCGCCTCGGCGCGCTGATCCGCGAGCTGCGGGCACGCTACGCGCTCACCGTGCTGCTGGTCGAGCACCACATGGGTCTGGTGATGGCGCTGTCGGAGAAGATCGTCGCGCTGAACTTCGGCCGCAAGATCGCCGAAGGCGCGCCCGCCGAAGTGCGACGCGATCCCGAGCTCGTGAAGGCCTACCTGGGGGCGGCGGCATGAGTCCGGTACTGCTCGACGTGCGCGGCCTGCATGCCGGCTACGGCGCGACGCGCGTGCTGCACGGCATCGACCTGCAGGTGGCCGAAGGTTCCATCACCGCGCTGCTCGGCGCCAACGGCGCCGGCAAGACGACGACGCTGCGCGCGCTGTGCGGCCTGATCCGCCGCGAGGGCGCCGTCACGCTCGCCGGCAGGCGCATCGACACGCTGGCCACCGAGGAAATCGTGCGCCTGGGCGTCGCCCACGTGCCCGACGGGCGCGGCACGTTCACGGGCCTGGCGGTGGAGGAGAACCTGCGCATGGGCGCCGCCACGCGGCGCGACCGCGCCGGCGTGCGGGAGGACATCGAGCGCTGGTACGAGTACTTCCCTCGCCTGAAGGAGCGGCGCCATCAGCAGGCGGGCCTGCTCTCCGGCGGCGAGCAGCAGATGCTGGCGATCGCCCGCGCGCTGATGTTGCGCCCGCGGCTGCTGCTGATGGACGAGCCGTCGTTCGGCCTCGCGCCGCTGGTCGTGCAGGACATCTTCCGCATCATGCGGCGCGTGCGCGAAGCGCAGAACGTGGCGATCCTGCTGGTCGAGCAGAACGCGGAGCTCGCCCTCGAGCTGGCCGACACCGCCTACCTGCTGGAGACGGGCCGCATCGTGCTCGCCGGCCCGGCCGCGGTGGTGCGCCGCGACGAGGCGGTGCGCGAAGCCTACCTCGGGGCCGCGGCATGAACGGGCTGCTGTCGCAGCTGCTGGCGGGGCTGGCCACGGGCGGCATCTACGCCAGCCTGGCGCTGTCGCTGGTGATGATCTACCGCAGCACGCACCACGTGAACTTCGCGCAGGGCGAGATGGCGATGTTCTCGACCTTCGTCGCCGCGCTGCTCGTCGAGGCCGGCTGGCCGTACTGGGCCGCGTTCCTCGCCACCGTGGCCGTGGCCTTCGTGATGGGCGCGCTGATCGAGGCGACGCTGATCCGGCGCCTGCGCGACGCGCCGGTGCTGGCGATCGTCGTCGTCTTCGTGGCGCTGCTGGTCACCCTGCACAGCCTGGCGGGCTGGCTCTTCGGCTACGCGATCCGGCCGTTCCCCACGCCTTTCGGCGATGCCGGGGTCGCCGGCGGTCTGCTGTCGGCGCACCAGCTCGGCGCCATCGGCATCACGCTGCTGATGCTGGCGCTGATCTACGCGTTCTTCCGCTGGTCGCCGCTGGGCCTGCAGATGCGCGCCACGGCCGAGAACCCGACGTCCAGCCGGCTCGTCGGCGTGCGCGTGAACCGCATGCTCGCCCTCGGCTGGGGCCTGGCCGGCGCCGTCGGCGCGGTGGCCGGCATGATGGTCGCGCCCGTCGTCTTCCTCGACGTGCACATGATGTCCGGCGTGCTGGTGTACGCGTTCGCCGCCGCGGTGCTCGGCGGCGTCGGCAGCGCGCCCGGGGCGGTGGCCGGCGGCTTCATCGTGGGCGTGCTCGAGAACCTGCTGGGCACCTACGTCGTCGGCTCGGAGCTCAAGCTCACGGTGGCGCTGGTGCTCATCGTCGTCGTGCTCGTCGCGCGGCCGGCCGGGCTGTTCGGCAAGGCCGTGGTCGTGAGGGTGTGACGATGACGCGAGCCGCCCTTCCGATCGCCGCGCTGGCCGCGGCGTGCGCGCTGCCTTTCGTGCTGCCGAACTATCTGGTGTTCCAGGCCACGCTGATCATCGCCAGCGCGCTTGCGCTGCTCGGCCTGAACCTGCTCACGGGCTACAACGGCCAGATCTCGCTCGGCCACGGCGCGTTCTACGCGCTCGGCGCCTATGCCGCCGCGATGCTGATGGAGCATGCGGGGTGGCCTTACTGGGCCACCTTGCCGGCGGCGGCCCTGGCCGGCGGCGTGATCGGCGTGCTGTTCGGACTGCCGGCGCTCAAGCTCGACGGCGTGTACCTCGCGCTGGCCACGTTCGCGCTGGGCGTCGCGACACCGCAGCTCCTGAAGTACAAGGGCCTGGAAGCGTGGACCGGCGGCTCGCAGGGGCTGGTGCTGATGAAGCCTTCGGCCCCCTTCGGCCTGCCGCTGAACGACGACCAGTGGCTGTACTTCTTCAGCCTCGCGGTCGCGTTGCTGCTGTTCGCCGTCGCCCGCAACCTGCTGCACGGCGGCGTCGGCCTCTCGCTGGTGGCGGTGCGCGACCACCCGATCGCCGCCGAGGCCATGGGTGTCGACAACGCCCGCGTCAAGACCGTGACCTTCGGCCTCTCCGCGGCCTACACCGCAGTGGCCGGCGCGCTGTCGGCGATCGTCGTGCAGTTCGTCGCGCCCGACGGCTTCAGCGTCTTCCTGTCGATCACGCTGCTGGTCGGCGCCGTGGTCGGCGGGCTGTCGTCGCTGTCCGGCGCCCTGTACGGCGCCGTGTTCATCCAGTTCGTGCCGCAAGTGGCCGCGCAGGTGTCCAAGGCCGCCCCCTGGGCGGTGTACGGCGCCATCCTGCTCGTGCTGATGCTGGCCTGGCCCACCGGCGTCGCCGGCGCCGTCGCACGCCTGCAGCGGCGTGCTTTTTCAAGGAGTACCTCATGAGACGTGTCGTTCTCGGTCTTGCTGCCGCGCTGGCCGTCGCTGTCCCGGCTGCGGCGCAGAAGAAGTACGACCCCGGCGCCTCGGACACCGAGATCCGCATCGGCCAGACCATGCCGTACAGCGGCCCGGGCTCGATCTACGGGCAGGTGGGCAAGACCGAGGCCGCGTACTTCCAGATGATCAACGAGCAGGGTGGCATCAACGGCCGCAAGATCAGGTTCATCAGCCTGGACGACGCCTATTCGCCGCCCAAGACGGTGGAGGGTGTGCGCCAGCTCGTCGAGCGCGACGAGGTGCTGTTCCTGTACGGCTTGTTCGGCACCGCGCCCAACACGGCGATCCACCGCTACGTCAACGCGAAGAAGATCCCGCACCTGCTGCTGTTGACCGGCGCGTCGAAGTGGAACGATCCGAAGAACCACCCCTGGACGGTCAGCTTCTATCCGCACGCCCCCTCCGAAGCGAAGATCTACGCGCGCCACCTGCTGGAGACGCGACCGAACGCGAAGGTCGCCATCCTCTACCAGAACGACGACTACGGCCGCGACTACCTCAGCGGCTTCAAGGAAGGCCTGGGCGCGAAGGCGAAGCAGATGCTCGTCGCCGAAGCCTCGTACGAGCTGACCGACCCCACCGTCGATTCGCAGATCGTGCAGCTGCGCGCCTCGGGCGCCGACGTGCTGATGAGCTTCAGCACCGCCAAGGCGGCGATCCAGACCCTGCGCAAGGTGCACGACAGCGGCTGGAAGCCGGTGCACTACATGGCGCAGGGCGCGGCGCTGATCGGCGCCGTGTTCAAGCCGGCGGGGCTGGAGAAGGCCGCCGGCGTGATCTCCACCGCCTACCAGAAGGACCCGACCGACCCGCAATGGCAGAACGACCCGGCCTACCTGGAGTGGCTGGCCTTCATGAAGCGCTACCGCCCCGACGCCGACCTCGCGCTCGGCTCGCACGTGTACGCCACGATGAGCGCGAAGCTGCTGGTCGACATCCTGCGCGCCTGCGGCGACGACCTCACGCGCGCCAACGTGCTGAAGCAGGCGACGGCTATCAAGGCGACGCAGATGCCGATGTTCCTGCCGGGCGTCATCGTCAGCAGCGCCCCGGGCGACTACCGGCTCATCAAGTCGTTGCAGCCGGTGCAGTTCGACGGCACGCGCTGGAACAAGCTCGGCTCCTTCGCCGCCATCGATTGAACGCCATGATGCATCCATCGTTCACCCGCCTGCGGCTGCCGGTCATCGCCGCGCCGCTGTTCATCATCAGCACGCCGCGCCTCGTGATCGCCCAGTGCACGGCGGGCATCGTCGGCTCCATGCCGGCGCTCAACGCACGCCCGGCCGAGCTGCTCGACGACTGGCTGGCCGAGATCACCGAGACGCTGGCCGCGCACGACCGCCGCCACCCCGATGCACCGGCGGCCCCCTTCGCCATCAACCAGATCGTCCACCGCAGCAACGACCGGCTCGACCGCGACATGGCGCTGTGCGAGAAGTACAAGGTGCCGATCATCATCACCTCGCTCGGCGCGCGGCCGGAGATCAACGCCGCCGTGCACGCCTGGGGCGGGGTGGCGCTGCACGACGTGATCGACGACCGCTTCGCGCGCAAGGCGGTGGAGAAGGGCGCCGATGGCCTGGTGGCGGTGGCCGCAGGCGCCGGCGGCCACGCCGGCACGACGAGCCCGTTCGCGCTGGTGCACGAGATCCGGCGCTGGTTCCGCGGCCCGCTGGCGCTGAGCGGCGCGATCGCCAGCGGCGATGCGCTGCTCGCCGCGCTGGCCGCGGGAGCGGACTTCGGCTACATCGGCTCGGCCTTCATCGCCACCGAAGAGGCGCGCGCCGACGAAGCCTACAAGCGCATGATCGTCGACAGCTCGAGCCGCGACATCGTCTACTCGAACCTCTTCACCGGCGTGCACGGCAACTACCTGCGCGGCAGCATCGTCGCCGCCGGCCTGGACCCCGACGCGCTGCCGGCCAGCGACGCGAGCCAGATGAATTTCGGCAGCGACCGCAAGAAGCCCTGGAAGGACATCTGGGGCTGCGGCCAGGGCATCGCCGCGGTCGACGCGGTGCTGCCCGCGGGCGAGCTGGTGGCGCGGCTGGCGCGCGAATACTGCGCCGCGCGCGAGCGGCTGCTCAACCTGGAGAGCCTGGCATGCACCTGACGCAAGGACTGCACCGCGCGCTGCAGCAGCGGCGCGACGTCGTCGCCACCGTGTTCGGCGCGCGCCGCACGAGCTTCGCGGCGCTCGCCGATCGCGTGGCGCGGCTGGCCGGCGCCTTCGCGCAGCGGGGGCTGGCACGCGGCGACCGCGTGGCCATCCTGGCCCACAACAGCGACCGCTACGTCGAGGCCCTGCTCGCCGCCTGGTGGCTGGGCGCCGTCGCGTGCCCGCTGAACACGCGCTGGAGCGTGCCCGAGATCGCCTATGCGCTGAACGACTGCGGCACCCGCGCGCTCGTGGTCGACGACGCGTTCGCGCCGCTGGCCACAGAGCTGAAGGCGCTGGCGCCCGAACTCGGCGCGGTGCTGCACGCCGGCGATCAGCCCGCGCCGGCGGGCCTGCAGGCGTGGGAGGCGCTGATCGACGGCGCCGCGCCGGTGGACGACGTGCGCGCCGACGGCGACGCGCTGGCCGCCATCCTCTACACCGGCGGCACCACCGGCTCGCCCAAGGGGGTGATGCTGTCGCACACGAACTTCTGGGTCTCGTCGGTGGCGCGCATGGCCGAGGTGCCGAACCCAGCCGACGGCGTTTCACTGGTGGTGGCGCCGCTGTTCCACGTCGCCGGCCTGGGCCGCGTGGTGTCGCAGATGGTCACCGCGTCGACCAGCGTGCTGCTGCCCGCCTTCCGGCCCGAGACCGTGCTGGCGACGATGCAGGCCGAGCAGGTGACCGACGTCGTGCTCGTGCCGAGCATGCTGCAGATGCTGATCGACCACCCGGCCTTCGCGCGCACCGACCTCGGCCGACTCGACCGCATCATCCATGGCGCCTCGCCGATCTCGCCGGGCCTGCTCGAGCGCGCGATGAAGCTGCTGCCGCACGTCGGCTTCCAGAGCGCCTACGGCATGACCGAGACCGCCGCCACCGCCTGCACCAACGGTCCTTTCCGCTGGCGTGAAGGTGTGGCGCTGGGCCCGCGCGAGCTGGCCGCCGGGCGCGCCTGTTACGGCAACGAAGTGCGCATCGTCGATGGCGACGGGCGCGCGCTGCCGCCGAACGTGGTGGGCGAGATCACGCTGCGCGGCGCCAACGTGATGCACGGCTACTGGAACAAGCCGGCCGAGACGCGTACCGCGTTGCGCGACGGCTGGCTGTTCACCGGCGACGGCGGCTTCATCGACGACGCCGGCTGCGTGCACGTGGTCGATCGCGTGAAGGACATGATCATCAGCGGCGGCGAGAACGTGTACTCGGCCGAGGTGGAAGCCGTGTTGTCGCGCCACCCGGGCGTGGCCGCGTGCGCGGTGATCGGCGTGCCGAGCGAAGCCTGGGGCGAGGCAGTGCACGCCGTGGTGGTGCTGCGCGCAGGCGCAGCGGCCGGCGAGGATGCGCTGCGCCAGCACTGCCGCGCGCATCTGGCGGGCTACAAGTGCCCGAAGACGGTGGAGTTCCGCGAAGCGCTGCCGCTGTCGCCCGCGGGCAAGGTGCTCAAGACGGTGCTGCGCGAGCCCTTCTGGAACGGACGCGCGCGCCAGGTGGCTTGAGAGCGCCCCCAAACCTGCCGCTTCGCGCCAGGCCCCCCGAGGGGGTCAAGGAAACTTGGGGCGGCCCGGCGTTTCCTTGATAGCAGGAGATCGATCGATGGACGCGAACCTGTTCGACTTCGCCGGCAAGACCGTGTTCGTGGCCGGCGGCAGCAGCGGCATCAACCTCGGCATTGCCGACGCCTTTGCCGCGCACGGTGCACGCGTCACGATCCTGGCGCGTGACCCGGCGAAGATCGACGCCGCGCTGGACCACCTGCGCCGCCACGGCGGCGCGGTCGCCGGCTACAGCGCCGACGTGCGCGAGCCCGCGGCGGTGGCGCGTGCGCTCGAGCAGGCGCATGCGGCGTTCGGCGCCATCGACGTGCTCGTTTCAGGCGCGGCGGGCAACTTCCTGGCACCCGTGCTCGGCATGTCGCCGAACGGCTTCAAGGCCGTGGTCGACATCGACCTGCTGGGCAGCTTCAACGTGCTGCGCACAGCGCACGACTACCTGCGCAAGCCGGGCGCCAGCGTGATCAACATCTCCGCGTCCCAGGCCTTCACGCCCACGCGCTACCAGGCTCATGTCTGCGCCGCCAAGGCGGGCGTGGACATGCTGACGCGCGTGCTGGCGCAGGAGTGGGGACCGGACGGCATCCGCGTCAACTCGATCGTGCCGGGTCCGATCGATGGCACCGAAGGCATGAAGCGGCTGGCGCCCACCGAAGCGGCGCGCCAGGACATGATCCGCCGCGTGCCGTTGGGCCGCTACGGCGAGGTACGTGAGATCGCCGGCATCGCGCTGATGCTGAGCTCGCCGCTGGCGGCGTACGTCACCGGCGTGGTGCTGCCGGTGGATGGCGGCGTGTCGCTGACCGGGCCGCGGGACTTTGCGGCGGCGTATGACGCGGCGCTGCGGTAGACGGCATCACTCGATCCGAACCTGCCCTGCCTGGATCGTGCGCTTCCACATCTCCCGATCCCGCACCAGCAGCGGCGCGAACTCGGCTGCCCCCAGCCCCGAGGGCTGCAGCCCGAGCTCCTCGATGCGCGCCGCCACGTCCGGCGACCGCACGATGCGCGTGAGCTCGGACGAGAGCTTGCTCACGATCTCGCCCGGCGTGCCCGCGGGCACGAACAGGCCGAAGAAGCCGTAGGGCTCGAAGTCCTTGTAGCCGAGCTCGGTGAAGGTGGGCGCGTCCGGTGCCAGCTTCGAGCGGCGCTCGCCGCTGACGGCCAGCACCTTGAACTTGCCGCTCGCGAGCTGCGCGCGGGCGTTGGCGACGTCGAGGAACGCCGACTGGATCTGGCCGGCCAGCAGGTCGGTGAGCTGGGGCGCGCCCCCCTTGTACGGCACGTGCACGAGCTCGATGCCGGCCTGCTGCTTCAGCATCTCGGCGTGGATGTGCGACGAGGTACCGTTGCCGTACGAGCCGACGCTGTACCTGCCGGGGCTGGCCTTGGCGAGCGCGACGAACTCCTTCAGCGTGGCCGCCGGCACGCCCGGGTGCACCACGAACAGGTCC
Source organism: Burkholderiaceae bacterium (assembly GCA_036568605.1). GTDB lineage: Bacteria > Pseudomonadota > Gammaproteobacteria > Burkholderiales > Burkholderiaceae_C > DATCSE01. The sequence continues at coordinate 4,011 of DATCSE010000477.1, read as the reverse complement.
TGCGACAGCGCGATCTGCGCCACGCCGGTGAGGTCCTTGCTCACGTCGTAGGGCAGTCGGGCGTAGAGGCTGGGCGCCTGCACGAGCGCGGTGATGCCCAGCAGCAGCGTGTACCCGTCCGGCGCCGCCTTCGCGACCGCGTCGTTGCCGATGATGCCGCCGGCACCCGGCTTGTTGTCGACCACCACGGTCTGCCCCCAGGCGTCGTACAGCCGCGTGCCGACCAGGCGCGCCACCGCGTCGGTGCTGCCGCCGGCCGGGAAGGGCACGACGATGCGGATCGGCTTGGTCGGATAGGCCTGCGCGAAGGCCGCGGGCGTTGCGGCGCCGAGGGCCAGCGCGGCCATCGTCGCGCAGGCGCGGAGCGCGCGGAAGATCGCGGACATGGCTGTTGTCTCCTCGTCGTTGTGGCCGCGATCGACTCTAGGAACACACCGGGGCACGCACAATGGCCAAGCCGCTGCCCCGCATTGGCGAAAGCGCTCGCGTTAAGCTGTGCGCAAGCCCCGGTTGACGAGGTCCGAATTGCCATCGGGCGCCGCCTCGCGCAACCTATGCGCCATGCAGGATCTGAAGGCCTGGCTCGGCCGCACCGAGACCCAGAGTGACAACATCGCCGCCGCGCCGTTGCAGGCGCTGGCGGCGACGCTCGATGTCGACGTTCCGGCAACGGCGCTGCCGCCCCTGTGGCACTGGATCTTCTTCACGCCCAAGGCGCGCGCCGGCGAGATCGGTCCCGACGGCCACCCGCGGCGCGGCGGCTTCCTTCCGCCGGTGGCACTGCCGCGCCGCATGTGGGCCGGCGGCCGGCTCGAATGGCACGCGCCGCTGCACGTGGGCGATGCGGCCACGCGCACGTCGCGCATCGTCAAGGTGGACGAGAAGCAGGGCAAGAGCGGGGCCCTCGTGTTCGTGACCGTGCGCCATGAGATCTCCGGCCCGCGCGGGCTGGCGCTCACGGAGGAGCACGACATCGTCTACCGCGGCGAGGCGCCCAGGCCCCGACCCGGCGCCGCTGCGCCCCCGGCGCAGCCCGCGCCTGCCGATGCGGCCTTCGCGCGCGAGATCGTGCCGGACCCGGTGCTGCTCTTTCGATATTCGGCGCTCACCTTCAACGGTCACCGCATCCACTACGACCGCCGCTACGCGACCGAGGTCGAGGGCTACCCCGGCCTGGTCGTGCACGGACCGCTGATCGCCACGCTGCTGATGGACCTGGCCCGCCGCGAGCGGCCGGCGCTGTTGCCGCGGCGCTTCTCATTCAAGGCCGTGCACCCGGTCTTCGACATCCACCCCTTCGCCGTCTGCGGGCGCGACGAGGCGCCGGGCTGCCTTGCGCTGTGGGCGCGCGACGCCGAAGGACGCCTTGCGATGCTGGCCACGCTGGAGACCTCATGACCGCCTACCAGGACATCCGCGATGCCGTGCGCGACCTCACGCGCCAGTTCTCCGACGAGTACTTCCGCCAGATCGACGCCCAACGCGCCTACCCCGAGGCCTTCGTCGACGCGCTCACGCGGGCCGGCTGGCTGGCGGCGCTGATCCCGCAGGAGTACGGCGGCTCGGGCCTCGGGCTGGCCGAGGCCTCGGTGATCATGGAGGAGATCAACCGCGCGGGCGGCAACTCAGGGGCCTGCCACGGCCAGATGTACAACATGGGCACGCTGCTGCGTCACGGCTCGGCGGCGCAGAAGCGCCAGTACCTGCCGAAGATCGCCTCGGGCGAGCTTCGCCTGCAGTCGATGGGCGTGACCGAGCCCACCACGGGCACCGACACCACGAAGATCAAGACCACCGCGGTGAAACGGGGCGACCGCTACATCGTCAACGGCCAGAAGGTGTGGATCTCGCGCGTGCAGCACTCCGACCTCATGATCCTGCTGGCGCGCACGACGCCGCTTGCCGAGGTGAAGAAGAAGAGCGAGGGCCTGTCGATCTTCATCGTCGACCTGCGCGAAGCCGTCGGCAAGGGGCTCTCCGTCCGGCCGATCCCGAACATGGTGAACCACGAGACCAACGAGCTTTTCTTCGAGAACCTGGAGATCCCGGCCCAGAACCTGATCGGCGAGGAAGGGCAGGGCTTCAAGTACATCCTCGACGGCCTGAACGCCGAGCGCACGCTGATCGCCGCCGAATGCATCGGTGACGGGCGCTGGTTCATCGAGCGCGTCACCGCCTACACGAAGGACCGCATCGTCTTCGGCCGCCCGATCGCGCAGAACCAGGGCGTGCAGTTTCCGATCGCCGAGGCGCACATCGAAGTGGAGGCGGCCGACCTGATGCGCTGGAAGGCGTGCGAGCTGTTCGATGCCCGCCAGCCCTGCGGCGCGGAGGCCAACATGGCGAAGTACCTGGCAGCCAAGGCGTCGTGGGAGGCGGCCAACGCCTGCCTGCAGTTCCACGGCGGCTTCGGCTTCGCCTGCGAATACGACGTCGAGCGCAAGTTCCGCGAGACGCGGCTGTACCAGGTGGCGCCGATCTCCACCAACCTGATCCTGTCGTATGTCGCCGAACACGTGCTCGGCATGCCGCGGTCGTTCTGATCATGCTTCCGCTCGAAGGCATCACCGTCCTCACGCTGGAGCACGCGATCGCCGCGCCGCTGGCCACGCGCCAGCTCGCCGACCTGGGCGCGCGTGTGATCAAGGTCGAGCGGCCCGGCGTCGGCGACTTCGCGCGCGCCTACGACGAGCGCGTGCGCGGCCTGTCGTCGCACTTCGTCTGGACCAACCGCGGCAAGGAGAGCCTCACGCTCGACGTCAAGCAGCCGGCGGCCGCGGCCGTGCTCGCCCGGCTGGTGGCGCGCGCCGACGTGCTGGTGCAGAACCTCGCGCCCGGCGCAGCGGCCCGGCTGGGCCTGTCGTACGAGCAGCTCGCGCCCGACCACCCGCGCCTCGTGGTGTGCGACATCTCGGGCTACGGCAGCGATGGCCCGTATCGCGACAAGAAGGCCTACGACCTCCTGATCCAAGGCGAGTCGGGGTTCCTCGCCGTCACCGGATCGGCAGACGAGCCGGCGAAGGCCGGCTGCTCGATCGCCGATATCGCCGCCGGCATGCAGGCGCACGTGAACATCCTCGGCGCGCTGATCGAGCGCGGTCGCACCGGGCGCGGCCGGCGCATCGAGATATCGATGCTGGAGAGCATGGTCGAGTGGATGGGCTTCCCGCTGTACTACGCCTTCGACGGCGCGAGCCCGCCGCCGCGCGCCGGCGCGAGCCATGCCACGATCCAGCCCTACGGGCCGTTCCGGGCCGGCGACGGCAAGACGGTGATGCTCGGCGTGCAGAACGAGCGCGAATGGGCCGCCTTCTGCGAACAGGTTCTGCGCCGGCCCGAGCTTGCGCGCGACGAGCGCTTCGCCTCCAACAGCCGGCGCGTCGCCCAGCGCGAGGCGCTGCACGCCATCGTCGCCGAAGCGTTCTCCACGCTGAGCGCCGAGCAGGTGATCGCGCGGCTGGACGCGGCGCAGATCGCCAACGCGCGCGTCAACGACCTGGCCGAGGTGTGGGCGCATCCGCAGCTCGCCGCGCGCGGCTGCTGGCGCGAGATCGACACGCCCGCCGGCCGCGTGCCGGCGCTGGTGCCGCCGGGTCGCGACGACGCGCCGATGGGTGCGGTGCCGGCGCTGGGCCAGCACACCGAAGCCATCCTCGGCGAGCTGGGTTACCGCACGGACGACATCGCGGCCCTGCGCGCCGTGGAGGCGATATGACCGACATGAACGAGACCCGAACCCTTGCCGCCTTCGCGGCCGACGTGCGCTTCGACGCCATCCCGGCCGCCGTCATCGCGCGCGCCGAAGACCTCTTCGCCGACTGGCTCGGCTCGGTGCTGGCCGGCAAGGGAGCGCGCCCGGTCGAGACGATCGAAGCCTTCGCGCGCACGATGGGCCCGGCCGACGGCGGCGCCGAAGTGCTGATCTCGCGCCGCCGCACCAGCCCGCTGTTCGCCGCCATGGTCAACGCCGCGGCTTCCCACTTCGCCGAGCAGGACGACGTGCACAACGGC
>DATCSE010000476.1:0-27466 GCA_036568605.1 Burkholderiaceae bacterium | reverse complement strand
GGCACCTACTGTCGCAACGTCGGCCTGCCGCTGCTGCCGGGGGTGGCCTCGGCCAGCGAAGTGATGGCCGCGAATGCCGACGGGTTCGACTTCCTGAAGTTCTTCCCGGCGATGCAGGCCGGCGGCATCCCGATGCTGAAGGCGCTGGCCGGGCCGTTCACCGACATCGTGTTCTGTCCGACCGGCGGCATCACCGCCGAGACGGCGCCGCAGTTCCTCGCGCTGCCCAACGTCAAGGTGTGCGGCGGCTCGTGGCTGACCCCGGCCGACGCGGTCGCGGCGAAGGACTGGGCGCGCATCACGCGGCTCGCGAAGGAGGCGAGCGCACTGCGGGGGCGGTGATCGAGGATCGAATCGCGAAGCTCGCAAGCCGTTCGGGCTGAGCCTGTCGAAGCCTTGGTGCCCTACACCCCGTTCGGGCTGAGCTTGTCGAAGCCTTGGTGCCCGGGGCACCAGCCCTTCGACAAGCTCAGGGCGAACGGCGAACCATCTGTTCGGGCTGAGGTGGCGAAGCCTTGGTGCCTGGGGCACCAGCCCTTCGACAAGCTCAGGGCGAACGGGGGTGGAGCTAAGCGTCTCGCTGGATCAACTCGATCTTGTACCCATCCGGATCGGTCACGAACGCGATCACCGTCGTGCCGCCCTTGACCGGTCCCGGCTCGCGCGTCACGTTGCCGCCGCCGGCGCGGATCTTCTCGCACGCCGCATAGGCGTCCTCCACGCCGATCGCGATATGGCCGTACGCCGTACCGAGGTCGTACGAGTCGACGCCGTGGTTGTAGGTCAGCTCGATCTCGGCATGCTCCGGGTTCGTGCCGTAGCCGACGAACGCCAGCGAGTATTTCTGCTCGGGCCGTTCGGTCGTGCGCAGCAGCTTCATGCCCATCACGCCGGTGTAGAAATCGATGGATCGCTGCAGGTCGCCGACTCGCAGCATCGTGTGTAGCAGTCTCATGTGATGTCGAAGATGAAACAGGTGGTCGAGGCGTGAGCGTACAGCTTGCCGTCCGGGCCGTATAGGCGGCCGTCGGCGGTCGCCATCCGGTTGCCGCCGTGGATCACCTTGCCCTCGGCGCGCACCATCGGCACCTTGTCGGTCAGCGGGCGCACGATGTTGATCTTCAGCTCGGCCGTGGTGTAGGCCTTGCCGACCGGCATCGTCGTGTGCACGGCGCAGCCGACGCATGAGTCCAGCAGCGTCGCGAACCAGCCGCCGTGCACCGAGCCCAGCGGGTTGTAGTGCCGCAGCAGCGGCGTGCCCTGGAACACCGCGCGCCCGAACGCGACCTCGACCACCCAGAAGTCCAGCGTGTCCGCGATCGGCGGATACGGCAGCTCTCCGGCCAGCATCGCCTCGAGCTGCTGCAGCCCGGTCAGCGGCGCGACCTGGTCGGGCCGCGCGACGCCGCTGGTTCGCATCACCTTGCGCAGTTCCTCGCCGCGTGCCTGCCATTGCGCCAGCACGCGGGCGGGATCGGCTGCGGTGTCGATGGTCGTCATCGGCATGTCTCCAAAAAGTTGCAGGTGCAATGATTGTAGGTACAATCGTCGGATGCGTGCCAGAACGATCGCCAGGACGCCGGCCCGCTCGGCAGCGGAGGCATCCCCCAAGGGTTGTACCAGCTTCAAGCTGCGGCAACTGACACGGCGCGTCAGCCAGCACTTCGACCGCATCGTCGGCGAGGCCGGCTTGAAGACGACGCAGTATTCGCTGCTGTCGAACATCGTCTCGCTGGGGCCGATCCGCCCCGGCGAGCTGGCCGACGCGATGGCGATGGACGCATCGACGCTGACGCGCAACCTGCAGCCGCTGATCGCGCAGGGCTGGGTCACGATAGGCGCGGGCGCCGACGGGCGCACCCGCAGCGTCGAGATCACCGAGGCAGGCCGCGCCAAGCGCAGCGAGGCGCAGCGCGACTGGAAGCGTGCGCAGCTCGAATTGAACGAACGCCTGGGGCCCGACCGGGTCGCGCGGCTGCATTCGTTGCTCGACGAATGCCTGGTGTTGATCAACGAATCCGCAGGAGATGACGACGATGACTGAAGCGACAAGCGGCGCGCCGCGCCGGGCGGGCATCGCGCTGGTGCTGCTGGCCGCGGCCGGCACCTTCGCACTGACGATGGGTGCGCGCCAGTCGATGGGCTTGTTCGTCGGCACGCTGAACAGCGCGACCGGCCTCGGCATCGCGAGCATCAGCCTCGCGTTCGCGTTCGGCCAGCTCTGGTGGGGACTGACGCAGCCGTTCGCCGGCATCGTCGCCGACCGCATCGGCGCCGGCCGCGTGCTGTTCGCCGGCGTGCTGCTGGTCGGGCTGGGCACCGCGCTCGTGCCGTTCATGACGACGACACCGGGGCTGATCCTCGCGATCGGCGTGCTGGCCGCCGGCGGCGCCGGCATGGCCGGGCCCTCGGTGCTGATGGGCGCGACGATGCGGCTGATCCCGCCCGAGAAGCGCGGCATCGCGACCGGCATCGTCAACGCCGGCGGCTCGTTCGGGCAATTCGTGTTCGCGCCGATCGCGCAGGGCGTGACGGCGGCGGCCGGCTGGGTCGCGTCGCTGCAGACGCTCGCGGCGGTCTCGCTGCTCGCGCTGCCGGCTGCGTGGGTGCTGCGCGGCAGTTCGGTGCCGGTCGCCACGCCGGTCGCAGCCGGCCAGGCGGCCACGCCGCCGGCCGCGAAGCCCGAGTCGATCCGCGCCGCGGTCGCGCGCGCCGTCGCGGACCCGAGCTACCGGCTGCTGTGCGCCGGCTTCTTCGTCTGCGGTTTCCACGTCGCGTTCATCGCGACCCACCTGCCAGGCGTCGTCGCGGCGTGTCAGCTGCCACCGGCGGTGGGCGCGTGGTCGCTCGCGGTGATCGGCCTGTTCAACATCGTCGGCAGCTTCGCGATGGGCTGGGCGGTGGGCCGCTGGCGCATGAAGTCGCTGCTCGCGCTGGTCTACATGACGCGTGCCATCGCGGTGCTGCTGTTCATCGTCGCGCCGAAGACCGAGGTCGTGATGCTGACCTTCGCCGCGGTGATCGGCCTGAGCTACCTCTCGACCGTGCCGCCGACCGCCGGCCTGGTCGCGAAGATGTTCGGCACCGCGAACATGGCGACGCTGTTCGGCATCGTGATGCTCGCGCACCAGATCGGCGGCTTCCTCGGCGCGTACATGGGCGGCAAGGCGTTCGAGTGGACCGGCGCCTACGACTGGATGTGGTACGCCGACATCGTGCTCGCCGTCGGCGCAGCGCTGGTCAATCTGCCGATCCGCGAGGCACGGCTCGCGCCGCGCGCGGTCGCGGCCTGATCGCCGCTCGGCCGCGGCGCAGGCGTCGCCGATGTGACGCCGGAGTAGGCGCTGAACCGCGGCGCGTCAGACCGGCATCAACGGATGTGTGTTCATCGCGCCCGCTTCCGCCGCTCCAGCCAGACCGCGATCCCTTGCGCGTTCAGCTCCAGATCGAGCGCGAGCAGCTCGCGGATGTGCGCCTCGGCGAGCGTGCAGCCGTGTGCACGCAGGCTGCGCAGATGGATCGCGGCCAGGCCGTCCAGCAGCGCATGGTGGCGCGCGGTGGCGTCCAGCGGCGCGCTGCCGCGCGACAGCCCGAGCGCGACCATCGCATCCAGCTGTTCGAGGAACATGGCGCCGAGCCGGCGCACGTTGCCGACGCGGCCGTAATGGGTCAGGTACATCGCGTCGGGCGAGTAGTCGAGCAGGCGCGCCACCGAGACGCGCAAGGCCTCGGGGTCGAACTGCACCGGCGTGGTCGTCGGCATCAGCCACGGGCCGTTGGCCGCGGTGTCGAACTCGCGGTACGACAGCCCGAAGGTGTCGCCGGTGAAGAAGCCGCGGGTGCGCTCGTCCCAGATGCAGTGGTGGTGGCGCGCGTGGCCCGGCGTGTCGAGCAAGGTCAGACGCCGGCTGCCGAGCGTGAGCTCCATGCCGTCGGTGCTGCGCAGCACGCGTTTTGGCGGCACGCCGATCACGGTGCCGTACGAACGCGCCATCTCGTCGGGGCCGTAGACGCCGGTGGCGCTCTGGATCAGGAAATGCGGGTCGATCAGATGCGGCGCGCCCTGCGGATGCACGACCAGCGTCGCGCGCGGCAGCTCGCTCATCAGCAGGCCGGCGCCGCCGGCGTGGTCGAGGTGCACGTGCGTCGGGATCACGTAGTCGACCGCGTCGCGTGACAGCTCCAGGGCCTGCAGGGTTTCCAGCAGGCGGGGCACCGAGTGGTTGGTGCCGGTGTCGACGAACGCGGCGCGCCCCTCGTCGACGATCAGGTACGCGGCGTCAAAATTCGGTCGATGGAAACCAGTGTCGATCGCGTAGAGGCCTTCAGCCACCGGTTGGACGAACGTGGGCAACGGATGCATCCGAGGCATTCTAGAGAGCGGCAACTTTCGGCGCGGCGGCGGATCGCAGCCATGCGCTGCGCGCGACCAAGGAGATCCCCATGAGTGCACGACGACCGACGAAGCGGCTTTGGCGCATCACCGCGATCCAGGTGTTCGCCGCCGTGCTCGCCCTGGCTGCCACCGGATGCGCCGGCCTGATGCCGGGCGCGACGCCGCTGGGAACCGACATCGCGAGCGTGCGCCACGGCGCCTTCGGGCCGACCGGCGAATACCCGCTGGCCGGCGGCGGCACGCGGCTCGAGTTCGCGCAAGGCTCGTTCGGCCGGCAGACCTGGATGCTGGACTTCGATGCCGCCGGCAAGCTCGTCGCGAACCGCCAGGTGCTGACCGAGGCGAACTTCGCGACGATCCAGCCGGGCATGTCGGCGCTCGACGTCCGCATGCGGCTTGGCCGCCCCGCGCAGGTGTTCAACGTGTCGTGGCAGAAAATCCAGGTCTGGAACTACCGCTACGCCACCGGCGATTGCGTCTGGTACCAGATCTCCATTGGCGACGCCGGGCTGGGCCGCGTCACCGAAGCCAGTCTCGGCACCGACCCGGCCTGCGACGGCCAGAAAACTCGTGAAGGTTGAGTCGATTCGATGAGCAGCAGCATCACCCTCTATGGCATCCCGAACTGCGACACGGTCAAGAAGGCGCGCGCCTGGCTGGCGGAGCACGGGGCCGAGGTCGTGTTCCACGATTTCAAGAAAGCCGGCGTGCCGGTCGCGCGCCTCGATGCATGGCTGAAGGCGGCGGGCTGGGAGCGGCTGCTGAACCGCCAGGGCACGACCTGGCGCAAGCTGGCGGACGCGGTGCGCGCGTCGGCCGTCGATGCGGCGAGCGCGAAGCGGGTGATGCTGGACCAGCCCAGCGTGATCAAGCGGCCGGTGGTGGAGTGGGGCGACGGGAGGATCACGGTGGGGTTCGATGCCGAGGATTGGGCGGGGCGCGTGTCGGCTCGTTGAGTTGGAATCCGGGCCCACCACATCGAAGGGCCGCACTGAGCACCGCCACCAGGGCTTCGATACCTCAGCCCGAACGGGGTGGAGGAGCCACGCGCACGGTCCCCGTTCGCCCTGAGCTTGTCGAAGGGCCGGTGCAAGTGGCACCAGGGCTTCGACAAGCTCAGCCCGAACGGGGTGGAGGTGCTCAGCCCAAACGGAGTGGAGGTGCTCAGCCCGAACGGGGTGGAGGTGCTCAGCCCGAACGAAGGAGGCACCCACACGATGCCCGTTCGCCCTGAGCTTGTCGAAGGGCTGCTGCCCCGTGCACCATGGCTTAGCCAAGCGCAGCCCGAACGGAATGGGATGGCTTAAGCCGTCCGCAGATCGAACCCCGCGCTCGCGACGACCTCGCCGTTGACCAGCAGGTCCACCGCGTGCCGCCCCGCGTGATAGCGCCGCGTCGTGATCACACGCAGCGAATGGCGTTTGCGCAGCGCCCGTTCCTCGCCGGGCGCGAGCTCCAGCACCCAGCCCTTGAACACCTTCGGCGAGGTCGCGCCGTTGGCCTTGACGTGGTGCACCGCATAGTCGACGACCAGCTTCTGCGTGGTGCGGGCGCTCGATTGCAGCGTGATCGCGAGCTCGAGGCTGTCGCCGAGCGCGACGCGCTTCGGCGCCAGCGCCAGCGTCGCGGCGCCGCGCAGCTTGCGGCCCAGTCCCCAGGCCTTCAGCATGCGCGGGTCGCCGCGCTTGATCAGCGTGCGGCTCGCGTGGCGCAGCAGCGCCCGGCGCTGCGCCGAGGCCTCGAGCAGATGCGTCTCGACCCAGGCCGCGACGATCTCGGGATGGTCCTTCGCGATGTCGTTCAGGTGGTTCGCGACGCTGCGCCGCACGTACTCGCTCTCGTCGTCCTGCAGCGCGAGCAGCAGCGGCAGGGTCGGTGACGGATCGGCGATCAGGCCCTTGAGCTGCAGCCCCCACGGCAGGCGCGGCCGGCTCCCTTCGCTGACCAGGCGGCGCACGTGCTCGCTCGCGTCCTGCGCCCAGACCGCGAGCGTCGCGAAGGTCAGCTCGGGATGGGCTTCGATGAACGTGCGCAACGGCCATTCGGCGGTGAAGCGCTGCGTCAGCGCATGCAGCGTGCGCAGCGCGCGTTCGGGTGTCGCGAGGCCGCGCCGCGCGACATAGTCTCCCAGCGGCCAGACGGCCCAGCCGTTCAAGCCGTCGCCGCGCGGCGCGTCGGGCGCGACCGTGCTGCGGCTGGTGCCCACCGGCGCAAGGCTGGCCTCGAGCACCGCGGCCGCGGCGTCGAAGTCATCGGGCAGCGTGGCTTCGAGCGCGTCGGCCACATGCCGGGCGCGTGCCTTGAACTCGAGCGCCTCCAGCCCCGTCGCCGCGAGCTTCTCGAACCGTTTGCGATCGAACGCGGGCCAGGCGCGCGCCAGCTGCGCGCCGATCTCGCGCACCGTACCCGGGTTGATCAGGTTCTTGAACGGCTCCACGTACTGTTCTCAGTTCTCCATGGCGTCCAAAAACGCCACACTCGATGCACGACCCAGCACAACCAAGCGGACGCCGCGGATCCGGCTTGGCCGGTCCGCTGGCGTCGCCCCCTTGAGGGGGAGCGGCGAAGCCGCTCCGGGGGTGGTCACTTCATGCCGCGAGTAGCTGCCGGAGAACGAACGGCAGGATGCCCCCGTGCTTGTAGTAGTCGACCTCGATTGGCGTGTCGATCCGCAGGATCAGCGGCACGCGGCGGCTCGCGCCGTCGGGGTTCGTGATGACCAGCGTCGCGGCCTGCTGCGGCTTGATCTCGGCGCCGAGTTCGATGTCGAAGGTCTCGTTGCCCTTGATGCCGACGGACTCCCACGAGTCGCCGGGCTTGAACTGCAGCGGCAGCACGCCCATGCCGACGAGGTTGCTGCGGTGGATGCGCTCGAAGCTCTTCGCGACCACGGCCTTGATGCCCAGCAGCTGCGTGCCCTTGGCCGCCCAGTCGCGGCTGGAGCCGGTGCCGTACTCCTCGCCGCCGAACACGATGGTGGGCGTGCCCTGCGCGATGTACTTCATCGCCGCGTCGTAGATGAACATCTTCTCGCCGTCAGGCTGGAACAGCGTGATGCCGCCTTCCTCGCGCGAGCCGTCCGGCAGCGGCGGAATCATCAGGTTCTTGATGCGCACGTTCGCGAAGGTGCCGCGCATCATCACGTCGTGGTTGCCGCGGCGCGAGCCGTACGAGTTGAAGTCGGCCTTCAGCACGCCGTGCTCCTTGAGCCAGAGGCCGGCCGGCGACGATTCCTTGATCGAACCGGCCGGCGAGATGTGGTCGGTCGTGATCGAGTCGCCGAACAGCGCCATCGCGCGCGCGCCCTTGACGCCCACGTCCAGCGCCGCCGGCTCCATGCCGAACTTCTCGAAGAACGGCGGCTCGGCGATGTAGGTCGACTTCGGCCAGTCGTAGACCTGGCCCTTCACGCCCTTGATGTCGTTCCAGAGCTTGCCGGGTTTGGTCTTGACCTGGTCGTAGTTCTGCTTGAACACCTCGCCGTTCATCGCGTACTTCATCAGCGCATGGACCTCTTCGCTCGTGGGCCAGATGTCGCCGAGATAGATGTCGCGCCCGCCCTTGCCCTTGCCGACCGGCTCGGTCATCAGGTCCTTCAGCACCGTGCCGGCGATCGCGTACGCGACGACCAGCGGCGGGCTCGCGAGGAAGTTCGCCTTGATGTTCGGGTGGATGCGCGCCTCGAAATTGCGGTTGCCCGACAGCACGGCGGCGCAGACGAGGTCGTTCTTCGTGATCGCGTCGTTGAACTCGGGCCGCAGGTCGCCGGCGTTGCCGATGCAGGTCGTGCAGCCGTACGCGGCGAGTGCGAAGCCGAGCTTCTCGAGATACGGCAGCAGGCCGGCCTTCTCGAGGTATTCGGTGACGATGCGCGAGCCCGGCGCAAGCGAGGTCTTGATGTGCGGCGCGACCTTCAGGCCCGCCTCGACCGCCTTCTTCGCGAGCAGACCGGCGCCCAGCATCACGCTCGGGTTCGAGGTGTTCGTGCACGAGGTGATCGCGGCAATCAGCACGTCGCCGTGGCCCAGCGACAGGTCGCCGACCTTCGGCTGCTCGGTACGGACCTCAGCCTGCGCAGCTTCCAGCGTCGGCTTGTTCGCGCTCATCTCGACGACCTGGCGGGGCGCGCCCGGCGGGTTGTTCGGGTGGTCGGGCGGCGATGCGTCGGCCGGCGCTTCCTTCCCGCTGACGAGCACGCGCGTGTGCAGCGTCTCGGCCGGCAGGTTGAAGCCGTTCTCGGCAACCGGCTTGCTGAACAGTGAGATGAACTGGTTCTTGACGTGGCCGATCTCGATGCGGTCCTGCGGGCGCTTCGGGCCGGCCAGGCTGGGCGCGACGGTGCCGAGATCCAGCGTGACGACCTTGGTGTAGTCGACCTCGCCCGAGCGCGGCGCGCCGAACAGCTTCTGCGCCTTGAAGTAGGCTTCGAACGCTTCGATCTCGTCCCGCGTGCGGCCGGTGCCGCGGAAATACTCGATGGTCTTGTCGTCGACCGGGAAGAAGCCCATCGTCGCGCCGTACTCGGGCGCCATGTTGCCTATCGTCGCGCGATCCGGCAGCGCGAGGCTGGCGGTGCCTTCGCCGAAGAACTCGACGAACTTGCCGACGACCTTCTCCTTGCGCAGGATCTCGGTGACGGTCAGCACCAGGTCGGTCGCGGTCACGCCTTCGCGCAGCTTGCCCTTGAACTCGAAGCCGACGACGTCCGGCGTCAGGAAGTAGACCGGCTGGCCCAGCATGCCGGCCTCGGCCTCGATCCCGCCCACGCCCCAGCCGACCACGCCGATGCCGTTGATCATCGTCGTGTGGCTGTCGGTGCCGACCAGCGAGTCGGGGTAGTAGACGTTGTCGGCGGTCTTGTGCACCCCGCGCGCCAGGTACTCCAGGTTGACCTGGTGCACGATGCCGAAGCCCGGCGGCACGACGCCGAACGTGTCGAACGCCTGCATGCCCCACTTCATGAACTGGTAGCGTTCCTCGTTGCGCTGGAACTCGAGCTTCATGTTCAGGTCCAGCGCGTTCTTCGTGCCGTAGTGGTCCACCATGATCGAATGGTCGACCACCAGGTCCACCGGCACCAGCGGCTCTATCGTCTTCGGGTTCTTGCCCAGGCTCTTCGCGACCGAGCGCATCGCCGCCAGGTCCGCCAGCAGCGGCACGCCGGTGAAGTCCTGCAGCACGACGCGGGCGACGACGAACGGGATCTCGTCGGTGCGCGTCGCGTTCGGCTTCCAGTTCGCGAGCTCGGCGACATGCTCCTTCGTGACCTTCTTGCCGTCGCAGTTGCGCAGCACGCTCTCGAGCACGATGCGGACCGAGACCGGCAACCGGTTCACGTTCGGATACGTCTTGGCGAGCTCGGGCAGCGAGTAGAACTGGCCGGCCTTGCCGGAAGCGGTCTTGAAGGTCTTCAGCGTGGATGCGAAGGCGTGGTCGTGTGGGGTGGGCATGGGGGCGAACCTCTTCTTGGCGTTGATGGAGGAGCGAATCCGGGCGATTTTGGACGCAAGCGTGCTGCCGGGCAAAGACCGCGTTGCAGAACCCGAGCGCCGACTTCGCTATTCGCGGGCCGCGTGCCGTCAAGCGCCGTTACAGCGAAGGCGGCACGAGCCGCGCGATCTCGGCCAGCGCCGCGGCGAGCTCGTTCTGGACCAGCGCCAGCGCCGCCAGCGTCTCGGTCTCGCGGCGCGCCGCCAGGGCCTCCTGCAGCGCGTGCGCGGCGCTGCGCAGCCGGTTCGCGCCTATCGTGCCGGCCAGGCCTTTCATGTCGTGGGTGCGGCGCTGCGCGTCGGCCCAGCGCGCGTCGGCCAGCGCCTGCTGCACGTCGGTCGCGAACGCCTGCTCGCGATGCCGGAAGCCGTGCAGCAGCCGGCCGTACAGCTCGTCGTTGCCCATGCAGTAGGCCAGGCCGTCGGCGGTGTTGATCGCTGCGTCCGATGGAGCGTCGGAAGGCGCCGGGGAGGGCGCTTCGGCGGCGGCGCGCACGGCCGCCGGCCCGCCGCGCACCCACTCGGCCAGCGTGCGCAGCATCGCCTCGACGTTGATCGGCTTCGTGATGTGTGCGTTCATGCCGCTGGCGAGAGCGCGGTCGCGGTCCTCGGCGAGCGCGCTGGCGGTCATCGCGATCACCGGCAGCCGCTGCCACGCGGGGTTCGTGCGCAGCTCGCGGGTCGCGTCGTAGCCGTCCATCACCGGCATCTGGCAGTCCATCAGCACGCCATCGAACGGGCCGCTGTCGGCCAGCCGCGCCAGGGCGTCGCGGCCATCGCTGGCGATGACGACCTCCATGCCGGCGCGCTTCAGCAGCTCGGTCGCGAGCTGCTGGTTCAGCGGGTGATCCTCGACGACCAGGATGCGCGCGCCGTTCAGCCGCTGCAGCACCGCCTCCGAGAGCGCCGACGGCTGCACCGTCCGCTGCGCGGTGACCGCCGCGGCCGGGACGCTGCGGCGTCGCGCCTGCAGCAGGCAGTCGTGCAGGCCGGACGGCGTGACCGGCTTGTGCAGCACGCCGGCCAGCGGCAGTCGGCCGGCGGCGCGCAGCGCATCGTCGCGTGCGAACGCGGTGACCAGCAGGATGCACGGGCGCAGCGTCGGGTGGCGTTCGATGATGCGCTTCGCGCAGGCCACGCCGTCCATCTCCGGCATCTTCCAGTCGAGCAGGAACCAGTCGTAGCGCTGCGGTGCGGCGTCGACCAGCGCCAGCGCCTGCTCGCCGCTCTCGGCCTTGTCGACCGCGACGCCCAGCGCCTCGAGCATGCGGCCCAGCACGTCCAGCGCGGCGGCGTTGTCGTCGACCAGCAGCGCATGCGTGCCGCGCAGCTCGTGCGCCATCCAGACCCGAGCCGGCGCACGCGGCATGCTGCGGCCGAAGCGCGCGCTGAAATGGAACGCCGAGCCCTGGCCCGGCGTGCTTTCGACCCAAAGCCTGCCGCCCATGCGTTCGACCAGCTGCTTGCTGATCACGAGCCCGAGCCCGGTGCCGCCGAAACGCCGCGTGGTCGAGCTGTCGGCCTGGATGAACGGCTGGAACAGCCGCCCGATCTCGTCTTCGCTCAGGCCGACGCCGGTGTCGCGCACGCAGGCATGCAGCACGACGTGCTCGTCGCTCTCCGATTCGATGCCCATCTCGATCACGACCTCGCCGCGGTCGGTGAACTTGATCGCATTGCCGCCCAGGTTCACAAGCACCTGGCGCAACCGCGACGGATCGCCGACCAGGCGTGTGGGCAGGTCCGGCGAGGCGCTGAACAGCAGCTCCAGGCCTTTTTCGTCGGCCTTCAGGCCCAGCACGTCGGCCATCTCGGCGACCACCGACTCGAGCTCGAAGTCGATGCGCTCGAGCATCATCTGGCCGGCCTCGATCTTCGAGACGTCGAGGATGTCGTTGAGGATCTGCAGCAGGTTGCGGGCCGAGCTGTGCGCCTTCTCGATGTAGTCCCGCTGCTTCTCGGGCAGGCCGTCCTCGAGCGCGAGATGGGTCATGCCGATGATCGCGTTCATCGGCGTGCGCAGCTCGTGCGACATGTTGGCGAGGAAGGTGGACTTGGTCCGGCTCGCCGTCTCGGCCGCTTCGCGTGCCTGGCGCATCGCGGCGGCGGCCTGGTTGCGCGCGGTGATGTCCTGGATCACCGCGCAGAACCGCGGCGTGCCTTCCCACTCGAGCGCGATCACGCCGATGTCGGCATCGAAGCTCGAGCCGTCGAAGCGCTGAAAGCGCCATTCGAACGAATGCGCGCGGTGCCCGCTCTGCCGGTGCTTGCGCAGCTCCGCGAGCGCACGGTCGAGACTGCGCTCGCCGTCGGGCTGCCGCTCCGGCGACAGCCCGGGCAGCCACAGGTGCCGGCCGAGCAGCTGGTGCGGATCGTGGGTGCCGAACAGGCGCAGGCACGCCGCGTTGGCATGGTTGATGCCGTGCGGCGCATCGAAGAACACGTAGCCGGCCGGCGCGTGCTCGAACACCGCGGCGAAGCGCGCCTCGGTCTCGCGGCGCAGCGACACGTCGAGCCAGTAGCCGTTGTAGGTCGAGCCGCCGTCGGGCTCCAAGGTCAGCGTGCTGTCGGCCAGCAGCCAGATGCTGCTGCTGTCGTCATCGTCGCCGGCGGCACCGTCGTTGCGGCCCGCAGCGGGGCCGCGCCGCACGAGGAACTCCAGCGGGCGGGTCGGCGGATGGTCTCCGGTGCCGGCGAGCCGCCAGGGCAGCTGCGGGTCGCGCTGCAGTGTGCCGGGCCCGACGCCGAACAGCTCCTCGGCGCCGCGCCCGATGAAGCTGAAGCGCGCCGGTCCCCGGATCGGCTGGTGGTAGCGGAACACCGTCAGCGGCAGCGCCTGCGTCAGCTCGAAGATCTCGCGACGCGCTCGCAGCGCGTCGTCCAGCGCCTGCAGGCGGCGCCAGCTCACCCAGATCAACAGCGCACCGGCGGCCCAGATGCCGACGGCGCCGATCACGATGCTGCGGGCGATCTGCGGCTCTTCGTCGAGCGGGTCGGCGACCCAGACCGTCAGCGGCGTCTCGCCCAGCGGCGACGAGATCGTCAGGTGGCGCATTCCGTCTATCGTCGTCACCAGCTGGCTGCGGCCGCCGCTCAGGCTGATGCGCGAGGTCTGCCAGGGCAGCGCTGCCGGAACGCGCTGGTACAGCTCGGTGTACAGGGCCTCCGCTCGCGACGGCGCGCCGGGCAGGCGCATCAGCAGCATGTCGGCGTGGCCGCCGAGCACGACGACGCCATTCGAATCGCTGACGAAGATGCGGCTGCCGTCGGGATCCTTCAGCAGGCGGTTCAGCGTCTCGGCGTCCTGCTTGATGACCGCGACGCCGACCGCGGTGCCGTCGCGCTCGATCCGGTTCGCGAAGTACAGCCCCGGTTGACGCGTCGCACGGCCGAGCAGGAACTGCATCGCGCGGCCTTTCGCGAGCGCCTCGACGAAGTACTCGCGGTGCGACAGGTTGTTGCCCAGGTTCGGCGGTGCGTTGCGCCCCGGGCCGGTGGTCGCGGCGATCAGGCCGTCGCGGTTCAGCAGCAGCGCCAGCGGCAGGCCGAAGTCGGCCGCGGTGCGGTCCAGCTCGCGGTCGACGTCGCGCTTGGCCGCGTCGCGCGTGTTCTTGTCGGTCGCATCGAAGAACGCGAGCACCGCGTTGCGGTGCGCCAGGTTCAGCGGCAGCGCGCTGAGCTGGCGCAGCGTGATCGCGAGCGTGTCCTTGATCGCGTTCAGTCGCACCGTCGAGGTCGAGAGCGATTGCTCCCGGTACTCATGCAGGCGGCTCTCGACCAGCCACCACGCCGTCAGCGCGACCGCCAGCGTCCACACGCCGGCCACCAGCAGCAACGCGCGCTGCCATCTCCCGCGCCTGCGGCGAGCCCTGCTCACGTTCCCCACGTCGATCTGGGTCACCCGGCTCCTTCGTGCAGCGGTGCGTCCGAACATGACGCTCGGACAGAGTGCAGGAAACAATCGGTGATGTTTCTACCAGAAATGCAGCAGGACGTGTCCAGCCTGCCCGTGGCGAGTGTTGCAGGCGGACCGCCCCTGTAAGAGCTGACAGTAGCGCCCGCTCTGGCGTTGAGATAAGAGGCGTTATGAGTGGCGTTAGGGCTGCGGCAAGTACCGCACCGACAGCACGCCCTCGATCGCTCGTATCGCATCCAACACTTGCGTCGCCACCGGGCTGTCCACGTCGACGAGCGTGTACGCCATATCCCCCCGCGACTTGTTGACCATGTTGTGAATGTTCAACCCGGCATTCGCCATCGCGGTCGAGATCTGCCCGAGCATGTTGGGCACGTTCGCATTCGCGATCGCGACCCGGTAGGCCGATTCGCGCGCCATCGTCACCTCGGGGAAGTTGACGGCGTTGACCACATCGCCGTGCTCGAGGAAGGCGCGCAGCTGGTCGACCACCATCACCGCGCAGTTCTCCTCGGCTTCGCGCGTCGACGCGCCCAGGTGCGGCAGCGCGATCACGCGCGGGTGCCCGTGGCTGGCCGGGCTCGGGAAGTCGCAGGCGTACCAGCCGAGCTTGCCGCCGTTCAGCGCGTGCAGCACCGCGGCCTCGGAGACCACGCCTTCGCGCGAGAAGTTCATCAGCACCGCGCCGTCGCGCATCAGCACGATGTTGTCGCCGTTGACCATGTCGCGCGTCGCGTCGACCAGCGGCACGTGCAGCGTGACGAAGTCGCAGGCCTTCAGCGCCTCGTTGACGCTGCCGGCCTTCTTGACCTGCGACGGCAGACTCCACGCGGCGTCGACCGTGATGTGCGGGTCGTAACCCAGCACGTCCATGCCGAGCTTGATCGCCGCGTCGGCGACCAGGCAGCCGACCTTGCCGAGGCCGATCACGCCCAGGCTGTGACCGGCGAGCTCGAAGCCGGCGAAGGCCTTCTTGCCGTCCTCGACGGTCTTGTCCATGCCCGGCGCCTTCGGGTCCAGCCCGCCGACGAAACGCAGCGCATCGGGCAGGTTGCGCGCGGCCAGCAGCATGCCGGCGAGCACCAGCTCCTTGACCGCGTTGGCGTTCGCGCCCGGTGCGTTGAACACCGGCACGCCGCGCGCGTTCATCGCGGTGACCGGGATGTTGTTGACGCCGGCGCCGGCGCGCGCGATCGCCTTGACGCTGGCTGGAATCTGCATCGAATGCAGGTCGGCCGAGCGCACGAGGATCGCATCGGGCTCGCCCGGCGTGGCGTGATGAGTGTGATGACCGTCCTTGGACGTCTCGTAGCGCTCGGCGGGCAGGCGCTTCAACCCTTTCGGCGAGATCTGGTTCAGCACCAGAACCCGGAAGCGCTGCCCGCCGGCGGCCCCGCCGGCCGCCGCCGGGCCGCTCCCAAGGCGGCCGGCGACCCGCTCGGCGGGTGGCAGGGGTACCCCGCTGCCGGGTGCCCCATCACCCATGGCGCGATTCGAACTCTTTCATGTAGGCGACCAGCGCGCGCACGCCTTCGACCGGCATCGCGTTGTACATCGACGCGCGCATGCCGCCGACCGAGCGGTGGCCCTTCAGCTGCACCATGCCGCGCTCCTCGGCGCCCTTGAGGAATGCCGCATCCAGCGATTCGTCGCGCAGCTTGAACGGGGCGTTCATCAGCGAGCGGTCCTGCGGCACGATCGGGCTGACGTAGAAGTCGCTGTCGTCGAGGAACTTGTACAGCACCGCGGCCTTCGCGCGGTTGTGCGCGGCCATCGCGGCCAGGCCACCTTGCTCCTTGATCCACTTGAACACCAGCCCGGCGATGTAGATCGCGTAGGTCGGCGGCGTGTTCAGCATCGAGTCGTTCTCGGCCTGCTCGGTGTAGTTGAACGCCGACGGCGTGATCGGCAGCGCGCCGCCCAGCAGGTCGTCGCGCACGATCACGATGGTCAGTCCGGCCGGGCCGATGTTCTTCTGCGCGCCGCCGTACAGCAGCCCGAACTTCGAGACGTCCAGCGGCTTGCTGAGGATGTCCGACGAGACGTCGGCGATCAGCGGCACGTCGCCGGTGTCGGGGATCGTGTGGTACTCGATCCCGCCGATGGTCTCGTTCGCGCAGATGTGCACGTACGCCGCGTTCGGGTCGAGCTGCCAGGTCTCGCGCGGGGGGATGCGGTCGAACTTCGTCTCCTCGGAACTGGCCGCGACGTTGACCTTCGCGTACTTCTTCGCTTCCTTGATCGACTTCTTCGACCACTCGCCGGTGTTGATGTAGTCGGCCGACGTTTTGCCGCGCAGCATGTTCATCGGCACGATCGCGTTCTCGCCGATCGCGCCGCCCTGCATGAACAGCACCTTGTAATTCGTCGGCACCGCGAGCAGCTCGCGCAAGAGCGCCTCGGCCTCCGCGTGAATCGAGATGAACTCCTTGCCGCGGTGGCTCATCTCCATCACCGACATGCCCGTGCCATGCCAGTCGAGCATTTCGTCCGCGGCCTGGCGCAGGACGGACTCGGGCAGGACGGCAGGGCCGGCGCTGAAGTTGTAGACGCGGGTCATGGGTGAATCTCGGATGGGGGAGTGAAAGAGCGTGCCAGCATAGCCGAAGGCCGCGCGACGCAGCACGGTGCCCGTACTGGTAGATTCCGCCGATGCCCGACCTCAGTTTCTTTTGGCACGACTATGAGACCTTCGGCCGCGTCCCGCGCCGCGACCGGCCCGCGCAGTTCGCCGGCATCCGCACCGATGCCGACCTGAACGAGATCGGCGAGCCGCTGATGCACTACTGCCGGCCGGCGCCCGACTACCTGCCCGACCCGGAGTCGTGCCTGCTGACCGGCATCCTGCCGCAGACCTGCCTCGCGCAGGGGATGCCCGAGCACGCGTTCGCCGACACGATCGAGCGCGAGCTGGCGCGGCCCGGCACGATAGGCGTGGGCTACAACTCGATCCGCTTCGACGACGAGGTCACGCGCCACCTGTTCTGGCGGTGCCTGATGGACCCGTATGCGCGCGAGTGGCAGAACGATTGCGGCCGCTGGGACCTGCTCGACGTGGTGCGCGTCACCTGGGCGCTGCGCCCCGACGGCATTGCCTGGCCTAAGCACCCGGACGGCCGCCCGTCGTTCAAGCTCGAGGACCTGACCCGCGCGAACGGCATCGCGCACGCTGATGCGCACGACGCACTGGCCGACGTGCGCGCGACGATCGCCATCGCGCGGCTGATCAAGACGCGCCAGCCGCGCCTGTGGGACTTCTGCCTGAAGCTGCGCAAGCGCGACGCGGTCGTCGCCGAGATGGCGCTCGCGCAGAATCAGGGCCTGCCGTTCCTGCACGTCTCGGGCATGTACCCGATCGAGCGCGGCTGCCTCGCGCTCGTGTGGCCGCTCGCGCCGCACCCGAGCAACCGCAACGAGGTGATCGTCTGGGACCTGGCGAGCGACCCGACCGAGCTGTTCGAGCTCGATGCCGAAGCGATCCGCCTGCGGCTGTTCACGCGTGCCGAGGAGCTGGCCGAAGGCGTGACGCGGCTGCCGATCAAGACGCTGCATCTGAACAAGTCGCCGGTCGTGATCGCGAACCTGAAGACGCTGAACGCCGAGACCGCGACGCGCTTCGGCATCGACATCGCGCAAGGCCTGCGCCATGCCGAGCTCGCGGCCGCGAAGGCGCATCTGCTCGCGGGCATCTGGCCCGCGGTGTATGAGCGACCGGCGCGCAACGGCGAAGCCGCGGTCGATGTCGACGAGGACCTGTACGGCGGCTTCATCGGCGACGACGACCGCCGCACGCTGCAGCGGCTGCGCACGCTGTCGCCCGAGCAGCTCGCGGCCAAGCGGCCGGCGTTCAGCGACCCGCGGCTGGCCGAGCTGCTGTTCCGCTACCGCGCGCGCAATTTCCCGGCGACGCTGAGCGAGGTCGAGCAGCGCCAGTGGCACGAGCACTGTGCGCATCGCCTGCACGACGGGGCCGGCGGCGCGCTGACGCTGCAGGCGTTCTTCGAGCGCATCGACTTACTCGAAGAAACCATGCAGGACAGCGCGGATCAGCGCGCTCACGATATCCTGGGCGCACTGGTCGACTATGCGACGGAGATCGCGCCGGAGAACGACTGACGGACTGACCGATGGCACGGCGTCGACCGCAGGAGTCAACCGACAAGGAGCGGTCGCGATGCAGATCCTCAGGGGCTACACGAGGTGCTACGTGCGCAGGGGCGCCGTTGTCGCGTTGACGGTGCTGCTCGCCGCCTGCGGTGGCGGCGCCGGTGGGGGAGGCGTCGGTGGCATGGGCAGTAGCTCGCAGTCGCCAACCGCGACATTGACGGCGCCGGCCGATCTCGCGACCAGCCTGACCGGCACGCTCGCGCTGACCGCCACGGCCAGCGACGATGTCGGTATCACCGGCGTCGAATTTCAAGTCGACGGCGCGCAGGTCGGGTCCACGCAAACCGGCGCATCGCCGTATTCGGTCAGCCTCGATTCGACCGCCTATGCCTCGGGACAGCATGTCGTGCGAGTGCGGGCCCGCGATGCGGACGGCAACGTCTCGGCATGGTCGTCCGCGACCGTGCAGTTCGGCGGCAGCCGCGCGGCGCCGGCCGGCTTCACGCGAGACGAAGGCTGGGTCACCGGCTTGAGCAAGGCGACTGCGATCGCACAGGCGCCCGATGGCCGCTTCTTCGTGGCGGAGCAGGGCGGGACGCTGCGCGTGGTGAAGAACGGGGTGCTGCTGGCGACGCCGTTCATCACGCTCACGGTCGATTCGAGCGGCGAGCGCGGGCTGATCGGCGTCACGCTGCATCCGGACTTCGCGAACAACGGCTATGTCTACGTCTACCACACGACCACGGAGAGCGGCACGCACAACCGGATCAGCCGCTACACGGCCAGCCCGGCAAACCCGGATGTCGCGAGCAGCGGCAGCGAGCTGCGCATCGCCGATCTGCCGGCGCTGTCGAGCGCGACCAACCACAACGGCGGCGGCATGCACTTCGGCCTGGACGGCAAGCTCTACGTCGGTGTCGGCGAGAACGCGAACGGTGCCAATGCGCCGCTGCTGACAACCGTGCTCGGCAAGCTGCTGCGCTTCAACGACGATGGCACGATCCCGACCGACAACCCGTTCTATGCGAGCACCTCGGGGCTGAACCGCGCGATCTGGGCGCGCGGGCTGCGCAACCCGTTCAGTTTCGCGGTGCAGCCGGGCACCGGGCGCATCCACATCAACGACGTCGGCGCGAGCACGTGGGAGGAGATCGACCTCGGCGCAGCCGGCGCGGACTACGGATGGCCCGCGACCGAAGGGCCGACCAGCGCGGGCGGCGTGACCGCGCCGCTGTTCGCCTACAAGCACACCGCAGCGTCGCCGGCCGGCTCGGGCCCAGGCGGCTTCTTCACCGGCGGAGCGATCGCCGGCGGCACGTTCTACCCGACCACGGGCGCGTTCCCGGCGGCCTATCGCGACAGCTACTACTTCGCCGACTTTCTCGCGAAGTTCGTGGCGCGCTACGACGCGGCCAACGGCGCGGCCTACGCGTTCGGCAGCGTGTCCGGTTTTCCGGTCGACATGCTGGCCGGCAGCGACGGCGCGCTGTACGTGCTGACGCGCGAAAGCATCGTTCGCTTCAGTGCGCCCTGACGCGGCCTCACGAAGAAAGACGGCGCGCAAGCAACCCCGTTCGCGCTGAGCCGGTCGAAGCGCTGGTGGCGAATCGAGCAGGGCTTCGACAGGCTCAGCCCGAACGGACTCGCTGCAGCCCGATAGCTCGAACGGGATTTGCCTCCGCCGGTCAGGCCGTCGCGCCGGTGTACTCCTCGATCCGATCGAAATTCAGGTACTGGTAGACCTTGCTGCTGGCCGCGTTCAGCACGCCCATGCCTTCCATGTACTCGGTCTTGCTCGGGATGCGACCGAGCTTCGAGCAGATCGCCGCGAGCTCGGCCGAGCCCAGGTACACGTTCGAGTTCTTGCCCAGCCGGTTCGGGAAGTTGCGGGTACTGGTCGAGAACACCGTCGCGCCTTCCTTGACTTGCGCCTGGTTGCCCATGCACAGACTGCAGCCGGGCATCTCCATGCGCGCGCCGGCCGTGCCCAGCACGCCGTAGTGGCCCTCCTCGGTGAGCTGCTTCGCGTCCATCTTGGTCGGCGGCGCGACCCACAGCTTGACCGGGATGTCGCGCTTGCCCTCGAGCAGCTTGGACGCGGCGCGGAAGTGGCCGATGTTGGTCATGCACGAGCCGATGAACACCTCGTCGATCACCGCGCCGGAGACTTCGGACAGCGTCTTCACGTCGTCCGGGTCGTTCGGGCACGCGACGATGGGCTCGTGCACGTCGGCCAGGTCGATCTCGATCACCGCGGCGTACTCGGCATCGACATCGGCCTTCAGCAGCTGCGGGTTCGCGAGCCACGCTTCCTGCGCGGCGATGCGGCGCTGCAGGCTGCGCGCATCGGCGTACCCGTTCGCGATCATCCACTTCATCAGCGCGATGTTGCTGTTGACGTACTCGATGATCGGTTCCTTGTTCAGGTGCACCGTGCAGCCGGCGGCGCTGCGCTCGGCCGACGCGTCGCTGAGCTCGAACGCCTGTTCGACCTTCAGATCCGGCAGCCCTTCGATCTCGAGGATGCGGCCGCTGAAGATGTTCTTCTTGCCCTTCTTCTCGACGGTCAGTAGGCCTTGCTTGATCGCGTACAGCGGGATCGCGTTGACGAGGTCGCGCAGCGTGACGCCCGGCTGCATCGTGCCCTTGAAGCGCACGAGCACCGACTCGGGCATGTCCAGCGGCATCACGCCGGTCGCCGCGGCGAACGCGACCAGGCCCGACCCGGCCGGGAAGCTGATGCCGATCGGGAAGCGCGTGTGCGAGTCGCCGCCGGTGCCCACCGTGTCGGGCAGCAGCAGGCGGTTCAGCCACGAGTGGATCACGCCGTCGCCCGGCCGCAGGCTGATGCCGCCGCGCGTGCTGATGAACTCGGGCAGCTCGTGGTGCATCTTCACGTCCACCGGCTTCGGGTACGCGGCGGTGTGGCAGAACGACTGCATCACGAGGTCGGCGCTGAAGCCCAGGCAGGCCAGGTCCTTCAGTTCGTCGCGCGTCATCGGGCCGGTCGTGTCCTGCGAGCCGACGCTGGTCATGCGCGGTTCGCAATAGGTGCCGGGGCGCACGCCGGTCTGGTTGCCGCCGACGACCGGCAGGCCGCAGGCCTTGCCGACCATCTTCTGCGCGAGCGTGTAGCCCTTGCCGCTGTCGGCCGGGCTGACCGGCAGGCGGAACAGCGTCGACGCGGGCAGGCCCAGCGCCTCGCGCGCCTTCGCGGTCAGGCCGCGGCCGATGATCAGCGGGATGCGGCCGCCGGCACGCACCTCGTCGAACAGCACGTCGCTCTTGACCTTGAACTCGGCGATGACGTTGCCGTTCTTCAGTGCCTTGCCTTCGTACGGGCGCAGCTCGACGACATCGCCCATGTTCATCTGGCTCACGTCCACCTCGATCGGCAGTGCGCCGGCGTCTTCCATCGTGTTGTAGAAGATGGGCGCGATCTTGCTGCCCAGGCAGACGCCGCCGAAGCGCTTGTTCGGCACGAACGGGATGTCCTCGCCGGTCCACCACAGCACCGAGTTGGTCGCCGACTTGCGCGAGGAGCCGGTGCCGACCACATCGCCGACGTAGGCGACCAGATGGCCCTGGGCACGCAGGTCTTCGATGAACTTGATCGGGCCGCGCTTGCCGTCTTCCTCGGGCGTGATGCCGGGGCGGGCGTTCTTCAGCATCGCGAGCGCGTGCAGCGGGATGTCGGGGCGGCTCCAAGCATCGGGCGCGGGCGACAGGTCGTCGGTGTTGGTCTCGCCGGTGACCTTGAAGATGCTGACCGTGATCGACTTCGGCACCTCGGGGCGCGAGGTGAACCACTCGGCATCGGCCCAGCTCTGCAGCACGGCCTGCGCGTTCGCGTTGCCGGCCTTCGCCTTCTCCTGCACGTCGTGGAACTGGTCGAACATCAGCAGCGTCTTCTTCAGCGCGTCGGCTGCGGTCGCGCCGACCGCGGCATCGTCGAGCAGGCTGACCAGCGGGCTGATGTTGTAGCCGCCGAGCATCGTGCCGAGCAGCTCGGTCGCCTTCTGGCGGTCGATCAGCACGCAGCGCTCGGTGCCGTGCGCGAGCGCGGCGAGGTAGCTCGCCTTGACCTTGGCCGCGTCGTCCACGCCGGCCGGCACGCGGTGCGTGATCAGCTCGACCAGCGTGGCTTCCTCGCCCGCCGGGGGCGCCTTCAGCAGTTCGATCAGCTCCGCGGTCTGCTTGGCCGACAGCGGCAGCGGCGGAATCCCTTGCGCGGCGCGCTCGGCAACGTGTTGACGGTAGGCTTGAAGCATGACGGGCTCCGATGGTGGTGGGGTTCGATGGCCGAACGATGAAGTGTCGGTGACGGGGAAGTTGTTCAGGGCTTCGGGACGATGAGCTTCAGTCCCTTGAAGTAGTCGCGGAAGAAGCCGTCGTCTCGCGTGATCAGGCCGCCGCACTGCAGCAACGCGTGCGCGCCGATCAGGAAGTCGGCGACCACGCGCTCGCGCTTGCCGCCGCGTGCGCGAAAGCGCTTGTTCATGTGGCCGGCACGCATGGCGGCGGCCTCCTGTGTCGGCAGGTAGCGGATGCCGAGCGGCAACAGCGTGTCGATCAAGCTGACCGAGGTGTCGAGCATCGCCTGCACTTCGGCGACGACGGCGTCGCAGATGACGACATCGTCGCTTGCCAGCGCTTCGCCTATGCAAGCCTCGGAGGCTTCGCCGTGGGCGGGATCGCCGATCAGGACATCGATCAGCACCGAGGAGTCGACCGCGATCATCCTCAGCGGTCGAGCGGGTCGCCGGGAGCGCGGCCGCGGATCGCGCGCATCGCGTCGTCGGTACGGGTGATGCCGTCGACCAGCTTGAACTTGCCGCGCACCTGGCGCAGCGCCTCGCTGACATCCTTGCGCAGGATGATGCGGCCGCCGTCGAGTTCGACTTTGAGCACGGTGCCCTTGGTCAGCCCCAGTGCATCACGCACCGCCTTGGGCAGGGTGATCTGGCCGCGTTCGGCCACGGTGGCTTCCATGACACGCTCCCAGGAGTCGGTATGTACGAATTATACATACCGATCCATGCGTACTTCAAGCCGCCGACGCGCCGGGCGGGTAGAGCCGCCGGCGCGGGGTGTCACGACGCGCTTACTTGGTGACAGGTGCCGCGGTCGTCGTCATGCTCGCGCCCTCGGCGCTTTTCGCGACCTTCGCCGCTTCCATCAGCTCGCGCTGCTTCGGGCTGACGCAGGCATCGACGATGCGCGTGCCGGTCTTCGTGTTCAGCAGCATGGACTTGCTGGCGATCTGCACCATCAATGCTTCGCCGCGCAGGTCTTCGAGGCGGATGGCGCCGGTCGACGACAGCACCGGCTTCATCACGTAGACGGACTTGCCGTGCTTGACATCGACCCAGGCCGGGTACTTCGGGTTGATCGAGATGTCGACCGTCTGGTTGAACTCGCAGTCATAGAGGCCGTAGTAGACCTTCTCGGCGGCCTCGATCTGCGCCTGCGACGCGGGCTCGGGTACCGGCTCGGCCTTGGCCGGTGGCGCCTTCTTGGCCGGCGCCTTGGCCTTGGCGGCCGGCTTCGCGGCCGGGCTGGCGGGGGTCGCGGTCTGCGCCGACGCGGTGCCGAACGCGGCGGCGATCGCGATCGCCGCGGAAGTACGAAGTGCCCAACGAATGTTCATGGTTGTCCTCTTCTCTCGTTCAAAGGGTCAAAGGTGCGCGGATTGTGATGGAGCGCACAGGACGCCGGCTGTCAGATAAGTCGCAACCGGTGTTGCTGTTTCGTCTCGACACGTTTATCGCCGGGCAGGGCCCATGCGAACGTCGCTTTCACGCGTCGAATGTCTCGGCGAAGAAACGCTCGCGCACCTGCGCGGGCAGCGGCTGGCCGGTGCGCTGGGCCCGCTCGAGCACATGCCAGAAGTAGCGATAGCTGGCGCGGTCGTGCAGCGTGTCGCGCCCCTGCGCATCGTGGCGGATCGGCGCCCATTGCGCGTCCTGCGCCATGATCAGGATCTCGATCGCATGCTCGACCTCGGCCGCGCTCGGCGCGAACGCCTCGACGATGGGCTCGATCTGGCTCGGGTGGATGCTCCACATGCGCGTGTAGCCGAGCTCGTGCGAGGCGCGCGTCGCCGCCGCCGTGACGGCCTTGTGATCGTTGAACTCGGTGACGACGCAGTGCGACGGCGTCTTCGCGTGGCCGTGGCAGGCCGCGGCGATCGCGAGTTTCGCGCGCACGACCAGCGGATGCCTGAACTGGCCGTCGGCGCTCATCCCGCTCGACGGGATTGCGCCGCGGTGTGCCGAGACGAAGTCCATCAACCCGAACGACAGCGACTCGATGCGCGGGTGCGCGGCGATCGCCTCGACTTCGCGCAGCGCACCATGCGTCTCGATCAACGCATGCACCGGGATCGTCCGGCCGAGCGCGTAGATGCGCGACTCGTGGTCGATGTGCGCGATCGCGCGTTCGAGCTCGGCGAGGTCGCCCACCTTGGGCACCATCAGGTACGCGAGCCGCGTGCCGGCATGGCCGATCAGCGTCGAAACATCGGCCGCAAACGCCGGGTGGTCCACCGGATGCACGCGTGCGCCGACGCGGCCATGCACATTGGCCGCGGACATCACCAACTCGGCGGCCATGCGCGCATGCTCGGCCTCGCCGCCGATGGGCGCGCCGTCCTCGCAGTCCAGCGTGACATCGAACACCGGACCGAGCTCGGCCTGCAGCGCGAGGCTCTTGTGCATGCGGGCTTCGACGCCGGCGTAGTGATCGCAGACGGGCAGCGGGGCGGGCAGCGGCTCGTCTGCGCCGAACAGCGCGTCGCGTGGATGGACTCGAAATGCTTCGCTCATCGTCGTCGGATAGTCGGGATCGTCGCGACGTCAGGCACGCCGCGTCGCGACGATGAACAGGCGCGGGAACGCGAGCAGGCGCCGGCCGTCGGCCCGCGCCGGATAGGCCTCGGCGATGCGCTTCTCGTAGTCGGCGAGGAACGCGGGGCGCAGATCGGCCGGAAGCGGGTCGACGAACGACTTGAGTCCGGTCGCGCGCAGCCATTCGACGATGCGCGCCGGCGTGTCCATCGGGTGCTGGTACTCGGTGCGCCAGATGTCGACGCTCGCCGCGGCGGGCATCAGCAGGTCGTAGTAGCCGCCGGCCGGCAGGATGCGGCTGCGCACCGCGGCGGCATCGCCCAGATGCGCTGCATAGGGCGGCTGCGACGCGACTTCGCGCATCAGCCGGTGGCTGGGTTCATCGAGGTTGTCGGGCATCTGCACCGCGAGCACGCCGCCGGGGGCGAGCGTGTCGAACAGGCGCGGGAACGTGCTCGCATGGTCGCGCACCCACTGCAGCGAGGCGTTCGCGTAGATCAGATGCGGCGCGCGCGGCGGCTGCCAGGCATTGATGTCGGAGAACTCGAAGCGGACCTGCGGGAAGCGCTCGGCGGGCAGCCGCTCGCGTGCGCTCTCCAGCATCGCGGCCGAGTTGTCGGTGCCGACGATCTCGGCGCGCGGCCAGCGCGCGGCGAGCAGCTCGGTCGAATTGCCGGGGCCGCAGCCCAGGTCGTAGGCCAGCAGCGTCGAGTCGGCGGGGGCTTCGAGCGCGACCCGCGCGAGCAGCTCGCGTGCCGGGCGGGTGCGCTCGTCCTCGAAGCGGCTGTACAGCGTGGGGTTCCAGTCCGCCATGCGTCGCCTCCGCTTCGAGGAAGTCGTGGACGTCAGCCGCCCATCAGAGCAGGTGCTTCACGCCGTCCTGCTCCTCGAGCAGTTCCTTCAGCGTGATGTCCAGGCGCTCCTGGCTGAACGCGTCGATCGGCAGGCCTTCGACGAGCTTCCACTCGCCCTTGTCGGTCGTGACCGGGAAGCCGAACATCACGTCCTTCGGGATGCCGTACTGGCCGTCCGACGCGATGCCCATCGTGACCCACTTGCCGTTGCTGCCCAGGGCCCAGTCGCGCATGTGGTCGATCGCCGCGTTCGCAGCCGAGGCCGCCGACGAGACGCCGCGCGCCGCGATGATCGCCGCGCCGCGCTTGCCGACCGTCGGCAGGAACGTGTCCTTGTTCCAGGTGTCGTCGGCGATCAGGTCCTTGACGCTCTTGCCTTCGATGGTCGCGAAGCGGTAGTCCGCGTACATCGTCGGCGAGTGGTTGCCCCAGACGGTCAGCTTCTCGATCGCGGCCACGGGCTTGCCGGTCTTCGCGGCGATCTGGCTCGCGGCGCGGTTGTGATCCAGGCGCAGCATCGCGGTGAAGTTCTTGCGCGGCAGGTCCGGCGCGCTCTTCATCGCGATGTAGGCGTTGGTGTTCGCCGGGTTGCCGACGACCAGCACCTTGACGTTGCGGCTCGCGACCGCGTTCAGCGCCTTGCCTTGCGCGGTGAAGATCTGCGCGTTGGCCGAGAGCAAGTCCTTGCGCTCCATGCCGGGGCCGCGCGGGCGTGCGCCGACCAGCAGCGCGTAGTCGGTGTCCTTGAACGCCTGCAGCGGATCGCTGTGCGCCTCGACGCCGGCCAGCAGCGGGAACGCGCAGTCGTCGAGCTCCATGATCACGCCCTTCAGCGCGTTCTGCGCCTTCTCGTCGGGGATCTCGAGCAGTTGCAGGATCACCGGCTGGTCCTTGCCGAGCATCTCGCCCGAGGCGATGCGGAACAGCAGCGCGTAACCAATCTGACCGGCGGCACCGGTGACGGCGACGCGAACGGGGGCTTTGCTCATGGGAACTCCGTTGAGAAAGAGGGGAGGGGATGGAAAGGGAATCTAGCGGCTAGCCCACAAGTTTAGGTCAGGCTGCGCGCCAGCGTGGACGCGCGTCGCATGGTTGTGCTGCAATCTCGGGATGCCCGGACCCGCGCTGCTCGCTCCTGCCACGCCCTCCGCCTCGGCGGCCGACGCGCCGGCGTTCAGCCCGCTGTACCAGCAGATCAAGGCCTTGCTGACGCAGCGCCTGCAAGCCGGCGAGTGGCGGCCCGGGGAGGCGATCCCGAGCGAGCTCGAGCTGGCGGCGCGCTTCAAGGTCAGCCAGGGCACGGTGCGCAAGGCCATCGACGAGCTTGCCGCCGAGAACCTGCTCGTGCGGCGCCAGGGCAAGGGCACGTTCGTCGCGACGCATGCCGAAGAGACGATCCAGTTCCGCTTCCTGCGCCTGACGCCCGACGATGCCGCGAGCGGCGAGCGCGTCGCGATGGAGCGCCGCTTCATCGACTGCGTGCGCCAGCGGCCCGGCCCGGCGCTGGTGCGCGCGCTGAAGCTGCGCTCGAACGACGCCGTGATCCGCGTGCGGCGCGTGCTGTCGTTCCGCGGCGTGCCGGTCGTGCTCGACGACATCTGGCTGCCCGCGCCGCTGTTCAAGGGGCTGACGGCCGAGAAGCTCTCCGGTTATCGCGGCCCGATGTACGGACTGTTCGAGACCGAGTTCGGCGTGCGCATGATCCGCGCCGAGGAGAAGATTCGCGCGGTCGCGGCCGACGAAGCGAGCGCGAGCCTGCTGGCGCTGCCGGCTGGGGCGCCCCTGCTCAGCGTCGAGCGGCTGTCGATGACCTATGGCGACAAGCCGGTCGAGTGGCGGCTCGGCCTCTACAACAC
>DATCSE010000475.1:0-4710 GCA_036568605.1 Burkholderiaceae bacterium | reverse complement strand
GGCTACGTGATGGAGCGCGGCGCGCTCGTCGACCGCATGTTCCACAGCGTGCAGCTCGCGTTCCGGCGCATCCCGGGGTCGCTGGCGGTGACGACGCTCGTCATCTGCACCTTCTGGGGCATCGCGAGCGGCCTCGTCGGCGCGGTGGTCGTGCTGATGGGCGTGATCGCGATGCGGCCCATGCTCAACGCCGGCTACGACACGCGGCTCGCGGCCGGCGTCATCACCGCCGGCGGCACGCTGGGCATCCTGATCCCGCCGTCGGTGATGATCATCGTCTACGCGGCGGTCGCCGGGCAGTCGGTCGTCAAGCTGTACGCGGCGGCGATGCTGCCCGGGTTCTTTCTCGCGTTCCTGTACCTGATCTACGTGATCGGCTGGGCCATGTTGCAGCCCAAGATCGCGCCCAAGCTGCCGCCCGAGCAGCAGCGCGCGCCCATCACGCCGCCGGTCGCGCACCTTGCCGCGAGCTATTCGAAGCGCCTGCTGCCGGCGCTGGTCGCCGCGGTGTTCGCGCCGGCGCGCGCGCTCGCCGCGCGCGCGCAAGGCATTGCGCTGAGCTGGCCGCGCCTGCTGCAGTACCTGTTCGTCGCGCTGGTGCCGGTGCTGCTCGCGGCCGTGACGCTGGGCGCGACCTGGTGGTACGTGACCATCTATTCGCAGAAGGACGCCAGCCCGGCGGCGGCTGCCGCGGGCAGGCCGACGCTGGCATCGCCGGCGCCGGCCGCCGGCGGCCTGCAGGAACCAGCTGGTGCCGGCGGGCTGAAGGAACCGCCCGGCAGCGGCGTTCAGGAGCCGCCCGGGTCCAGCGGCGTGCGCGAACCGCCCTCTTCCGGCGGCTTGCAGGAGCCGCCCGGATCGAGCGGCCTCAAGGAGCCACCCGGCGCAGCGGCGGCCACGGCGCCGCCAGCCTCCGATGGGGCGCTGCAGCGGTTAGGCGAAGCCACCGCGGCGCCCGCCGTGGCCGCGGTGCCGCCGGAGTTCTACACCGGCTTCTGGCTGACCTGCGCGGTCACGCTGCTGCTCCTCGCCTGGTACTACTGGAAGATGGACGCCGAGCAGTTCGAGATCCTGCGCATGCTCGCCTCGTCGGTGATGCCGTTGGCCACGCTGACGCTGGTCGTGCTGGGCGTGATCCTGTTCGGCATCACGACCGCCACCGAGTCGGCCGCGGTGGGCGCTGCCGGCGCGTTCCTGATGGCGTTCCAGGCACGCACGCTGAACTGGCAGCGCATCAAGGAGGCGGTGTTCCTGACCGCGAAGACCACCGCGATGGTCTGCTGGCTGTTCGTCGGCTCGGCGCTGTTCTCGGCGGTGTTCGCGCTGCTCGGCGGGCAGCGCATCGTCGAGGAATGGGTGGTCGGGATGAACCTGACGCCGCTGCAGTTCCTGATCCTCGCGCAGGCGATCATCTTCGTGCTCGGCTGGCCGCTCGAATGGACCGAGATCATCGTGATCTTCGTGCCGATCTTCCTGCCGCTGCTCAGCCACTTCCAGATCGACCCGCTGCTGTTCGGCACGCTGGTATTCGTGAACCTGCAGGCAGCGTTCCTGTCGCCGCCGGTCGCGATGTCGGCCTTCTACCTGAAGGGCGTCTCGCCGCCGCACGTGACCATCAACCAGATCTTCGCCGGCATGATGCCCTACATGCTGATCGTCATCGTCTGCATGGTGCTGATGTACCTGTGGCCGGGGCTGACGCTGTGGCTGCCGAAGTACCTGTACGGGTGAGTGTCGGGTGACCCGGCGCGATTCTTGGACGCAAAGGCGCAAAGTCGCGCAAAGACGCCAAGAAGTCGATTGCTTCCTTTGCGCCTTGGCGTCCCTTTGCGCCTTTGCGTCCAAGAAACCGTCGAAGGCCGCTCATCCTCAGAGCGTCGTCCATCCATTCGCCACCGCAATCTTCAGCAGCTCGCTCGCCGAGTCGACGCCCAGCTTGCGGCGCAGGCTGAGCCGGTGCGTCTCGACCGTGCGCACGCTGATGTCCAGCTGCTGCGCAACGCCCTTGTTGCTGCGGCCGTGCGCGAGCAGCAGCAGGATCTCGTGCTCGCGCGTCGTCAGCTGCGGCGCGGCCGTGTCGCCGGTCATGCTCATCAGCGGCAGCTGTGCGCTGAAGTAGCTGCCGCCGGACCACACCGCGCCGATCGCGGCGATGATGTCCTCGGTGGGCGACTCTTTCAGCACGTAGCCGCGTGCGCCGGCGCGGATCGCACTGCGCACGTACTCGCGGTTGTCGTACATGCTCAGCATCAGCACGCGGATGGCCGGGTGGCGCTGGCGCACTGCCTGCGCGAGCTCGATGCCGTTCATGCCGCGCATGCCGACGTCGACCAGCATCAGGTCCGGCGCGAGCGCCGCGGCGAGCTCCAGCGCGTCGTCCGCGCTGGCCGCCTCGCCGATCACCTGCAGCCCCGGCACGACCGCGAGCCGCGCACGCAGACCCTCGCGCACCAGCGGATGGTCGTCGACGATCATCAGCCGCACGACCCCCGCCGTGCCGTTCGCGAGATCCCGCGTCATGCGACACCTGCCAGCGGAAAGCTCGCGATCAGCGACGTGAAGCCCGGCTGCGAGACGAGCTGGAACGTGCCGCCGTTGCGCTCGACGCGCTCGCGCATGTTGGTCAATCCGATGCCGCGGTCCTTGCTCTTCTCGACATGCTGCACGTCGAAGCCCTGGCCGTCGTCGGTGATGCGCAGCGTCAGCTTCTCGTCGTGCTCGTCGAGGCGGATGTCGATGCGGCTCGCCCTCGCGTGCCGCTCGACGTTGCGCAGCGCCTCCTGCGCGACGCGGAACAGCGTGACCGCCTGCAGCTCCGGCAGCCGCTCCTCGCGCACCTCCTGTTTCACCAGCACCTGCATGCCGCTGCGCCGCGCGAGCTCCTCGCCGATGTGCTCGAGCGCGGTCGGCAGGCCGAGGTCGTCGAGCAGCGCCGGGCGCAGGTCGTGCGAGATGCGCCGGACCTCGCCGATCGCGGTCGACAGCGCCGCGATCTCCTTGTCGATCGCGGTCACCGGCTCGTCGCCGGGGTGCGCGAGCCGGTGCGCGAGCACCTCGAACTGGTACTTGGTCGAGACCAGCAGCTGCCCGATGTGGTCGTGCAGTTCGCGCGAGACGCGCGAGCGCTCCTCCTCCTGAGAGGTCACGACGCGGTGGGCGAGCGCCTCGAGCTTGCGGTCGGCCACGCGCTGATCGCTGATGTTCATGACCAACCCGCCGGCGAAGATCGCCAGCGCCGCCAGCACGCCGACGGTGGCCATGCCCATCAGCGTCTGGCGCACGCTGGCAAGCAGGTTGTCGCGCATGCGGGCCGCGGCGGCGTCCACGTCATCGAGGTAGATCCCGGTGCCCAGCATCCAGCCCCAGCGCGACAGCTCGACCGAGTAGCCGAGCTTGGGCGTGATCTTGCCGCTCGACGGCTTGGGCCAGAGATAGCGCTGGAAGCCGCCGCCCTCCTTCGCGCGCGCGATCAGCTCGCGGATCACGTAGGTGCCTTCGCTGTCGTGCATGTTCCAGAGGCTGGTGCCGATCAGGTCCGGCTGGCGCGGGTGCACGAGGTTCAACCCGTCGGTCGTGTAGACGAAGAAGTAGCCGTCGTCGCCATAGTTCATGCTCGACAGGATGGCCTTGGCCTGCTCCTTCGCGGCGTCGTCGTCACGGCCCGCGCCGTACAGGTGGTCGATCGAAGTCAGCGCCAGCGCGATGTAGTTGCGCAGCTCGTCGCGCTTGGCGGCCAGCAGCGTGTCCTCCAGCAGTTGCGACTGCTGGCGCTCCAGGCGCTGCGTCTCCAGCACCAGCAGGCCGCCGATCGCGACGACCGCGAGCACCAGCGGCGCAACAGCCAGCCACAGGATCTTCGCCTTCAGTTTCATCGGTCGCATCGTGACGACATCCCAACGATTATGGTTTTCCCGTAGGCAGTACTACGCAGCCGGCCTCCGCAGACTTCCGCATGTCCTTGAAAACGCGGCCCCAACACAATTGTGTCGCTTTGCAATCCGCGCCGGGGGTGACGCCCACCTCACGAGACAGCGGCGCTTCCTTCACCCGGAGAACTGACACCATGGCACGACTCACCCGACTCACCCTCGCCCTGGCCGCCGCGTCGCTCGCCAGCACGCTGGCGCTGGCCGCCGACCCGATCAAGATCGGCGTGGACGGCCCGTTCACCGGCGGCTCGTCGTCGATGGGCGTCAGCATGCGCGACGGCGTGCGCCTCGCGGTGGACGAGATCAACAAGGCCGGCGGCGTGCTGGGCCGTCCGCTGCAGGTGGTCGAGCGCGACGACGAAGCCAAGAACGAGCGCGGCGTGCAGATCGCGCAGGAGTTCGTCAACAAGGAGAAGGTGGTCGCGGTGGTCGGCTACATCAACACCGGCGTCGCGCTCGCGTCGCAGCGCTTCCTGCAGGACGCGAAGATCCCGGTGATGAACAACGTCGCGACCGGTTCCATCGTCACGCACCAGTTCGACGACCAGCCGGACAACTACATCTTCCGCAACGCCGCACACGACAGCATCCAGGCCCCGATGATCGTCGAGGAGGCGATCACGCGGCGCGGCTTCAAGAAGGTCGCGATCCTGGCCGACTCGACCAACTACGGCCAGCTCGGCCGCCAGGACCTGGAGAAGGCGCTGGAGCTCAAGGGCATCAAGCCGGTCGCGGTCGAGAAGTTCAACATCAAGGACGTCGACATGACGGCCCAGCTGCT
>DATCSE010000474.1:0-7354 GCA_036568605.1 Burkholderiaceae bacterium | reverse complement strand
GCGCAGCACCGCATCGTCCCAGGCCTTGACGCCGCTCGATTGCAGCAGCCGCTTGCCGATGATCGTGCCGTCGGGCGCGAGCGTGACCTCGACGGTCGCGGTCGGGTTGCCGTCGGCGACGTCGGTGAAGACGATGTTCGGCTTGATGCGCGCCATGATGCGGCCGGCATAGCTTGCCGACGGACCGCTGCTCTTCATCGCGGTGCCGGTCGAGTTGTCGGCGCCGGTCGCGCCGGCGAGGCCGGCGATGCGCTTGAGCTGCTCGGCGCGCAGCGCGGCCTGTTTCGCGGCGTCGGCCGCCGCCTGCTTCTTGCGTTCCTGCTCTTCCTTCGCGCGCTGCTGCTTCTCGAGCTCCGCCTGTTGCTGCTGCTGTTCGCGCTTTTCCTTGTCGCGCCGGGCCTGCTCCTGTTCGTCCTGCAGGCGTTTGGCTTCGAGCTTCTTCTTCTCGTCCTCGCGCTTGGCCTTCTCGATCGCGATCTGCGGATCGGGTGCCGGTTTCGGCGGCGGCGTCTCGGCCTTGGGTTGAGGCGGCGGTGGCGGTGGCGGCGTGACCTGCGGCGTCGGTTGCGGCGCCGGTTCGGGTGTGGCGGCACGCGGCGCCGCGGCCTGCGGCACGGCCGCCCACAACTCGGCTTCGATGCCCGCCGGCTCGTGTGCACGCCAGTTCACGCCGAGCGCGATCGCGAGCAGCAGCAGCAGGTGCGCGAGGATCGCGAGCGCGAGCCCCTTGCCCATGCCCTTGGGCCGGTGCGGCAACAGCGGATCGCGATCGCGGGGCAGGGTGGTGGCGTTCATGGGCTGGGTTTGTCGAGGCGCGTGGCGGAGGACGTCAGTTGCCGCTGCTCTTGACCGCCAGGCCGACGCGCTGCACGCCGCTCTTCTGCAGCGTGTCCATCACCTTCACGACGGATTCGTACTTGACATTGCGGTCGGCCGAGATCACGACCGGCATGTTCGTGTTGCCGCCCTGCAGTTCGGCGACCTTGGCCGCGACGTTGCGCAGCGCGAGCGGGCTGCTGTCGTTCGCGTTGTCCTTGCCGTCGACGCGCACCCGCAGCTTCTCGTCGGCGGCGACGATCAGCTCGATCACGTGATCCGGCCGCTGCCGGCTCTTGCCGACGCTGGGCAGGTCGACGACGCCGGTCGTGATCAGCGGCGCGGTCACCATGAAGATGATCAGCAGCACGAGCATCACGTCGATGAACGGCACCATGTTGATCTCGTTGATCGTACGGCGGCGCGAGGAGCCTCCGCGGTGGGCGACGGCGGGCATGGGTGGCGGGCCTCAGTGCTGCGTGGTCGCGAAGCCGGTGGCGGCCGACGCGGCGGGGGCACCGACATTGCGGTGCAGGATGTTCGAGAACTCCTCGATGAAGGTCTCGTGCTGGATCGCGAGGCGGTCGATGTCGCGGGCGAAGCGGTTGTACGCGATCACCGCAGGGATCGCCGCGAACAGGCCGATGGCCGTGGCGACCAGCGCCTCGGCGATGCCCGGCGCGACGGTCGCGAGCGTCACCTGCTGCAGGTTCGACAGCCCGATGAACGCATGCATGATGCCCCACACGGTGCCGAACAGCCCGACGTACGGCGAGACCGAACCGACCGACGCGAGGAACGACAGGCCCGATTCGATCGCATCGAGCTCGCGCTGGAAGCTCGCGCGCATCGCGCGGCGTGCGCCGTCGAGCAGCGCGCCGGCATCCACCACGCGTTTCTCGCGCAGCTTCAGGAACTCGCGCATGCCCGAGGCGAAGATGCGTTCCATCGGCGCGCTCTCCGGCTTCTTCGCGGCGTCGTGGTAGAGGTCGTTGAGGTTCTTGCCGGCCCAGAACTCGCGCTCGAAGTTCTCGTTGGCATTGCGGGTACGGCGCAGCCCGAACAGCTTGCCGAAGATCACGGTCCAGCTTGCGAGCGATGCGATCAGCAGCCCCGCCATCACGAGCTGGACGACGAGGCTCGCGTGCGTGACGAGCGTGATGATCGAAAAATCTTGCTGGTTCATCCGTGTGCGTTGTTGTCGTGGTTCTGTGTTTCTAGTTTGCAAAGGCGCCGGGCCGCACCGCGTTCACGACGGCGGTCGGAATGCGCTGCGGCTTGAAAGTTCCGGCTTCGACGCAACCGATGCGGATCGTGCCTTCCGAGAGCAACGTCTGCGATTCCGGCCCGTCGCGCCGCCAGGCCTGCTGCCGGATGCGCATCTGCGCCCGCCCGGTGTGCTCGACCTGCACGGTCACGTCCAGCAGGTCGTCCAGCCGTGCCGGCTGCAGGTAACGCACGGCCGTGTCGGTCACGACGAACATTGTGCCGTGCACGGCGCGCAGCTTCTCCTGCTCGTGGCCCAGCGAGCGCAGCCATTCGGTACGCGCGCGCTCGAAGAACTTCAGGTAGTTGGCGTAGAAGACCACGCCCCCGGCATCGGTGTCTTCCCAGTAGACGCGCAGCGAGAATCGGAAGTCGGGATCGGAATCGGGCATCGACTCGGCATGGGGCCCCGCACGGAACGGGGCGCCGCAGCGACGAAACGCCGATTATCGCTGCACGCGCTGGTACACCGGTCCCCACTGCGGATGGCCCGCTTCGGACTTGCTCAGCGCGAACGCCGGGTCGTCGGCCCGCGCGGCGCGGAACTGCGCTTCGCAGGCCGGCACGCGGTTGCTGGTGCAGTAGATGAACGCGAGGTACTTGTGGGCCGCGGCGCGGTCCTTCGGCGACGCGAGGCCGGCCGTCAGCGCCTGGTTCAGCAGCGTCTCGGCCTGCGGGTACTGGGCGTCGTCGTAGGCCCGCATGCCGGCGAGCAGTGCCTTCTCGGCCGGGCGCTCGGAGACGTCCATCAGCCCGGTCGGCGCGTTCGACGGCACGGCGCAGCCGGCGAGCAGCGCGGCCAGCGCCATCGGCACGAGCAGGGCAGGAGCAAGGCGGAAGGTCGGCGTCATCGTCGTCGAGCGTCCAGGGCTTGTGCGGTCAGAACTTGTACTTCAGCGTGGCGGTCTGCCCCGCGGTGACGGAAACCGACGTACTGTACGGCGGCAGATCGGCGTTGCGAATGACGATCTGGTGCGCGCCTTGGGGCAGGCTCAGCTCGGTCAGCGGCGGCGAGGTGCCGGCGGCCTTGCCATCGATCTCGACCTGGCCCCACGGGCTGACCGCGAGGTGCAGCGTGCCGGTGGCCGGCGGGGCGGCCGCGGCGAGCTTGACCTCGCGCTCGCGCGCTTCGCGGGCGCGGCGCTCCTTCGCGGTCTCCTTCGGCGCGGCGGTGGGCTTGGCGGCGGTCTTCGCGGCCGCTGCCGAGGCGGCGGCCGCTGTCGATGCGGCCGCGGCTTGCTCCACGGTCCCGCCGGCGCCCACGACGTCGGCCTGCGCGGCGACGGCCACGCCGCTCGCGGCGACCGCCGGTGCGGCACTCGCCGCGGTGGCTTCGGGCGCGGCAGAAACCAGCGGCGACGCTGCAGGCTGGGCTGTGGGCGCCGAATCGACGGCCGCTGACGCCGCTGCCGCCGTCTCGTTCGCGTCGCGCGTCGAATGCCGATGCGAGGAACTCAGGCTCAGCAGCGCCGCGCCGATCAGCAGCAGGCCGGCCGCCGCGACGCCGCCCCACATCCAGCGCTGCGCCGCCGACTGCGCCGTGCCGTCGCTGTCGGTCTCGGCGAGGGCCGCGTTCTCGTCCAGCCAGTGGCGCAGCTCGCGGGCGAACGCACGCGCCGAGCGGTAGCGGTGCTCCGGGTCCTTTTCCATCGCGCGCGCGGCGATCAACGCGAGCGCCTCCGGCACGTTCGGGTCGATCTTGTTCGCGAGCGGCGGCTCGTGGCTGCGCACGGACTCCATGATCTCGTCCAGCGTGTGGCCGCGGAACGGCTTCTGGTCGGTCAGCAGCTCGTACAGCACGACGCCCAGAGAGAACACGTCGGCACGGCGGTCGACCTTCTCCTGACGTGCCTGCTCCGGCGCCATGTAGTACGGCGATCCGGCGATGCCGTCGGGCCCGGCGATGCTCTCGTAGCGGCTTTCCTGATGGCTCTCGCGCTTCTGCACGATGCGCGCGATGCCGAAGTCGAGCACGCGCGGCTGCGTGCGTCCGACCATGAAGATGTTGGCCGGCTTCACGTCGCGATGCACGACGCCCTTGCTGTGCGCATACGCGAGCGCGTCGGCGACGCGGCGCACGATCAGCGCAGCCTGCGCCGGCGTCGGGCGCCAGCCTTCCTGGCGCAGCTGGCGCAGATCGCGGCCCTTCAGCAGCTCCATCGCGATGTAGGCGCGGTTGTCGCTGATGCCCGCGTCGAACACGGTCACGATGTGCGAGTGGCTGAGCCCAGCCGCGGCGCGCGCTTCGTTCAGGAACAGCGCGTTGAACGAGTCGCGCTCGGAGGGATCGAGCTCCAGGTTCAGCGTCTTCACCGCGATCAGGCGCGACAGCAGCGGGTCGTGCGCGGCGAACACGGTGCCCAGCCCGCCTTCGCCCAGCTTGTGCTTCAGCGCGTAGCGGCCGATGTGGCCGATCGTCGGCATCTGGTCATCGGACGGGGCCTTGCCCTGCGTCGTCGCAAATGCCGCCACCGGGTCGTGGATCGTGCCGATGTCGGAGTCGCCCCACAGTGCGCTGGCGCCGGGGGGCTGGCTGGGCGGCGGTGCGGGTTCCGAGTCCCTCGGGGTCGAATCGGATGGCTGGCTGGAAGCGCTCACCGGGGCAGCTTAGCCGAGCAGCGTGGCCTCGAAACGTCGAAATGGGACGTCTGTGCAGCGTTCGTCACACACACGCACGATTCTCGGCATCGGACCGGCGCCGATTCGAGGCGAATACCACAGTTTCCGAGCCGGCGCGTACGGCGCGGTCAGGCGCCCAGCATGCGGCCCAGCCGGTGCACCGACTCCTCCAGCTGCGTCATCGAGTTGGCAAATGACAGCCGCACGAAACGCTCGCTGCCGTGGTGGCCGAAGTCGCGGCCCGGGGTGATCGCGACGTGCGCACGGCGCATCACGTCGAAGACGAAATCCCAGCTGCTCGCGTTGTGCGCCGAGCAATCGGCCCAGGCGTAGAACGCGCCGTCGGGCATCACCGGCACCGGCAGCCCGAGCTTTGCCAAGGCTGGCACGAAGAAGTCGCGGCGCGCATGGAACTCGCTGCGGCGGCGTTCGTACTCGGCGATAGCCTCCGGTTCGAAGCAGGCGAGCGCGGCGTGCTGCGCGATGCTCGATGCGCAGATGTAGAGGTTCTGCGCGAGCTTCTCGACCGCCGGCACCAGCGCCTCCGGCAGCACCAGCCAGCCGAGCCGCCAGCCGGTCATGCAGAAATACTTCGAGAAGCTGTTGATCGAGATCACGTCGTCGTCGCCGGCCCGGTCGTGCATCAGCGCGCTGTGGCCGTAGCGCTCGTCGAAGCTCAGCCCGAGGTAGATCTCGTCGACGA
Organism: Burkholderiaceae bacterium; assembly: GCA_036568605.1. Classification (GTDB taxonomy): domain Bacteria; phylum Pseudomonadota; class Gammaproteobacteria; order Burkholderiales; family Burkholderiaceae_C; genus DATCSE01. The sequence goes on along the minus strand of DATCSE010000474.1, from coordinate 1,950 downwards.
TCGTGAAGCCGCCGCGCTGCCGCACATCGGCGACGATGCGGCGCATCTCGTCCGGGTCGATCGACGTGCCGGTGGGGTTCGACGGCGACGCGAGCAGCACGCCGCGGGTGCGCTCGGTCCACGCGTCGCGCACGCTGTGCGCGCTCAGCTGGTAGCGCTCTTCGGGCGGTGCCGGCAGCAGCACCGGCACGCCCTCGGCGGCCGCGACGAAGTGGCGGTTGCAGGGGTAGCTCGGGTCGGGCAGCAGCACCTCGTCGCCGCGGTCGACCAGCGCGAGGCAGGCAAGCTGCAGCGCGGCCGACGCGCCGGCCGTGACGACGATGCGCCGCGCCGGGATCTCGAGGCCGAAGCGCGTGCGGTACCAGTCGCTGATGCGCTCGCGCAGCTCGGGCAGGCCGGTCGCCTGCGTGTACTGCGTGAGGCCGGCGCGCAGCGCGCGCTCGCCGGCCGCCTGCACCTGCGGCGGCGCGGTGAAATCGGGCTCACCGATGTTCAGGAAGATCATCGGCTCGCCGCCCTGCGCGGGGTCGCACGCCGGCGTGCGCGCGAGCTCGACGGCGGCCTTCGCGCACTCCATCACATAGAACGGCTCGATGCGATCGAGCCGCGAGGCGAGCTTCATCGCACCAGGCTTCATCGCGCCGGTGTCAGCGGGGTGCGGTGCGCGCCGCGTTGACCTCGACGGTGCGCAGCTCCGCCGCGGCCTTGTCGAGCACGCCGTTCACGTACTTGTGGCCATCGGTGCCGCCGTAGCCTTTCGCGAGCTCGACGGCCTCGTTGATCGCGACCTTGTACGGGATCGAGATGCAGTGCTTCAGCTCGTAGACGCCGATCATCAGCGCGCCGTGCTCGATCGGCGAGAGCTGCGTGGTCGGGCGGTCGACGTGCTTGGCGAGCAGCGCATCGATCTCGGCCGCTTCGGCGATGCAGCCGTGCAGCAGCGCGTCGAAGTGCGCGGCATCGCATTTGTCGAAGTCGCCCTGTTCGCGCATGTGCGCATCGACGACGCCGGCATCCGCGCCGGAGATCAGCCACTCGTACAGCCCCTGCAGCGCGACCTCGCGGGCGCGACGCCGAGCCGATTTCGGCTGCGCGCGCTTCGCCGCTGCGCCCTTCGCCTTGGCCGGCGATTTCGCCGACGGCTTCGGCGCGCCGGCATTCTTCTCGGCCGTTTCGCTCACGACAGGTCTTCCAGCAGGTTCGCCATCTCGACGGCCACGCGCGCTGCATCGCGCCCCTTGTCCTCGGCGCGCGCCCAGGCCTGCGCTTCGTTCTCGACGGTCAGGATCGCGTTGGCGATCGGGATTTCGTGGTCGAGCGCGACGCGCGTGACGCCGGCGCCGCTTTCGTTCGCGACCAGCTCGAAGTGGTAGGTCTCGCCGCGGATGATGCAGCCCAGCGCGATCAGCGCGTCGTGCTCGTCGCTGTCGGCCAGCGCGGCCAGCGCGAGCGGCACTTCGAGCGCACCCGGCACGCTGACGTGCTTGATGTGCTTGCTGGCCACGCCCAGCGCGGCGAGCTCGGTCAGGCAGCTCTGCGCGAGCGCATCGGTGATCGTGGCGTTGAAGCGCGCCTGCACGATCGCGATGCGCAGGTCGCGTCCGTCCAGATTCGCGGCTTGGCCCTTGTCGGCGTCTTGCATCGTCGGTCCTCGGAGGGTCAAGAAGAAAGTGGCGATGAATCGGCGGTGACGAAGCCGGTCACCTCGAGGTTGTAGCCGGTCATGCTGGGCATGCGGCGCGGGCTGCCGAGCAGCTTCATCCGCGAGATGCCCAACTCGCGCAGGATCTGCGCGCCGACGCCGTAGGTGCGCAGGTCCATCTGCGCATTGCCGCGGCGCTCGCTGTCGCGCTCGGCCGGCTCGGCCGTGAACTCGCCCAGCATCGCGGCCGCATCTTCGCCGCAGTTCAGCAGCACCGCGGCGCCGCGCGGGCTGGCCTGGATCGCGGC
>DATCSE010000473.1:0-43081 GCA_036568605.1 Burkholderiaceae bacterium | reverse complement strand
GATCTATCCAGATCCAACCGCTCGGTAGTTGGCGATGTCAAATGTCCAAGACCCATATGAGCGGCATCGCGGCACTGCGTGAAGCCGCGCGAGCCGCACCACTTCGCGGTCGATCTCCTCGAGTTCCGCCGCCACCACGCGACCCGATAGAGGTCGGCACGACGAGGATGTCGGCGCAGCCCGCAACCTCGATCGCGATGCCACCCGCGACCAGACGAGGGCTGAGCTGCGCGCGTCGTTGCATCAATCAGGCTTGATCTTCGCCCGGGCAATGACCGGCTTCCAGCGCTGCTGCTCGAGCTCGATGAATTTCGCAAACTCCGCAGGCGTACTGCCGACCGCGATCGCGGACTCGTTTTCCAGCAGCTTCAGCGCCGCCGGCTCCTTGATCGCGCGCGCGGCTGCGGCAGCGAGCTTGTCGAGGTTGGCCTTGGGCATGGTCGACGGCGCGAGCAGGCCGTACCACTGGGTCATCTCGAAGCCCGGGAAGCCCTGCTCGGCCACGGTCGGCACGTCGGGCAGCTGCGGCAGGCGCTGCGAAGTCCCCGTCGCAATGCAGCGCAGCTTGCCGGTCTTGATGAACTGCAGCACGGCCGGCGCGCCGACCGCGGCGGCCTCCAGGCGGCCGCCCATCAGGTCGGTCAACTGAGGCCCGGTGCCGCGATAGGGCACGTGGGTGACGAAGATGTTGCTCGCTGCCTTCAGGTACTCGAAGGCAAGATGACCGGCACTGCCGTTGCCGGCGGAGCCGTAGTTCAGCTGGCCGGGCTTGGATTTCGCCAGCGCGACGAACTCCTTCAGGTCCTTCACCGGCAGGTCGGGCCGCACCACGTACAGACTGGGCACCTTGGCGAGCAGCGAGACCGGCGTGAACGCCTTCGGGTCGTACGGCAGCTTGTCGAAGATGAACGGGTTGACCGCCAGCGTGCCGATGTGGCCCAGGATAAGCGTGTGGCCGTCTTCAGCGCGGGCGACTTCGGTCATCGCGACGTTGCCGGCGCCGCCGGGCTTGTTGTCGACGTAGACGCTCTGGCCAAGGATCTTCTGCAGCTCGTTTGCCGCCGCGCGGGCGACGATCTCCGAACTGCCGCCTGGCGCGAAGGGCACGACCAGGCGCACCGCCTTGGTCGGCCATGCAGCCTGCGCGCGCGCCACGAGCGGCACGCCGGCCATCAAGGCCCCGCCGGCGGTGAGTCGCAGCGCCGTGCGCCTGGTCATTCTGACGGTCGTCATTTCGTTTCTCCGATTCGGTTTGAGAACTTCACGAATAGATCGGTGGCCGGCGAGACCGCAGCGCTTCGGCAGCCGGGCGTCCGAGGGCAGCGACGACCGGCTCCCAGGTCGCGCGATAGGTCGGCATCGCTTCGGGTGCGAACGTCGTGTGCGGCCAGTCCGAGCCCCAGACCATGCGATCACCGAACATCTGCGCCAGGCGACGTATGTGCGGCACAAGATCCGTGTACGGCTCGGGCGCGTCGAGCCGGTACCAGCCCGAAAGCTTGAGCCACGCGCCGCGTGCGGCGAGCTGCTGCGCCGCATGCCACGCCGGGTGTTCGTCGGCGATCCTGGCACCCAAGCCGGCCAGATGGTCGAGCACGCACGTGACGTCGCTGGAACGATGCAGTTCGGCGATCAGCGGCAACTGCTCGGCCTTCGCGTACCACTGCAGATGCCAGCCGAGCCGCTCCAGCCTGGGCGCCAGCGCGCTGAAGCGCCGTGCCGGCTCGACGGCCTCACCGACGGGCGATACGAAGTTCAACCTGATGCCCCGCACGCCGCTGTCGTGCATCGCATCCAGTTCGGTGTCGGACACATCGTCGGCGACGACCGCCACGCCGCGGTGACGTCCCGGTTCACGCGCCAGCGCACGCAGCAGCAGCGTGTTGTCGGTGCCGTAGACGCTGGGCTGCACGAGCACCAGATGGCCTACGCCGTGCCCCTGCGCCGTGGCCTCGATCTGCGACAGTGGGCGATCGACCGGCTGGTAGTGCCCACTGCGTGGGGCTGCCGACGCATCGAACACATGGACGTGGCAGTCCCACCCGTCGCGTGCCATGTCACTCACGCGTGATCCCCCGCTCCCTGATCACGCGGGCCCACAGCGTCTGCTGCGCCTTGAGGAACTGCGCCGGGTCGCCCGCGAACACCTCGCCACCGAGGGCTCGGATGCGACCCAGCACTTCCGCGTCGCCCATCGCCCGCGCCACCGCTGCGGCGAGCTTGTCGCGGACGGCCGGCGCAATGCCGGCCGGTGCCAGGATCGGATTCCACTCGAGCACTTCGTGCCCCGGCAAGCCAGCCTGCGCCATCGTCGGCACGTCCGGCAAGGCGCGGCAGCGTGTAGCCGCCGTGACCGCCAGCGCCCGCAGGCGCCCCGACTGGATCTGCCCCAGGCTCGACGCGACGTTGGCGAAGAACAGCGGCACCTGACCACCGATCACATCGTTGAGCGCCGGTCCGCCGCCGCGGTACGGTACGTGCGTCAACTCGACCTTCGCGAGCTGCTCGAACAGGGCGCCGGCGAGGTGTTGCGCAGAGCCGTTGCCCGATGAGGCGTAGGCCAGGCTCTTCGGCCTGGCGCGTGCCAGCTTCAACACATCGGCGACCGTCTTCGCTTCGAAACTCGGCGTGCAGACCAGCACGTTCGGAAACTGCGCCAGTACCGCGATCGGCACGAATGCCTTGTCGCTGTCGTAAGGCAGTTTCTGGAACAAGGTCGGATTGACCGCAAACGAGGAGGCGTCCAGCAGCAGCGTGGTGCCGTCCGGCGTTGCACGTGCGACTTGCTGCGCCGCGATCGTGCCGCTTCCGCCGGGCTTGTTGTCGACGATCACCGGCTGGCCCAGCGCATCGGCCATCTTCGGCCCGATCAGCCTGGCCATCGCGTCCGCGCCGCCACCCGCCGGGTACGAGACGACCAGCGAGATCGGCTTTCCGCCGCCGATGTCGCCTGCGGCGAATGCAGGAAGTGCCAGTGTGGCGACCGACGACGCCGAGGTGGCGAGGAACTGTCGCCGAGTGGTGGAGGCCCAACGGGTCATGTCGCTTTCCGATCAGGTGATCGAGACGGTGTAGTGGAACGCGAACGCATCGGCGCGCGAGACGCGGAACTCGACGCAGCGCCCGGCGAGATCGTGTGCCTGGCGTGCGACCACCACGCCGGGGTGGCCGGCGGACAGCTCGAGATGACGCGCGTGCGCGGCTCCGAGCGGCGCGAAGCCGATTTCGTCGTTGGCGCGCGCGACCGCCACGCTGCAGCGCTCCGCGAACAACGGGTACAACAGATCGCCCCAGTCGTCGACCGGCCCATCGAGCAACGCATTGAACAACGGCAACGGCAGCCAGATGTCTTCCAGCAGGCACGGGCGACCGCCGAGCGAGCGCAGGCGCTGCAGGCGCAGCACGGATTCGCCGCGCGAGACGCCGAGCCGGCGCGAGACTTCCGGCGATGCCGCGACGGATTGGCGCGCGAGGATGCGTGACCGCGGTACTTCGCCGTCGCCGCTGCCGAAGCGGAAGAAGCGCAGCATCGTCGCACCGGAGAGGCCACCTCGAACGAAGGTGCCCTTGCCGTGGTGGCGCTCGATGAGGCCTTGTTCGGCCAGGAGCTCGAGTGCCCTGCGCAGCGTGCCCAGGGCGACCCCATGCTCCGCGGCCAGGGTCGTTTCAGCCGGCAGTGCGGTACCCGCCGGCCATTCGCCGCTCACGATGCGATGACGAAGTGCCGTGGCCAGCGCCGCATATCGGCTTTGGCCGGGTTCCGGCTTGATCAAGGTCAGAGTGCTGGCGCCCATGGCAGGCACTCTATCAGTCCTCTAGAGGACTAGAGCTACGTGTTTTCCACCATGAAGGTCATCCACATTCGCCACCGAGTCGCGTGAAACCGCCACTCATGCGTCGGAGACGCGCACCACGAGCTTGCCGAGGTGGCGTCCTTCGAGAAGCCCGATGAACGCACTCGGCGCGTTCTGCAGTCCGTCGACGACATCCTCGGTCAGCTTGATGCGGCCGTCACGGACCCACGCCTCCATGTCGCGGCGGAACGCCTCGAAGCGGTCCTCGTAGTGGTCGAGGATCACGAGACCCTGCATGCGCAGGCGCTTCTGCAGCACCGTCGTCATCACGTGCGGCAGGCGATCGGGTCCGGACAGCGGGGCGGCATCGTTGTAGTGAGCGATCGTGCCCACCACCGGGATGCGCGCACCGATGTTCAGCAGCGGGAACACCGCATCGAACACAGGTCCGCCGACGTTCTCGAAGTACACGTCGATGCCGTCCGGGCAGGCTGCGGCGAGGTGCCGGGCCATGGCATCGTGCCGATCGAGGCAGACATCGAAGCCAAGCTCCTCGACGGCGAAGCGGCACTTCTCGGCGCCGCCGGCGATGCCGACGACCCGCGCGCCCTTGAGTTTCGCGATCTGGCCGACCATCGCGCCGACCGCACCGGTCGCCGCCGCGACGACGACGGTCTCGCCGGGTTTGGGCTGGCCGATGTCGAGCAGCCCGACGTAGGCGGTGAACGCGGTCATCCCGAGGCCGCCGAGCGCCAGCGACGGCCGCTCCATCTCGGGGATCGGGGTCAGGTCCTCGCCGTTCGACACCGCGTAGTCCTGCCAGCCGGCGCGAGCGAGCACGACCTGGCCGATGCGAAACGCCGGATGCTGGCTCGCCACGACACGGCTCACCGTGCCGCCGGCCATCGGTTCACCAAGCTCGATCGACGGTGCGTAGACCGGCGCAATCTCGTCCATCAGCTGGCGCATGTAGGGGTCGAGCGAGAGGTACAGCGTACGCAGCAGAACCTGCCCGTCCTCAGGTTGCGGGACGGCGACCTCCTCGAGGCGGAAGTGCTTCGCGGTGGGCAGGCCGTGCGGGCGTTCGGCGAGCACGATGCGGCGATTGATGGTGCCGGTCACGGAATGCTCCGATGAACGTGATCTTCAAGCGCGCTCGGGGCGCGGGCCGTAGCGCAGCGTCAGCAGCGTGCCGAGCGTGAGGGTCACGAGTGCGAAGAACGGGCCGCCCACGGCGCCGATGTGATCGACGAGCACGCCGCCGCCGATCGCGCCGCTCGCGATCGCGATCTGAAACGCTGCGACGAGCAGGCCTCCCGCGCCTTCTGCCTGGTCGGGTGCGGCACGCACGATCCACGTCTGGAAGCCCACCGGGAAGGCACCGAACGCGAAGCCCCACAGTGACACCGCGACCGCGGTGACGGCGGCCGAGCTACCGGCGATCAGCAGCGCCGTCGCGAGGGCCGCAATCAACGCGCCGCCGAGCACGATCGCGCGGCGCTCGCTGCGCTGGGCGATGAAGCCGCCGGCGAAGTTGCCGAAGAAGCCGCCGATGCCGTAGCCGAGGAGAATCGCCGAGATCACGCGGACCGGCAGCCCGGTCACGTCCTCCATCAGCGGGCGGATGTAGGTGAAGCCCGCAAAGTGGCCGGAGATCACGAGCAGCACCGCGAGCAGCGCGACACGCACGCTGGGGCGGCGCAACAGTTCGCCCAGCACGCGCAGGTTCGGACTGTCGCGCGGCGGCAGCGCGGGCAAGGTTGCGAACTGCGCGGCGAAGGTCAGCGCGCTGACGGCGCCAGCGGCGACGAAAGCGCTGCGCCATCCCCACAGGTCACCCATCCACGCACCGATCGGCGCCGCGCAGACGGTGGCAATCGAGACGCCGGTCAGGATGATGGACATCGCGCGTGCGAAGAGATGCTCCGGGACCAGGCGCATCGCGAGCGCGGCGGCCATCGACCAGAACCCGCCGAGCGCGATGCCGAGCATCACGCGCGCGACCAGCAGCAGCGCGAGGCTGCTCGCGGTCGCGGCGATCGCGTTGGACAGCACGAGCAGCGTCGTCAGCACGAGCATCACCGCCTTGCGGTCGAAGCGGCGGGTCAGCAGCGGGATCGACGGGGCGGCCACTGCGCCGACGAGGGCGGTCGCGGTGACGGCCTGGCCTGCGGCGCCATCGGAGACGCCCAGGTCCGTGGCCATCGCGGTCAGCAGGCTTGCAGGCAGGAACTCAGCCGTCACGAGGCCGAAGACGCCGAGCGAGAGCGCCCCGATCGCGCCCCAACGGGGTGTGCCACTCAACGTTGGAGCGGCCAGATCTTCGGAGCAAGGATTGGCGCAGGAACTGACAGTCATTGTGGGAATTCGAATCGCTGTGATCGAAGTGCGCAGCTTAGAAATATGCTGGCGGCGTTTCCATGCCAGGAAAGCCAAATTGCTTGACCGTTTGTCCAAGCCTCCTCGTCCCACGCATCGCGACGCATCGTCGCCCGACCCGCTCACCGAGATCCTGCTGGGCCTGCGTCTCGATGGCGTCGAGTACGGCCGCTGCCTGCTGAACACGCCGTGGGCGGTGGCGTTCCCGGCGCAACGTGCCGCCCGCTTCCATTTCGTCTCGCGCGGCGGCTGCTGGCTGCGCACGAAGAACGTGGACTGGGTGCGTTTGAACCCGGGCGACGCGGTGCTGCTGCCGCGCGGGAGTTTCCACGTGCTCGCCAGCGCGCCCGACGTGCCGGTCGTCGACATCGACTCGCTCGAGCGGGTTGCCGTCTCCGACAACATCTACCTGGTTCACGGCAACGATCGCGGTGACGACGTGGGGTCTGCCGCGAACGACGCGGGAACGCCATCGCCTGACATGATGTTCTGCGGCGCGCTGCGCTTCAACCTCGATCCGCGGCACCCCCTCGTGGCGATGATGCCGGAGGTGATGCGGGCCGATGAGCTCGCGCAGCGTGATCCGACCGTGCCGGCGATGCTCGAGGCCATGGAGCGCGAGGTCGCGCTCGATCGCATCGGCGGCTGCGGCATCCTTTCGCGTCTCGCCGACGTGGTGGCGGCGAGCATCATCCGAGCGTGGGTCGAGTGCGCCTGCAGCGACGCGACCGGATGGATCGCGGCGGTGCGCTGCCCGAAGATCGGCAAGGTGCTCGCCGCGATCCATGCCGAGCCCGAGCGCGACTGGGGCGTGCCGGAGCTCGCCGAGCTGATGGGCGCTTCGCGATCGAGCTTCGCGCAAGCGTTCGCTCGCACGGTTGGCGAGACGCCGGCGAAGTACGTCGGCAAGATCAAGATGTTCCAGGCGCGGCGCTGGATCGCCGAAGGCGGCATGCGGATCTCGGCCGTGGCCGATCGCCTGGGCTATGACTCGGAAGCGTCGTTCAGCCGCGCATTCAAGCGGATCATCGGGCACCCGCCCAGCCTCGCGCGGAGCGAGCACATGCAAGCCCGCGGGGCACTTGTTTCTTGAGGTGCCGTGGCTTGGGTTTTCTGTACACGGCACTCGGGCACGATGCCCTGGGCCAGCAAGCTGTGCCCATCTATCGCGGCGTGGCACCCACTTGTCGCAGATACTCCGCCCGCGCCGCCAGCGCCGTGTCGGTGAAGTCCGTGAACAGACCGTCGAGGCCGAGCGCGTAGTACTGCAGGTACTCGAGCTTCGGGTCGCCGTTGTAGCTGGCGGCCAGGCGCCGGCTCTCGTTGCGGAACGTGAACGCGTGGACGAACAGGCCGGCCTTGTGCGCATCGGCGATCAGCGTCGTCGGCGCGAGCGTCGTCGCGTCGGCGTCGTTGATCTTGCCGTCGCCGTTCACGTCCAGCACCTTGCCATCGGGTCCGACCTGTCCCTTGACGCTGACGATGTACCGCTTCCACGGGCCGATGCCGTCGGCATAGGTCTTGATCTCGGCCAGGCCGGCCGGCGTGACCATCACATCGAAGTTGCGCTTGTCGCCGGCGAGCGTCCAGTCGTACGGCCGGTCAGACGGCACGTCGTAGGTGATCGCGCCGGTCTTCAGGTCCACGCTGTCGCCGTCGATCAACTGCACCATGCGCAGCGTCGTGCCCTTGCTGCGCATGTACTTGAGGCTGCCGGGCTCGAAGGACTGCAGGATCACCGGCGCGCTGCGATCGTTCCATCCGGCTTCGGTCAGCGCCGCCAGCATCTTGTCCTCCAGCGGCAGGCCGAGCAGCCTGAAGTGGCTGGGGTTCTTCGTTTCCGGGTAGACGCCGATCGTGCGGCTGGTCTCCTTCGACTTGCGTTTGGCGAGCTCGATGACCTCCTGGAACGTCGGCACCTTGAACTTGCCGTTGAACTCCTGCGGCCGCTGCGCGTCGGTCGAGATCGCGCCCAGGGTCTTGATCTCGGCCAGCGTGAAGTCGCTCGAGAACCATCCGGTCTGCGTTTCGCCGTCCACGCTCATCGTGCGCTTGCGCGCGGCGAACTCCGGATGCTTCGCCACGTCGGTGCTGATCGCGAGGTTCGGGTCGTGGCGCGCGATCAGCACGCCGTCCTTCGTCGAGACCAGGTCGAGTTCGATGTAGTCGGCGCCCAGCTCGATCGCCTTCACATAAGCCTCGATCGTCTCTTCCGGGATGTAGCCCGAGGCGCCGCGGTGCGCGGCCACCAGCGGCGGCTTGCCGTCCAGGGTTTTCAGCGCCGCGGTCGGTGCACTGGCGCAGGCGGCCAGCAGGAGGGCCGCGCCGGTCGAGCCGAGGGTGGCCGTCAGAGAGGAACGAAGTCGCAACATGATTCTTGGAAAACGAAGTGAGGTGGAGATTGAAGCACTTTCGCGAGGCCGGGCTCAGCGCAGCGCCCTGCCTTGCGTCGCGCCCAGCGGCGTGTGCAGCTGCGAGGCGACGAACAGGCCGCTGTTGTCATCGCGCCCCTGCAGCAGGTAGCGCGTGCTGTCCTGGCCGTAGCTCTGCACAGCCAGCGCCGAGAACTTGCCGATATCGCTCTTCGGGCTGCGCAGGCGGTTGACGATCAGCACCTTCTGGGTGTCTGCGAAGTCGGCCATCATGTTCTGGTCGCCTTCGCTGTCGCCGGCCACGAAGGCCGGGCCGTAGCCGTACTTGCTGACCAGGAAGCGCTTGATGTTGGACGTCTTGCCCGGCCCCTGCGTCTGGTCGTAGCCATGGCGGAAGTCGGCTTGGATGTTGCCCGCCGCATCGCGCTCGAGTTCCATCGCGAGCACCCGATCGGCCGGGTTGTTGTAGCCGAACGCGGGGTTCGACGAGATCTCCTTGATCACGTCGACGAACGAAGCCGAGCACACCCACACGTCGAAGCCGGCGCTGCGGAACTTGGCGTACAGGTCCTGCATTTCGGGCACGAGGCGCAGGCCGTTCTTCCAACCGATGGCGACCACACCGGCGCGCCCGGGCAGGTCCGCCGGCGACGTCCACCTGACCTTCGCGATCGGCTGACCCAGCTGCCAGGCGACGGTGTCGGCGGTGAGCTTGCGCACCTGCGCCTCGGTCATCCCGACGAACAGGTACGTGACCCAGGGGTAGGACGTCGCGTGATCGAAGGTGTCGCCGATGGCTTCGTACAGGTAGCGGACCTTGGTGATGAAGGCCCGGTAGTGCGGGCTCTGCTTCACGGCTGCCAGCGACTGGCCGCCTTTGAGACCGCTGTAGTTCTGGTAGAGCCAGGCATAGCTGGCCACGATGTCGGGCGCGATGCGGTCGATGTTGACCGGCTGGCCCGCGGCGTTGTTGTAGTCCGCCACGAAGTCGCGCGCCGGAATGTTCTTGCGCAGCGCGACCTCGAGCTGTGCCGGCGTGGCGCCGAACACCAGGTTCTCGAGCTGGTAGATCAGCACGGCTTCCTCGATGTCCAGAAACACGCTGGTGTTGTCCCAGTCGAATACCACATAGGGCGGCTTGGCGGCGTCGTAGCCGGCGCTGCCTCTGCCGAGGCGGACCAGCAGCGCGTCGATCTGCGCGCGGTTGAAGCTGTCCCACCGGCCCGCGGCGATCGGCTGCACGGCCGCCGATGCGCTCCCGGGTTTGCTGGCGCAGCCGCTGGCAACGAGCGCGGCCAGCACCGGCAACTGCAGGACGACTCTGCGTTTCATGGTTCTCCTCGAAGTGAAGTCTGGGGTGGGGAAGCCGTGGTCAAGGCGGCGGCAACGCATGCGGCGTGGCGGCCTCCAGTACCGCCAGATCGCTCTCGTCCTTCAGGCCGACACCGGTCAACCCGCGACGCAGCGCTTCGCGCATCAGCCAGCCGAGCTTGAACGCGGCGGCGTCGTACGACAGGCCCTCGGCGCGCACGTTCGAGATGCAGTTGCGCTCGGCGTCATGGCGCCCGCGCCGCGGGCCATGCGTGAGGTACAGGCCGAGGCTGTCGGGCGAACTCAGGCCGGGCCGCTCGCCGATCAGCATGACCGAGAGCTGCGCACCGAACAGCTCGCCGATCTCGTCGGCCAGCGCCACGCGTGCCTGCGTCGCGATCACGATCGGCGCGAAACGCGTGTCCGACGGCAGACACCTGCGCAAGGCCACGAGCATCGGCACCGCATGCCGCTCGATCGCGAGCGACGACAGGCCATCACCGACAACGAGGCAGACCTCCACCGCATCACCGGACCTTGCGCTCTCGCGCAGGCGTGCAGCATCGTCCGGATCGAGCTGCCGCCCCAGGTCGGGTCGGCGCAGGTACGTGGTGCGATCGGCTGCGCGGCTGCGTGCACTCTCGACGGCCCAGCCATCGGCCCGCAGGGATTGCGCCAGCGCGGCGACGTCCAGTGCGGCATGGATCGCATCGCGCGCCATCGCATGGGCCCACCCGAAGCGCAGGGTTTCATCGGTCGGCATGCCATTGCCGGCACGTCCGAGCGCAAGCCGTGCCGGCGAGGCGGCCCGCCAGGCCTGCCACGGGCTGGGCGTGATCGACGAATCGGGCAGGCGATGGTCGCCGTCGTCCATCAGCCCCCCGATGCCGCGAGCGCCACGAGCTTGTCCATGCCGGCGAGCAGCCGATTGGCACGCGGCGGCAACAGGCGCGCCTGGTCGCCGGTGATCTGCATGCGCTGCAGCCACGCTTCGAATTCGGGGGCGCGCTTCAGCCCCAGCGTGTCGCGCACGAACAGCGCGTCGTGGAACGACGTGCTCTGGTAGTTCAGCATCACGTCGTCAGCCCCCGGCACGCCGATCAGGAAGCCGAGCCCCGCGGCGCCCAACAGCACCAGCAGGTTGTCCATGTCGTCCTGGTCGGCCTCGGCGTGGTTGGTGTAGCACACGTCGCAGCCGATCGGCAGGCCCAGCAGCTTGCCGCAGAAGTGATCTTCCAGGCCGGCCCGAATGATCTGCTTGCCGTCGTACAGGTACTCCGGCCCGATGAAGCCGACCACGGTATTGATCAGGAACGGCTCGTAGCGCCGCGCGAGCGCATAGGCGCGCGCCTCGCAAGTCTGCTGGTCGACGCCGAAGTTCGCATTGGCCGACAGCGCACTGCCCTGCCCCGTCTCGAAATACATCACGTTGTCGCCCAGCGTGCCGCGGTTCAGCGCCAGCGCTGCCTCGTGCGCCTCGTCGAGCAGCTCGGGCGTGACGCCGAACGAGCGGTTGGTCTTCTCGGTGCCGCCGATCGACTGGAACACCAGGTCGACCGGCGCGCCCGCCTCCGCGAGCCGCAGCGTGTTCGTCACGTGGGTCAGCACGCAGCTCTGCGTCGGGATCTCGAAGCGCTGGATCACCTCGTCGAACATGTGCAGCAGCCGCTCCAGCGTCGCCAGGCTGTCGGACACGGGGTTCAGGCCGATCATCGCGTCGCCCGCACCCAGCATCAGGCCGTCGAGCGTCGACGCCGCGACACCGCGCAGGTCGTCGGTCGGATGGTTGGGCTGCAGCCGCACCGCCAGGTGGCCCGGCAACCCGATCGTGTTGCGGAACCGCGTGATCACATGGCGTTTCCGCGCGACCGCGATCAGGTCCTGGTTGCGCATCAGCTTCGAGACGGCCGCGACCATCTCCGGCGTCAGGCCGGGCGCGAGTGCGGCCAGCGCCGGCGCGTCGGCGCGTTCGGACAGCAGCCAGTTGCGGAAATCGCCGACCGTCAGGTGCGCGACCGGCGCGAACGCGGCGGCATCGTGCGTGTCGATGATCAGGCGCGTGATGTTGTCGCTCTCGTACGGGATCAGCGCCTCGTGCAGGAAACGCGACAGCGGCGTCTCGGCCAGCACGTGGCGTGCCGCCATGCGCTGCTGGGCCGTGGCGGCGCCGACGCCGGCGAGGTAGTCACCCGAGCGCGCCGGGCTGGCCATCGCCATGACCTGGCGCAGATCGTCGAAGGCGTAGACCTGTGCGGCGATCGTGGTGCGGTAGCGCATGCGTGGCCTGTCGGGAAACGTCGTCGTCCGCTCGCGGCGATCAGGACGCGCTGCGCGCGCCGGCCAGCATCTCGTCCGGCGCAGCGGCTTCGCGACGTGCCTTGGTCAGCCGGAAGTACGCATACGCGAGCGCCATCAGCACGGCGAACAGCAAGGTCAGCATCGCATTGAACCAGGCCATCGCGACCAGACACACGAGGCCCAGCGCCAGCGCGATCGCCGGAAACGCCGGATAGAACGGTGCGCGATAGCTGCGCTCGAGGCCGGGCTCGCTGCGGCGCAGCTTGAACAGCGCGGCCATCGAGATCAGGTACATCGTGATCGCACCCAGCACCGACATCGTCACGATGTTCGCGGTCAGCGTCTGCCCGCCGAACTGGATCCATTCGTCGCTGAAGATCGCCGCGACGCCGATCACGCCGCCGGCCAGCAGCGCGCGGTGCGGCGTGTTGAAGCGCGGGCTCAGCGCGGCGAACGCGGCCGGCAGGTAGCCGGCGCGGGCCAGCGCGAAGATCTGGCGCGAGTAGCCCATGATGATTCCGTGGAACGACGCGATCAGCCCGAACAGCCCGATCCACACCAGCATGTGCAGCCAGCCGCTGTTCTCGCCGACCACCACCTTCATCGCCTGCGGCAGCGGGTCGTTGATGTTGGCGAGCTTGCGCCAGTCGCCGACGCCGCCGGCGAAGATCATCACGCCGAAGGCGAGCACCAGCAGCGTGACGATGCCGGCGCTGTAGGCGATCGGGATCGTGCGATGCGGATCGCGCGCTTCCTCGGCGGCCATCGCCGCGCCCTCGATCGCGAGGAAGAACCAGATCGCGAACGGAATCGACGCGAAGATGCCGGAGAGGGCCGCGCCGTTGAACACGCTGCCGCCGGCCCAGCCGTTCGCGACGAAATTGGCCAGCGACCAACCCGGCGCGACCACGCCCATGAACATCAGCAGCTCGAAGATCGCGAGCAGCGTGACGAACAGTTCGAAGGTCGCCGCGATGCCCACGCCGACCCAGTTCAGCGCGATGAAGATCACATAGGCGCCGAGCGCGAGCATCTTCGGGTTCAGCGCCGGAAACTGCACGTTCAGGTAGGCGCCGATCGCCAGCGCGATGGCCGGAGGCGCGAACAGGAACTCGACCAAGGTTGCGAAGCCCGCGATGAAGCCGCCGGTCGGCCCGAAGGCGCGCCGCGCGTAGGCGAACGGACCGCCCGCGTGCGGGATCGCGGTCGACAGCTCGGTGAAGCTGAAGATGAAGGTCGTGTACATCGTGGCGACCAGCACGGTGGCCACCAGAAAGCCCAGCGTCCCGGCGGTGTTCCAGCCGTAGCTCCAGCCGAAGTACTCGCCGGAGATCACCAGCCCGACCGCGATGCCCCAGAGCTGCACCGGGCCGAGGACCTTCTGAAGGCCATGGGAGGAGGTCGACATGGAGTTTCCTTGGGCAGACGCGCAAAACCGCTTGTGGTCGCAATTGAAGCGATCGAAGCGCCGAAGCACTATCCAAATCTGGAAAAGGCGGCGCCGTTGCCGCGCCGTCAGGCGCCGGCCATCACCCAACGCCCTTCGACCGGGCGACGCAGGCCGATGGGTGGCGGTGCGGGAGTTCGACCAGACGGACGCCTAGCCGGCGGCGTGCGCAAGGTCTGCGACGGCAGCTCGCCGAACATCGCCTTGTAGTCGGCGGAGAAGTGGCCCATGTGGAAGAAGCCCCACTGGGCCGCGACTTCCTGGATCGCGACCCTCGCGGCTTCGCTCTCGCGCAACCGGCGGCGACAGGCATTGAGCCGCACCGCCTTCAGGAAGTCGGCTGGCGACTCGCCGACGACGCGCTGGAAGTGGTTCTGCAGGGTGCGCCGCGTCACGTGCAATTGGGCGCAGAGGTCATCCACCGTCATCGCATGATTCATCGGGTGGCTGACGAGCTCGCGCGCGGTCATCACGATGGCCCAGCGTCGCCGGCTCAGGTCGAACTCGATCATCGTCGAGGCATCTTCCTCGCTGCTCAACAGGCGCAGCAAGTGCTCGATCATCGCCTGCAGCGCCATCCTGCCCCAGGGCTGCTCGGCATCGCCGGCCGCCGAGAGGCGGAGCACCGCCTCGATGGTTTCGCAGATCGCCAGATGAACCGCAGGCGAGACTCCGCGCGCCTGCACCTGGGCCTTCGGAACAGGCAGGTGCAGGCGCTCGAGCTGCAGCCGAAGCCACGCTTCGTCCACCGTGACGCCATAGATCCCGAAATCGCGCGGCGTGTGCAGGGCAAACCCGGCGTCGGCGCAAGCCCGCAGAACCGGACGCCCCGCGCCCCAGTCCTGGCGGCGGCCGCAGAAGTGCACGTCGGAGGTGCACCGGCCATCGGGAACTCCGAACCAGATCGCACCGGCCCAGGGCTCGCATTGCTGGTTGGTCTGCTGGCCGGTGTATTCGTGGAAGACCTGCAGGCCAGGCTCGTCCAGCCACAGCTCGCGGACGCGGCCCTCGAAGCGACCGCGCGAAATCTGGTCGTACTGCTGCCGCCAGCTCGAGAGATGACCGGCATGCTGATCCACGTCGTCACTGTCCCGCGTCTCGTAGCGCATGCGCGCAAACACGGGCACGGCGTGCAGTTCGGTGGGGATTCGGCCCACGCTGCCGAAGGGGAGTGCCACGGCTGGCGTGATAGCAAGGGCGATGCCAATGGCGGCTGCGGATCGCCCAGATCGCGACGAAGACTGGATCCCGCCGATGTCGGCACATCGGCCGGTCCGTGGCGACGCTCAGCGATGGGCCAAGGGGTTGGGAATGCCCTCGATCGGCGCCTCTTCGGTGCCGACGGTGCCGCGCGTGAACGCCTCGACCCGCGCCCGCGTGCCTTCGGGATCGGACACCCACTGCCCGTAGAACTCGTACGGGCACGCGGCGACACCACGATCGCCCTCGCGCGAGTTGATCAGCCCGGTGTAGCCGCGGTGCAGCAGCTTGAAGAGATGGTTCTCGCTCTGTCCGTTGCGGCGGAAGTCGCGGATCAGGCTCTTCGACAGTGCCGCGTATTGCACGCCCATCTCCTCCTCGCCGCACTCGCCGAGCGTGCGGCCGTCGAAGCCGACGATCGCCGAGTGCCCGAAGTACGAATACACGCCATCGAAGCCCGAGGCGTTCGCGACCGCCACGTAGGTGTTGTTCGCAAAGGCCATCGCCTTGGCCATCATGATCTGCTGCTCCTTGGCCGGGTACATGTAGCCCTGGCAGCGCACGATCAGCTCGGCCCCCTTCATCGCGCAGTCGCGCCAGATCTCGGGGTAGTTGCCGTCGTCGCAGATGATCAGGCTGATCTTCAGGCCCTTGGGGCCGTCGGACACGTAGGTGCAGTTGCCGGGATACCAGCCCTCGATCGGCACCCACGGCATGATCTTGCGGTACTTCTGGACGATCTCGCCCTGGTCGTTCATCAGGATCAGCGTGTTGTACGGCGCCTTGTTCGGGTGCTGCTCGTGGCGCTCGCCGGTCAGCGAGAACACGCCCCAGACCCTGGCCTTGCGGCAGGCCGCGGCGAAGATCTCGGTCTCGAAGCCGGGCACGGTGGCCGCGTTCTCGTACATCTCCTGCGAGTCGTACATGATCCCGTGCGTGCTGTACTCGGGGAAGATCACCAGGTCCAGCCCCGGCAGCCCGCGCTTGATGCCCTCGACCATCGCGGCGATGTTCTTCGCGTTCGCGAGCACCTCGGCGCGTGTGTGCAGGCGCGGCATCTTGTAGTTGACGACGGCGACGCCGACCGTGTCCTTGCTGCTCGAAATGTCACCGTGGTGCATGGCGTAGTCCTCGTGTCCTTCAGTGGCTGATCATCCAGGGGCGCTTGGTCGGGAAGGCCTTGTTGCCATTCGCACCGACCAGCGTGGTTCCGCGCTTCGCGCCCGAGCAGCACCCGCAGCCCGCCGGATGCCTCAGCCGCGCATAGTCCTTCGACCGGATCGGCTCATGGCGCGCACGCTCGTTGGTCGCGAACGCCGTTCGGGTATCGGGGGCCATCAGCGCAAGGCGCGGCGCGGCGACGAACACCCGCGGCGAATGCGCGCCGCAATCGGGGCACGGCGCCGGCTCGTCGCGCCGTGCCAGCGTGCGCAGCGCCTCGAAGCCGCCGCAGGTGCCGCAGGCGTAGTCGTAGGTCGGCATCGTCGTCAGACGTCCGGCGACAGCGGCATCTGGACCGACCCGTCGATGAACTTCGTCGGCCCGGCCGCTCCGGGGTTGATGTCGAAGTCGAAGACCTGGGTCGGCAGCCACAGCGTCGCGCAGGCGTTCGGCACATCCACGACCCCGCTGATGTGGCCCTGCACCGGTGCCGTGCCGAGGATGGAGTACGCCTGCGCGCCCGAGTAGCCGAACTTCTTCAGGTACTCGATCGCGTTCAGGCAGGCCTGGCGGTAGGCGACCGTCACGTCCAGGTAGTGCTGCTTGCCCGCCTCGTCGACCGAGATGCCTTCGAAGATCAGGTAGTCGTTGTAGGTCGGCGTGATCGGGCTGGGCTTGAAGATCGGGTTCCTGATGCCGTACTTCGCCATGCCGTCCTTGATCAGCGAGACCCGCATGTGCACCCAGCCGGCCATCTCGATCGCGCCGCAGAACGTGATCTCGCCGTCGCCTTGGCTGAAGTGCAGGTCGCCCACCGAAAGGCCGGCACCGTCCACGTAGACGGGGAAGAAGACCTTGGAGCCGCGCGACAGGTCCTTGATGTCGCAGTTGCCACCGTGCTCGCGGGGCGGCACCGTGCGCGCGCCTTCAGCGGCCGCCTTCGCGCGCGCATCGCCGCCGAGCTTGCCCATGTGCGCGGTGCCGGAGGAAGGCGGGTTCGCGAGGCCGGGGACCCGGGTCGGGTCGGTGGCGATCAGCGCCGCCTCGCGCGTGTTCCACGCCTCGAGCATCTTCTTGTCGGGAAGGCAGCCGATCAGCCCGGGATGGATCAGCCCGGCGTACTGCACGCCCGGCACGTGGCGCGAGCTCGTGAACATGCCGTGGATGTCCCAGATCGACTTCTGCGCGAGCGGGAAGTGGTCGGTCAGGAAACCGCCGCCGTTCTTCTTGCTGAAGAAGCCGTTGAAGCCCCAGAGGCTGTCGGGCTTGGCGCCGATGTCGAGCAGCTCCACCATCAGCAGGTCACCCGGCTGGGCACCCTTCACGCCGACCGGGCCCGATAGGTAGTGGACCGTCGTCAGGTCGATGTCGCGCACGTCGTCGGCGCTGTCGTCGTTCTTGATGAAGCCGCCGGTCCAGTCGTAGGTTTCGAGCACGAAGTCGTCGCCCGGCTCCACCCAGCAGGCCATCGGGATGTCGGGATGCCAGCGGTTGTGGACGTTCTCGTTCTCGGGGGCGGGCTTGCCGAGGTCGACCTTGATCAGGGTGTCGGGCATGGTGGGCGTCTCCTGCGGATGAGAGGAAGGAAAGCGTTCAGACGGAGAGGTATTGCTTGATGCGGGCGACGTCGGTCTGCTCGCGCGTGGTCTCGTGCACGAGGCGGCCGCCTTCGATCACGAACAGGCGATCGGCCACGTCCATCGCGAAGCTCAGCACCTGCTCGGAGACGACGATCGTGATCTCGCGCAGCCGGCGGATCTCGTTCAGCGCCTTCGCGATGTCCTTGATGATCGAGGGCTGGATGCCTTCGGTCGGCTCGTCGAGCAGCAGCACCTTGGGCTCGGTGACGAGCGCGCGCGCGATCGCGAGCTGCTGCTGCTGGCCGCCCGAGAGGTTGCCGCCCTTGCGCCGCCGCATGTCGAACAGCACCGGGAACAGCGCGTAGATCTCGTCGGGAATGCGGCGCGTCTTCGAGTTCTCGAGGCCGGTCTGGATGTTCTCCTCGACGCTGAGCGTCGGAAAGATCATGCGGCCCTGCGGCACGTAGGCAATGCCCTTGGCCACGCGGCGGAAGCTCTCGTCCTTCGACACATCGTGCCCGGCCACCTCGATCGCGCCGCTCTTGAGCGGCAGGATGCCCATCAGGCTCTTGAACAGCGTGGTCTTGCCCATGCCGTTGCGGCCCATGACCGCGACGGTCTCGTTCTTCGCGCCCTCGAACGAGATGCCATGCAGCGCCTCGCTCTGGCCGTAGGCGACGAACAGATCGGTGACTTTCAGCATCGGAACGCTCCGTTCAATGGCCCAGGTACACGTCGATCACCTTCGGATCGGCCTGCACCTGCTCCATCGGCCCCTCGGCGAGGATCTTTCCCTGGTGCATCACGGTGACCTTGTGGGCGATCTTCTTGACGAAGTCCATGTCGTGCTCGATCACGATCACCGCGCGGTTGCGGCAGATGCGCTGCAGCAGCTCGGCGGTCAGCTCACGCTCGCGCGCGCTCATGCCGGCGATCGGCTCGTCGAGCAGCAGCAGCTCGGGCTCCTGCATCAGCAGCATCCCGATCTCCAGCCACTGCTTCTGGCCGTGGCTCAGCAGCCCGGCCTCGAGCTCGAGCTTGTCGGCGAGGAAGATCTCCTCGGCCACCACCTGCACCCTCGCCTTCACCTCGTCGGTGCACTTGAACGCGAGCGCGCCCAGCACCGAGCGGCCCTTCGGGAACGAGACCTCGAGGTTCTGGAACACGCTCAGGTTCTCGTAGATCGACGGCGTCTGGAACTTGCGACCGATGCCGACGCGCACGCGGCGGTACTCGGCCATCTTCGTCAGCTCGGCGTTGTTGAACTTGATGCTGCCGGCGCTGGCGCGGGTCTTGCCGCAGATCAGGTCGAGCAGCGTGGTCTTGCCGGCGCCGTTCGGGCCGATGATCACGCGCAGCTCGTTGCGGTCGACGTACAGCGTCAGCTTGTCGATCGCCTTGAAGCCGTCGAACGAGACGCTGAGGTCTTCGATGGCCAGCGCGAAGTCGGTGTTGCTCATCGTGCCCCTCCAACACCCTCACCCCAGCCCTCTCCCGCAAGCGGGAGAGGGGGAACACCGTGCCCTCTGTCAGGCTCCCTCTCCCGCTTGCGGGAGAGGGCGGGGGGTGAGGGTTCAACGCGGCGCTGAGCGCTGCGAGCGCGCCACCCCATCCACCACGGCTTCACGCGCTCGTCCCACAACCCCGCCAGCCCCATCGGGAAGGCCATCGTCACGCCGATGAACAACGCCGCCATCAGGAACAGCCACAGGTCCGGAAAGCTCTCCGAGAAGTAGGTCTTGCCGGCATTGACCAGCAGCGCGCCGTACACCGCGCCGACCAGGCTCATGCGCCCGCCGACCGCGGCGAAGATCACCATCTCGATCGACGGCACGATGCCGACGAAGCTCGGCGACATGAAGCCGACCTGCAGCGTGAACAGCGCGCCGCCGATGCCGGCGAGCGCCGCCGCCAGGCAGAACGTGAAGATGCGGAAGTTCGCGACGTCGTAGCCCGAGAAGCGCACGCGGTCCTCCTTGTCGCGCATCGCGAGCAGCAGGGTGCCCGCCTTGCCGGTCTGGATCCAGCGGCACAGCAGGATGCTGCCGATCAGCAGTGCGACGCACGCGTAATACAGGACCACCTTCGCGTGGTCGGTGCGCGTATCCCAGCCCAGCAGCGTCTTCAGGTCGGTCATGCCGTTGACGCCGCCCGTGTAGCCCTGCTGCCCGATGATCAGCACGGTCAGGATCAGCGCGACCGCCTGCGTGATGATCGCGAAGTACACGCCGCCGACGCGGCGCTTGAACATCGCGAAGCTGATGATCCACGCGAGCAGCGTCGGCAGCACGACCACCGCGATCAGCGCGAACGGCAGGTGCTTGAACGGCAGCCAGAACGCGGGCAGCGCGGTCAGCTGGTTCCAGTCCATGAAGTCGGGGATGCCGGGGGTCGACTGGATCTTGGTCGACACCGGGTCGCTCGCCTCGAGCTTCAGGAACATCGCCATCGCGTAGCCGCCGAGTCCGAAGAACACGCCCTGCCCCAGGCTCAGCACGCCGCCATAGCCCCACACCATCACGAGGCCGATCGCGACGAAGGCATAGGTCAGGTACTTGCCGACCAGGTTGAGGCGGAACACGTCGAGCGAGAGCGGCAGCACGACGGCGAGCAGCAAGGTGAGGACCAGCAGGCTGCCGAGCTGGTAGCGCTTGATCAGGGCGTGGACGGCATTCATCGGGAGCGGGCTCCAGGCGGGATTGGGGTCAGCGGCGAACCTTGCTGGCGAACAGGCCTTGCGGGCGGATCATCAGGATCAGCACGATCAGCGACAGCGTCAGCACCTTGGCCATCGAGCCGGCCAGGAAGAATTCGGTGATCGATTGGGTCTGCGCGATGCCGAAGGCCGAGACCACGGTGCCGAGCAGGCTCGCGGCACCGCCGAAGGTGACGACCAGGAACGAGTCGACGATGTAGAGCTGGCCCGAGGTCGGCCCGGTCGACCCTATCGTCGTGAAGGCGGCACCGGCCACGCCGGCGATGCCGCAGCCGATCGCGAAGGTGAGCCTATCGGTCTTCTTCGTGTCGATGCCGATCGCGTTGGCCATCGTGCGGTTGCTCACCGTGGCCCGCACCCGCAGGCCCCAGCGGCTGCGGCTCAGCGCGATCAGCACGCCGATCGTCACGACGGTCGTGAGCGCGAGCACGAACAGGCCGTTGATCGGGATGTCCAGCCCCGGTGCCGGCGCCCACGAGCCGAGCAGCCAGTCGGGCAGCGTCGGGCTCACTTCCTTCGGGCCGATGAAGCTGCGGAACATCTGCTGCAGCGCGAGGCTCACGCCCCAGGTCGCGAGCAGCGTGTCGAGCGGGCGCTTGTACAGGTGCCGGATCAGCGCCCACTCGATCAACCAGCCGCCGATGAACGCGAACACGAACGCGAGCAGGATCGCACACGGGAAGTAGTACTTCACGAACGAAGGCGCGTACAGGCCCGACAGGTGCGAGCCGAGGTAGATCGTGTACGCGCCGATCGCCATGAACTCGCCGTGCGCCATGTTGATGACGCCCATCTGCCCGAAGATGATCGCCAGGCCCAGGCCCATCAGCAGCAGCACCGCGAACAGGCTCAGCCCGGCGAAGCCCTGCATCAGGCCGATGTTCAGCATCTCGGTCAGGTTCATGGTGTCGACGTTCAGTTGAAAGGCCCTGGGCCTGGACGCAAAGTCGCCAAGGGACGCAAAGACGCCAAGGAAGAAGAGCAAAGATTTCTTTGCGCCTTTGCGCCCCTTTGCGCCTTTGCGTCCAAGAAACCTCGCCTATTGGTACCCCTTCGGGAACGGCTCCGGCTTGATCAGGTCCGGCGACTCCGAGACGACCTTGAAGGTCGCGTCGGGCATGCCCATCGCGATGCGCGACTTGCTCCACAGGTGGTGGTTCTCGTCGAGCTTGACGTAGCCTTCGGGCGCAATCTTCAGCTCGATGCCCGGCGATGCCGCGACCACCTTGTCGACGTCGAAGCTCTTCGCCTTCTCGACTGCCGCCTTCCACAGCCAGGGGCCGAGGTAGCCGGCCTGCGTGACGTCGCCGATCACCGCGTCCTTGCCGTACTTGCCCTTGAACGCGGAGACGAACTTCTTGTTGTTCTCGTTGTCCAGCGACTGGAAGTACTTCATCGACGAATAGAAGCCGGTGAAGTTCTCGCCGCCCACGCCGGTCATCTCGTCCTCGGTGACCGAGAGGGTCACGAGCAGCTGCTTGTCGCCCGTGATGCCGGCCGCCTTCAGCGCCTTGTAGAACGCGACGTTCGAGCCGCCGACCACGGCGGTGAAGATGCAGTCCGGCTTCTGCACCTTGATCTTGTTCATCAGCGAGCCGAAGTTGGTGCTGCCCAGCGGGTAGTACTCCTCGCCGACGACCTTGCCCTTCTGGAAGTTCTCGATGTGCTTGCGCGCGATCTTCATCGAGGTGCGCGGCCAGATGTAGTCCGAGCCGATCAGGAAGAAGGTGGTCGCCTTCTTCTCCTTCTTCGCCCAGTCCAGGCTGTAGAGGATCTGCTGGGTCGCCTCCTGGCCCGTGTAGAACACGTTCTTGGACTGCTCCAGGCCTTCGTAGAAGGTCGGGTAGTACAGCAGGCCGTTCTCCTTCTCGAACACCGGCAGCACGGCCTTGCGCGAGGCCGAGGTCCAGCAGCCGAACACCGCGGCGCAGCGATCGTTGATCAGCAGCTTCTTCGACTTCTCGGCGAAGGTCGGCCAGTCGGACGCGCCGTCCTCCTTGATGACCTTGATCTTGCGCCCGAGGATGCCGCCCATCGCGTTGATCTGATCGATCGCGAGCTGCTCGGCCTGGATCGAACCGGTCTCGGAGATCGCCATCGTGCCGGTCGACGAATGCAACTGGCCGACCGTCACTTCGGTGTCGGTGATCGCGAGCTTGGTCGTGTTGACCGAGGCCGTGGCTTGCCCGAAGCTCAGCCCGCCTGCACCAAGCAGGGGCAAGGCCGCAGCACCCTGCAGCAGGCGGCGACGGCTGTGATCCGTCGACATGGGGTCGTGGTCGCGTGACATGGTGATGGACTCTCCAGACGGTTGGGTGACGAACATCGGTTCGGCGGCATCTTCGGAGAGCTGGTCCGAACGGCGAATACGTCAATCAACGTAGCTCCTCGTTCGCAGGCACCGCCACACTGCGTGAAGACCGGGAGCGCTTCTTGCATCGACGCCGGCTCCGGCCTCCAGACCGCTGCTTCGCGCGGCGGACCGCCCGTGACCCAGCAGCAGCCTCACACGCAGAAAATCTTCCGGATCCGGCGCGACTACAACTCCTGGGTCGCGAACGAATCGATGGAGGACTACGCGCTGCGCTACACGCCGCGCAGTTTTCGAAAGTGGAGCGAGTTCCGCGTCGCGAACACCGCGTTCGGCGCGACCTCGTTCCTGGCGCTGGAGGCGATCGGCGGCGCGATCGCGCTGAGCTACGGGTTCTCGAACGCGGCGTGGGCCATCCTGGTCGTGGGCCTGGTCACGTTCCTGACCGGGCTGCCGATCAGCTACTACGCCGCCAAATACGGCGTCGACATGGATCTGCTGACCCGAGGCGCCGGCTTCGGCTACCTCGGGTCGACGATCACCTCGCTGGTCTACGCGAGCTTCACGTTCATCTTCTTCGCGCTCGAGGCGGCGATCCTCGCCCTCGCGCTGCAGATGTACTTCGACTGGCCGCTTGCGCTGTGTTATCTCGTCGCGTCGCTGGGCGTGGTGCCGCTGGTGATGCACGGCATCACGCTGATCTCGCGCCTCCAGTGGTGGACGCAGCCGGTCTGGATCCTGATGTTCTCGCTGCCGTATGTCGCGGTGCTGGCGAAGCAGCCCAGCCTGTACGGCGACTTCACGACGCTCGCCGGAACCGTGTCGCACAGCAGCGCGTTCGATGCGGTGATGTTCGGCGCTGCAGCGACGGTGGCGTTCTCGCTGGTCGTCCAGATCGGCGAGCAGGTCGACTATCTGCGATTCCTCCCCGAGAAGACTCGCGCGAATCGGGTGCGCTGGTGGACCGCGGTGCTGGTCGCCGGCCCCGGCTGGATCGTGCCGGGCATGCTGAAGATGCTGGGCGGCGCGTTCCTCGCGTTCGTCGCGCTGCAGCATGAGATCCCGGTCGACAAGGCGGTCGAGCCGACCCAGATGTATCTGGCCGGCTTCGGCTACGTGTTCAGCTCGCCCGCCTGGGTGCTGGCTGCGACCGTGCTGTTCGTCGTGGTCTCGCAGGTCAAGATCAACCTGACCAACGCCTACGCGGGCTCGCTCGCCTGGTCGAACTTCTTCGCGCGGTTGACCCACAGCCACCCGGGCCGCGTCGTCTGGCTGGTGTTCAACGTCCTGATCGCGGTGCTGCTGATGACGCTGGGCGTGTTCGCGGCGCTCGAGCGCGTGCTCGGCCTGTACAGCAATATCGCGATCGCCTGGGTCGGCGCACTGGTCGCCGATCTGCTGATCAACAAGCCGCTGGGCTGGAGCCCGAAGCACATCGAGTTCAAGCGCGCGCATCTGTACGACCTCAACCCGGTCGGGCTCGGCGCGATGCTGCTTGCCTCGGCACTCGGCATGGGCGCCTACGCCGGCGCGCTGGGTCCGACCGCACAGGCGTTCGCGCCGTTCATCGCGCTGTTCGCATCGATGCTGGCCGCACCCCTGCTCGCCTGGTGGACCCGCGGCCGCTACTATGAAGCGCGGCGCGACGGCGGCGCCTGGATGCCCGGCGAGGCGGTGACCTGCTCGGTGTGCGAGAACACCTTCGAGTCGGACGACATGGCCCAGTGCCCGGCGTATGCGGCGCCGATCTGCTCGCTCTGCTGCACGCTGGAGTCGCGCTGCCGGGACCGCTGCAAGACCGACTCGCGGGCGACGGAGCAGGTGCAAGCCGCGCTGGCCGCGGTGCTGCCGGCAGCGCTGAGCCGGCGACTGAACTTCCGCGTCGCGCATTACCTGGTCGTCGCGTTGTCGCTGGTCGCACTGTTCGCGGTCATCCTCGGCGTGGTTTACGAACAGCAAGGCGCGCTGAACGGGGCTGACCAGACGCTGCTGCGCGCGCCGCTGCTGAAGGCCTTCGCGCTGCTGTCGCTGGCCGCGGCGGTGGGCGCGTGGTGGATGGTGCTGGGCAGCGAGAGCCGGCGCATGGCCGAGGACGAATCGAATCGCCAGAACGAGTTGCTGCTGCGCGAGATCGACGCGCACAAGCGGACCGACATTGCGCTGCAAGCAGCGAAGGACCTGGCCGAGGCCGCGAACCAGGCCAAGACGCGCTATGTCGCTGGCATGACCCACGAGCTGCGCACGCCGCTGAACGGCATCCTCGGCTATGCGCAGATCCTCTTGAAGGACGAACAGATCCACGGTGAGCACCGGGCTGCGCTCGGCACGATCCAGCGCAGCGGTGAGCATCTGCATGGCCTGATCGACGGCCTGCTGGACCTGGCGCGCATCGAAGCCGGCAAGCTGCGGCTGGACATCGCACCGCTGCCGATGCGCGCCTTCCTCGACGATGTCGTGCGCATGGTCGCACCGCAGGCCGCCGCGAAGGGCCTGGCGTTCGAACTGCGCACCCAGGGCCGCGTGCCGGCCTACGTGCGCGCCGACGCGCGCCGGCTGCGCCAGATCCTGATCAACCTGCTCGGCAACGCCGTGCGCTTCACCGATCGAGGCCATGTCACGCTGCTGCTCGACCACACGCGTGAAGTGGCACGCTTCCAGGTCATCGACACCGGGATCGGCATCGCGGCCGAGGATCTGGAGCGCATCTTCCTGCCGTTCGAGCGCGGCAGCGCCGGCCGGCGCACCGGCGAGCCCGGCACCGGGCTGGGCCTGACGATCACGCACCTGTTGACCGAGCTGATGGGCGGCGAGCTGACGGTCTCGAGCAGCCCCGGCGAGGGCAGCACGTTCACGGTGCGGCTGTACCTGAGCGAAACCGCCGAGCCCGGAGATGCGCAGCTGCCGCGGCATCGCCCGGTCAGCGGCTACATCGGCGCACGACGCAGCCTCCTGGTCGTCGACGACCAGCCGACGCAGCGCCAGATGCTCGCCGGCATGCTGCTGCCGTTGGGCTTCCGCGTGCGCGAAGCGGCGAGCGGACGCGAGTGCCTGGACAGCGTGCTCGAGCAGCCGCCCGATGCGGTGCTGCTGGACATCTCGATGGACGACATGGACGGCTGGGAAACGGCACGCCGCATCCGCGCCCACGGCATCGCCGGAATGCCGATCATCATGGTTTCGGCCAACGCGTTCGAGAACCAGAGCGACAAGATCGAGGCCGCCGGCTGTCAAGGCTTCGTCGACAAGCCGGTGATCGAATCGGAGCTGCTCGCGATGCTGCAGCGCCACCTGGAACTCGAATGGGTCGCCGAGCTTGCCGTGCCGAGTTGGACGGCGATGTCGCCGACCGCTGCACCGGACCTGCCCGCATCGGCCGCAGTGCTGCCGCCGGCGCACGCGGCGGTGCTGTTGCGGTTGGCGCGCCTCGGGCACCGGCAAGGCTTGCACGACGCACTCGATGCACTGGTGCAGGACCACCCCGAATGCGAGGCTGCCACAGCGGACTTGCGCGAGTTGGCGCTGCGTTTCGCCTGGGACGAGTTGATCGTTCGGCTCGCACGCGTGACGCAGACGGCAGACGGCATCGAAGACGAGGCAGTCGAAGAGGAGCAGACACGTGAATCGCACTCGTGACATCGTGCTGGTGGTCGACGACGTACCCCAATCGGTCGGCGCGCTGTGCACCGAACTCGAGAACGATGGCTACTCGGTGCTGGTGGCCGCGGACGGCATGTCGGCCCTCGAACGACTGGACCTCGCGACTCCCGACGCGATCCTGCTCGATGCGCTGATGCCGGGCCTCGACGGCTTCGAGACCTGCCGCCGGATCAAGGCCAACGCCGCGTGGTCGCACGTGCCGGTGATTTTCATGACCGGACTGTCCGAGACCAGCCAGATCATCAAGGGCTTCGAAGCCGGCGGCGTCGACTATGTCGTCAAGCCGGTGCGAGCGCCGGAGGTGCTCGCACGCCTGGCGACGCATGTACGCAACGCGCGCGCAGTCCGGCTCGCACGCGAAGCGGTGGACGTCGGCGGGCATGGCGTGCTGGTGGTCGATTCGCATCGGCGCATCGCCTGGCAGTCCCCTCGGGCGCAGCGCTGGCTGGCCGAATACTTCGCGCCGGCCAGCGATTCCTCCGGCACCTCCGCCGAGGCCGCCTGCCTGGACTGGCTGTACGGCCCGTACATGGCCGCCGAGGCTGACGTGCGCTCGCGCACCGTCGGCTCGCACGCGCTGACCGCGCGGTACCTTGGCGCGGCCGGCCTGGGTGAGGTGATGTGGCTGATCGGCTTGCAACCCGCCGACGACGCCACGCCGACACGACTCGCCACCGCGTCGCTGACGCCGCGCGAGACGGAGGTACTGTCCTGGATCGCGAAGGGCAAGACGAACCGCGATGTCGGCGAGATCCTCGGCATGAGCCCGCGCACGGTCAACAAGCACCTCGAGCATGTGTTCGAGAAACTCGGCGTGGAAACACGAGCCGCCGCCGCGGCGTTGGCGAGCCGCGAGTTGCCTCAGCTGCAGCGCTGATCGGCCAAGATTCGCGCCAAGCGCCGTCTTGACGGCCACAACGAAGGCGCCAATTCCGGGTGCATCGACCAACTTCCTCTCACGTGAGCCGGAGGGTGGTTTCGCAGCGGTTGCAGACGATCACACGTCAAGCTCGTCCACCACCCCTTGCGGATCGGCGGCATCTGCAGGCGCCGTGAGCCTCAGGGGCCGAACAAGGCCTCGTGCAGCCCGCCGGGGCTGACCCATGCGGTGGCCGGATCGATGAAGCCGAAACCGGCGGCCAGCTCCCAGTAGGCCCAGGTCATGCCGCGGCGCTCGATCTCCTCGCGCATCGTGCGTGCGTAGCGCAGCCTGGCGTCGGCCGGCGCCGCCTTGTAGACGCCGAACTCGCCCACGAAGACCGGGTAACCGTGCAAGCGGCCCCAGCGCGCCGCGGTGTCGAGCGGCTCGCGGATGTCGAGCTGCATCCGTGCCGAGCAGCAGTCGAGGCCTGCCGGCGGCGGCGGGTTGGCCCAGGGCGCGCCCTGATGCGTGAAGCCGTAGGGGTCGTAGTGATGCACGGTCAGCACCAGATCGGCATCAGGCGGCATCTCCAATTGATCCAGGCCGCGCGCGGAATTCCACTGCACGGGGCCGACGACCAGTACACGGTGCGGGTTGCTCTGGCGCACCACGCGCACCGCGCGCGACATCAGGTCGTTCCAGCGCCGCTCGAGCCGACCGTGGGGCTCGTTGTACAGCTCGAAGGCAAGCGCCGAGGGGAAATCGCGGAAGTGCTCGGCGATCTGGCGCCACATCGCAAGAAAGCGGCGCTCGACCACCGCGTCGGGCACGCGCACCTCACCTGGGTCCAGCGTGTCGCCGTCGAGCTGGCGGTAGTGGTGCATGTCCATCACCACCGGCACGCCGCGTGCGAGCAGGCGCCGCACCACGTCGTCGACGCGGGACAGAAAGGCCGGGTCGATGCGCGCATCTCCATCGGCGCTCGCGTGGTTGCTCCAGCGCACCGGCAGGCGCACGCTGGCGATGCCCAGGCCGCCTTCGCGGCCCACCCGCGCGATGAATCGTTCCTCGACGCGCAGGCTCCACGCGCCTTCGCCGGGCGCGTCCAGCATGTTGCCGAAGTTGACGCCGCGGCCGAGGCTGGCCGCGAACCGGCGCGCCGCCGGCGAGGCGCCGGGAACGGGTGCCGCGGGCAACGGCGGATAGTCGGCGAGCGATTCGAGGGCACCGGGTGGCGGAGTGGCCGCGCAGGCGGCGAGCAGGCCCAGCGCCAGCGCCGACAGCGCAGCAGCGAGAAGTCGTCGAGTCGGCATGCAAGTCTTCAGGCCACACCGCCTCACCCGATCGCGCGCATCGAATTGCTGATCGCGCGCGCACACTCGATCACGGCCGGCGCCAGACGCTGCTCCGCTTCGGCCAGGCTCCAGCGGCTGGTCGGGGCGACCACGTGCACGGCACCGAGCGGTTGCCCCTGTGCGCTGCGGATGGGCGCCGCGATGTTCATGTCGCCCAGGAACAGTTCCTCGCGATTGGTCGCATACCCCTGGCGGCGCGCCTCGCGCAGCATCGACGCGATCTGTTCGAGGTCGGTGCAGGTGTGCTCGGTGTGGGCGTCGCGCTTCGAGGCGCCGAGGATCTCGCGGGCCTGCTCCTCCTGCAGCGTGCTGAGGTAGGCCCGTCCCGACGCCGTGCAGTACATCGGAATGCGGCTGCCGATCGGCATGTGGATCGGCACGAACTTGGCGCTCACGAAGCGGGCCACGTACACCATCTCGGTGCCGTCGGGCTCGGTCAGGTTGCTCGTTTCGCCCGTGGTGCGCGCGAGTTCGGCCACGAACGGCGTGGCCACGTCGACCAGTGCGTCGGCCGCGAGGTAATTGAACCCCAGCTGCATGACGCGCGGCGTCAGCTGATAGCGGCGCGTTTGCGGATGCTTGCGCACATAGCCCAGGCGCTCGAGCGTGTAGATCATGCGCTGCGCCGAGCTCTTGGTGATGTCGGTGGCCGCCGCCACCTCCGGCAGCGTCATCGTGCGGCGCTGCGCGCTGAAGGCGGTGAGCACGGCCAGGCCCTTCTCCAGCGACTGGTTGAACAGCAGGTCGGTGCTCTTGGCGTCGTCGTCCATGGGTAGGCAATGTGTAGGCAAGCCGGGGTTTGTCCCAGCATAGCTCGTATCGCATATCGATACAAGACAATTGCATATTGGCACGTGCGTTGCTAATGTCGATTCGTCCGCCGATTGAGGCACCCTCCAGGAGCACGACCATGCACCGCACCTTCCGCTTCGCCGCGCGCCTGGCGCTCGGCTTCGTCGCCGCTGTCGCGATGTCCGGCGCCTCGGCGCAGCAGGCCACCTACACCGTCGGCGCCACCGCGACCGGCGTGCCGTTCACGTTCCTCGATGTGAAGAGCAATTCGATCCAGGGAATGATGGTCGACACCGCGGTGGCGGTCGGCAATGCCGCGGGCTTCAAGGTCAACGTGCAGCAGACCGTGTTCTCGGCGCTGATCCCGTCGCTCACCTCGAGCAAGATCGACATCATCTCGGCCGGCATGCTGAAGACGGCGCAGCGCGCCGAGGTGGTGGACTTCAGCCAACCGGTGTACTCGTACGGCGAAGGCCTGATCGTCAAGGCCGACGACGCCAAGGCCTATGCGAGCCTCGACGACCTCAAGGGCGAGGCGGTGGGCGCGCAGGTCGGCACCGTGTTCCTGGACATGCTCAACAAGAAGGGCGGCTTCAAGGAGGTGCGCAGCTACGACTCGATCGCGGACATGATGCGCGACATCTCGCTCGGCCGCATCAAGGCGGGCCTGGGCGACCAGCCGATCGTCGCCTACCAGCTCTCGCAAGGCGTGAACCCGCACGTCAAGCTGGCCAAGGACTACAAGCCCAGCAACGTCGGCGACGTGTGCCTGGTCGTGCGCAAGGGCGATGCCGAGATGCTCGCGCGCGTCAACAAGGGCATCGCCGCGATCAAGAGCGACGGCACGCTGGCGAAGATCGTCCAGAAGTGGAACTTGTGAACGCGCTGCTGAAGCACGCGGCGGACTTCCTGCCGATCCTGCTGCAGGGCGCGGTGGTGACGGTCGAGGTCACGCTGCTGGCGTTCGCGCTGTCCACGCTGATCGGCCTCGTGCTCGCGCTGATGAAGGTCTCGCATTGGCGCGGCGTGTCGGTGGCCGGAGCGGGCATCGTGAACGTGATCCGCGGCCTGCCGATCATCGTGCAGCTCTTCTACATCTATTTCGTGCTGCCCGACTTCGGCATCCAGCTCAGCGCATTCCAGGCCGGCGTGATCGGGCTCGGCATTGCCTACTCGGCCTACCAGGCCGAGAACTTCCGCGCCGGCATCGAGGCGGTGGACCACGGGCAGATGGAAGCCGCGCAGGCCATCGGCATGCGCATGCCGCTGATCATGCGGCGCGTGATCCTGCCGCAGGCGTTTCGCATCGCCCTCCCGCCGTACGGCAACACGCTGGTGATGATGCTGAAGGACTCGTCGCTGGTGTCCACCATCACCGTGGCCGAGATGACGCGCGCAGGCCAGCTGATCGCCTCGTCGACCTTCCAGAACATGACCGTCTACACGCTGGTGGCGCTGCTGTACCTGGTGATGAGCCTGCCGCTGGTGTTCGGCCTGCGCCGGCTCGAGGCGCGTCTCGGCGCGGGGAGACGGCGATGATCGAGGTGATCGACCTGCACAAGCGCTTCGGCGACCACGAGGTGCTCAAGGGCGTGAGCTTCAGCGTCGCCGCGGGCGAAGTGGTGTGCCTGATCGGTCCGTCGGGTTCGGGCAAGTCCACCGCGCTGCGCTGCATCAACGGCCTCGAAGGCTACGACGGCGGCGAAGTGCGAGTACTCGGCACGCGCGTCGACCGCCACGCCAAGGGCATCCACGAGCTGCGCAGCCGCGTCGGCATGGTCTTCCAGCGCTTCAACCTGTTCCCGCACCGCACGGCGCTGGAGAACGTGATGGAGGGGCCGCGCCACGTCAAGGGCGAGGCGCCCGAGGTTGCGCGGCGCGACGCGATGGCCTTGCTGGACAAGGTCGGGCTCGCGCACAAGGCCGACGCCTGGCCGGCGCAGTTGTCCGGTGGCCAGCAGCAGCGCGTGGCGATCGCGCGTGCGCTCGCGATGAAACCGCAGGCCATGCTCTTCGACGAGCCGACCTCGGCGCTCGACCCGGAGCTGGTCGGCGAAGTGCTGACCGTGATGCGCACGCTGGCCGACGAGGGCATGACGATGATCGTGGTCACGCACGAGATGGGCTTTGCGCGCGAGGTGGCTGATCGCGTGTGCTTTCTCCACAGCGGGAGCATCGTCGAATCCGGGCCGGCGTCGCAGCTGCTGTCGGCGCCGCAGCAGGCGCGCACGCAGGACTTCCTGCGCCGTGTGCTGCGGCCTGTCGCATGAGGATCACACGAGCCGGATTGGCGATGCCGCCGTCCCTCTGGGCGCAGACGGCGTCGCCGGCGCCGCCGACGCCCGCGCTGCAGGAATCGCTGGACACCGACGTGGCCATCGTCGGCGGCGGCTACACGGGTGTCTCGACCGCACTGCACCTGGCCGAGGCCGGCGTGCGCGTCTGCGTGCTCGACGCGAGCGACCCCGGCTGGGGCGCTTCGGGCCGCAACGGCGGCCAGGTCAATCCGACGCTGAAGCACGATCCCGACGAGCTGGTGCGCCTGCTCGGCGCCGAGCGCGGCGAAGCGCTGAACCACGCGATCGGCAGCTCGGCAGACCTGGTGTTCGACCTGATCGAGCGCCACCGCATCGACTGCGAGCCGATGCGCAGCGGCTGGCTGCAGCTTGCGCACTCGCCGCGCGCGGTGGCCGGCCTGCATGCGCGCGCGCAGCAATGGCAACGGCGCGGCGTGCGCACCGAGATGCTCGACCGCGCCGCGGTCGCGCAGCGCGTCGGCAGCGATGCCTTTGCGGGCGGCTGGCTCGATCCACGTGCCGGCGGCATCCAGCCCTTGAGCTATGCGCGCGGCCTCGCCCGCGCGGCGATCGAGCGCGGCGCCCGCGTGCACGGCCACACGCTGGTCAGCGCGCTGCAGCGCGAGAACGGCCGATGGACGCTGCGCACCGAACAGGGTCCGATCGTGCGCGCCGAGCGCGTGCTGCTCGCGACCAACGGCTACACCGGTGGGCTGTGGCCGGGCCTCGAGCAGACGGTGCTGGCGGCCAACAGCTTCATCGTCGCGACCGAGCCGGTCGACAGCGCGGCGATGCGCGACATCCTCCCGGGCGGCGAGACCGCATCGAACACTCAGCGGCTGTTGCTGTACTTCCGCCGCGACGCACGTGGCCGACTCCTGATGGGCGGCCGCGGCCATTTCGCCGAGCCCGACGGGCCTGATCGTTTCAAGCACCTGGAGCGCTCGGTGCGGCTGCTCTTCCCCGGGCTGGGACCGGTGAAGTTCGAGTACCGCTGGAGTGGCCGCGTCGCCATCACGCGCGACTTCCTGCCTCACGTGCACGAGCCGGCGCCAGGCTTGACGATCGCGCTCGGCTACAACGGCCGCGGCATCGCGGCGGCCACCGCGATGGGGCTGCATGTGGCGCGGCGCATCACGGGCGCGACGGACTTCCCGTTCCCGATCACGCCCATCCGTCCGATCGCGATGCATGCACTCCAGCGCTGGTACATCGCGGCCGGCGTCGCCTGGTACATGCTGCTGGATCGGATCGGCTGATTCGCTGCCGGCGGGCTTGCGGCATTGGCTGCGCGCGCCAAGCAGATCCGCGAACTCGAACTCAGAAGCCGATGATGCCGCGATCGAGACCCAGAGTCGCCGCATGCGTCCGGTCGTTCGCGCCCATCTTGGAAAGAATATTCTTGACGTGCGTCTTCACCGTGCCTTCGGCAAGATTCAGGTGGCGGGCAATGTGCTTGTTGGAGTTGCCTGCGGCGATCAATCGATGCACCGTACACCGCGCCCCAGAGCCAGGGCTGGGCCGCCAAAGCACTGAACCGCAGCGCTGCGAACAGAAAGACCGCCGCCATCGCAATCGTGAGCGCGAAGTGGCAGAACAAGCCCAGCCACGCCATCTCCATGCCGCCGCGCAACGCCGCGGGGCCAACCATCCCGGCGGCGATGTACTTCAGGATTTCTTCCATCGTTTGGCCGTGAGTCGAAAGGCTCGCGAACGCGTTCAGGAGATCCAGTGTGCCGGTCACGAGGCCGGCCAGGAGGATGTACGTGAGCGTGCGCATAGGGGCTTCCGTGGGGTTGGCAAAGGGGCCAATGCATCCTAACTTCCGGCCGTGCCGCCCAGGGTTAATCGCGGTTAAATGGCACGAATCCAACGACGCGCGCCTTGGAGGCGCCTTCACTGACCCAGGCCCCTGGCGTTCGCGGCCGCTGACACTGTCGCGCCGTCGAGATGACTTGCGTGGCGAGGAAACAGCCTCGAGACTGTGACCACCTCAGACCTACGCCGGCCGCAACCGCACTCACGTGCGAGCCCAGGAATCTAAGGTCGATCGCGCAACTTCTCCCTTCTCTCATGCGCAGCCACGACGCCATCTTGAATCCTTCGTCCGCGAGTCTCCGGCTTGGCTGCGTCGTCGATCCTTCGAACAATGAAGTTCTGCTTGCCCGGTGGAAGTGACTTGAAGGCTTCCTCGACACCTTCGGCTCGAAGCGCACTCACCAGGTCATCGGGGAGGACGACATCTGCGCGATCGAGGACGGTGATTCGGATTCGTATGCGGTCGCCCGTCTTGGTATTCGTCTCCTGACGAACCTTTGCCTTGATGCGGATGTAGTGCTGGCCACCCCCGACCGGAAAGAGACTCACTTGGAAAGGCTCGGAGTCATTCACGCGGGCCAAGACCAGAACCGGGCCTTTGGTGTTCAGCGCATCGGTGATCTCAGCCGGGACGCGAACGGCACAGTAGTCCATGCCCTCCGCCCAGTCCTCTAGATCTGCGTGGAACGAGAGCTTCTGCCCAGCGGCTGGAGTGTTCTTCATGGTCACGGTTCGATTAGGCAATGATGGGATCGTAGAGGCAAAGGTCTGGACGATGCCCAGGCCCGCCACGCAGGCGGCCAGGTGAGCGTTGCTCTCGTTGACACCTCGCCGTGCCGACCGGGGGCACTGGTAGCGCATTCCGAGAGCGGCCAAGAGCGCCGCAGGTGATCAATTCGTGATCAAACGAGACCCGACTTGAGAGGCTTTCCAGCGTCGCGCCGACTATCTTTTTCACATCGAAACGGCGCGCTGGACGACTTCCGGAGATCGAATCATGGACACGTCACCGACTGCCTCGCACCTGACCTACGAGTTGCGCTTCGAATCGCTGTTCAGGCCGGGGCGCGGCTATACCTTCCCCTGCGACGCCGCGGGTCAGGTTGACCTGCGCGCCCTCACCGAGCGCGAACGCCACGGCTATCTGCGCGCGCAATCACTCGTCGGGCGCGAGCTGGCGACGCCGGCGCTGATGCGCCGCTCTCTGCAATGAGCGCCATGTAAGCACGCTCGCATCGTGTCGACCAAGGCATTAGCCCGGTCAACTCAGGAGAAGCCGCCATGACGCACCTGTTCCATCACGACATCGAGGCATTCGGCCATGGCTTCACGGGGCAGCTGTTGACACAGGGCCAACATGGATACGAACCGGCTCGCGCCGTCTGGAACGGGAGCATCGACCGCAAGCCCGCGCTCATCGCGATTTGCCACACGGCCCGTCAGGTCGCCGATGCGATCCGATTTGCACGCCCGCGGGGCCTGGAGCTGTCGGTTCGCGGCGGCGGACACAACTACGCCGGCCACGCGGTCTGCGAGGGCGGCATGATGATTCACCTCGGCGCGATGAACGGCGTCGTCGTCGATCCGGTCGCGCGCCGCGCGGTCTGCGGCGGCGGAGCAACCTGGGCCGACGTCGATGCCGCCACCCAGCAACACGGCCTGGCCACACCCGGCGGCTTCATCAGCCACACCGGGATTGGCGGCCTCACGCTCGGCGGCGGCATCGGCTGGCTCACTCCGCTGGCCGGACTGTCTTGCGACAACCTCCTCAGCGCGGAAGTGGTGACCGCCGACTCGCGTGTCGTGCGCGCATCGGCCACCGAGCTTCCCGACCTGTACTGGGCGTTGCGCGGCGGCGGCGGCAATTTCGGCGTCGTCACATCCTTCGAGTTCGCGCTTCATCCCATCGGGCCGATGGTTCACCTGGGGCTGTTCTTTGTCGGCCTCGACAATGGGGCGCAGATGCTGCGATTCGCGCGTGACTACGTGAAGCGCACACCCGCCGGCACCACCGCGTTCCTCGCGATCGGCCTGAGCGCGCCGCCTGCGCCGTTCGTGCCGGAGGAACATTGTGGGCGCATCGGGCACGCGTTGCTGGTGGCCGGCTTCGGGTCGGCTGCGGAGCACGCGCAAGCCGTGGATCCGATACGTCGGGGCGTCACGCCGTTGTTCGAGCTGGTGACGCCGATGCCGTTCGTCGCACTGCAGCAGATGTTCAACGACTTCGCCACGTGGGGCACGTTGGGCTACGAGAAGGCTCTCTACCTGGACGACCTGTCGGACGCCGCCATCGAGGTGATCGGCGAGCACGTGCCGCGAAAGACCTCGCCGCTGTCGTTCTGCCCTACCTTCACATTGTCCGGTGCGTATCGGCGTGCCGGCGACGGCGATACCGCATTCGGCGGCAGTCGCGCCGCCAACTACGTGTTCAATATCGAAGCGGCCGCGTCCGACAGCGCCACCTATCAAGCAGACCGAACCTGGGTGCGAAGTTTCTGGGACGCCATGCGTCCCCATGCAATCGACTCGGGAGGCTATGTCAACTTCCTGGTCGAAGCCGACGATGCCCGCGTGCGCGCGTCGTACGGCGAAGAGAAGTACCGGCGGCTCGCTCGCATCAAGGCCGAGTACGACCCCGACAACGTCTTTCACCTCAATGCGAACATCAGACCGGCGTCCAGTTGACGGCGGCGGCACGCCATGGTCACGCCCGACTCTGCGGATGGGATGTCGGCGTCGCCAGCGCGGGAAGCCCGAACTTGAAGCGACTTCCCGATTCGCCGCTGGCTACCGCGATCGCGCACCCGTGCAGCTCGACGATGCGACGCGCGATCGCCAGGCCCAGGCCGGTGCCGGCGCCCGGCCCGCTGCCGCGATAGAAGCGGTCGAAGACGAACGGCAGGTCACGCGCTGCGATGCCCGCGCCGGTGTCGATGACCTCGGCGTCGACGACGCTGTCGCCCGCCGCAAGGCGAATCGTCACGCTGCCGCCCGCGGGCGTGTGCTTCAGCGCGTTTCCGATCAGGTTGTCGAACACGCGCTCGATCAGGCCCAGGTCGGCGTGCACGAGCGGCAGCGCGCGGTGGGCTTCGAGCTCCAGCGCCACCTGCCGGGCGGCGGCCAGCAGCCGGAATTTCTGCAGCACATCGGAGGCCAGTTCGGCGAGCTGAAACGCCTCGCGCTGCAGCGTGATGCCCTTGAAGTCGAGCTTGGCGAGTTCGAAGAGCTCGTCGATCAACGTGCCCAGATGCTCGCTCTGCCGCACGGCGATGTCGAGGTAGCCGCGGCGCTGCGCCGGATCGAGCGCATCGCATTGCGCTGCCAGCACCTCCAGGTAGCCGCGGATCGAGACCAGCGGCGTGCGCAGATCGTGCGACACGTTGGCGATCAGGTCGCGTCGCAGGTACGAGTTCTCGGCCTCCAGCTCCCGGTGCAGGCGCGCGTTCTCGAGCGCAATCGCGGCCTGCGCGGCGAGACTCTGCAGCACCCGCACGCGCTCTGCGGTGAAGGCGCCGTCGACACGCCGGTTCTCGAGGTACAGCACGCCCACCAACCGACCCTGGTGCTGCGCCGCCGCGCAGATCAGCGAGCGAGGCCGGCAGCGCACGACGTAGGGATCGGCGCCGTGCTGCTCGTCGCGTTCGGCCTGGGCGAGCACGACGCTCGCGCCGGTGCGCCGGACGTAGTTGACGATGCCGATCGGCAGGTCCGCCGCATGCTCGAGCGCAACCGGCTCGCGGGCCGGCACCGCGACATCCAGCGCCTCGAACGCATGCACGACGGGGCCCGCCTCGGACTCGAGCACGAGCGCACCGCGCTCGGCGCCGGCGTTCTCGATCGCGATGCGCATCAGCCGCGCGAGCAGCCCGTCGACCTCTGTTTCAGCCGCGATCGCCTGTGCGGCCTTGATCACGCTGAAGAGGTCCAGACCGTTCGCGTGGTCGGTGGCGAGCGGCGTGGTCGTGTCTTCCGCGACTGTCGCAGCCGGTCGTGTCGACGGAATGTCGACGGTGCCGCGAGCCGTGAGCACCGGGTACTGCCGTCCCATCGCCTCGACCTTGGCGTGCGCCCCCCAGCGCGCATAGCTCGCGCGCGCCTGCGCCAGGTGCATGCGGCCGAGCGCAACGCTCCCGCCGTCGACAAGCAACCGGCCGCAGCGCTCGTGCGCCAGCGCGAGCCACGGCAGCAGCGGATGCGCGGCCGCGAACTCGATGGCTTCTTCGTACGACGCGACCGCCCGGGCCGTCTGCCCTTCGATGCGTGCGATCTCGGCGCCGAGCAGCAGGGCCTGGCACCGATAGTTCTGCGCGCAGTGCGCGGCCAGCGCGTCGAAGCGCCGTTGCGCCGCGCGGATCTCGGCCAGGCTCGTGTCGCGCTCGTCGCGCGCCGTCTCGTCGAACGCCGCCGCCAGCGTCAACGCATTCCAGAAGTCGAAGATCACCGGCCACACCGTACCGGGCAGATGGTGCACGTTCGCGGCGGCGTGGCGCGCGGCGGCGCGGGCGTCTTCCGTGCTGCCGAGCAGCACGCACAGTTGCAGCCGCGCGATCGCGTGGATGGTCGTGAAGAACGGGCGGTCGCGGTAGGCGGCGACGTAGGCCGCTTCGTCGAACGAGGCATCGGCAAGCGACAGCGGCGCCTCGGTGCGGCCCTGCAGCGCGCGCGACCAGTTCACCAGCACGCGCACCGAGTCGGCAAAGCCGCGGTTCTTCAGCCGCTCGATCAGCGCGACGCTGGGCTCGTGTTCGCGCTCGAAGCGCACCAGGTCTTGCGTCGCCGCCATCGCGGCCCACGGCTCGGTGCCGGCGCCGTATGCGGCGTAGAGGAAGTCGCCGCTGTCCAGGCCGCTGCGGCAGGCTTCGCGCGCGTAGGCCGCGCAGCTTTCGAAGGGGCGGCACCAGAAGTTCACATGGGCGTGAAACTGCTGGTAGATCTTCGCGCGCCGGCTTGTGTCGTCGAAGCGCGCGTTGACCGCCAGCGCGAGGCAGCCGTAGTCGTACGCCTGCGCGTAGTCGCCGCGAACGGCACCGACCGTGATCGCGTGCGTCACATAGCCGTAAGCCGATTCCTCGACGTTGCCGTGCTCCAGCGACAGGCGCACGAGCGTCGCGGAGATCAGCCGCGCGAGCGTCGAGTCGCCGATGATGTAGGCCGCCGACCAGATGTCCGTGAGCATGCTCGCGACCATGCGCACCTGCGGGTCGCTCATGCGCGGCAGCTCGGCCAGCGATGCAATCGTGCGAGCGCCGCGCAGCCGGTCGATCGCGGCGATCTCGGCCTCGAGCGCAAGCAGCTTGCTCGCCTCGTCGTCGGGAAACGAGACGCCGAACATCGCGATGCCCTCGCGCGCCGTCGCGATCGAATCGGCATAGCGCGCCATGTTCTCGTACTGCACGCTGCGCAGCCGGATCACACGGGCGCGCTCGATCGGCGTCAGCGTCTGCTCGAGCAGGCGCTCGAAGTCCGCGAGCGCAGCGTCGAACTGGCCGCACAGATAGCGCGATTCGGCCGCCTCGAGGTGCAGCGCGAACGCGAGCTCGTGCACGTCGCGCCAGGCGGCGACGTCCAGCAACTCGAGGCCCGCGGCGAACAGCTCCAGCGCCGTGTCGTGCGCGGTCGACGCCTTGGCCTTGCGGCCCGCATCGAGATTCATCGCCGCAACCTCGAGGCGTTCGGCGCGATCGGCGATCAGGCTGCGGCCGCGGTTCAGGTGCTGCACGATGTCGAAACGGCGCGCATCGAGCTGTTCGGGTGACGTGCGCGCACGCAGCAGCCGGCCGGCGGTGAGGTGCACCATGTTCCGCCGTTCGGGCGGAATCAGCGCGTAGGCGGCCTGCTGCACGCGATCGTGCAGGAAGGCATAGGCCGGCTCGGTGTCGGAGTCGGCGAAGTCGTTCGCCGCGGCGTACGGGTCTGCGTCCGGCGTGATGCGCGACGGCACGGTCGAGCCCGCGACGACGATCAACCCCTCGGCGATCGCCTGCGACAGATCGTCCGCGGTCTGCGCCGCGGTCTGCTCGCTGACGATCGCGAGCGTGTGTTGGTCGAACGGGTTGCCGACGCACGCAGCCAGCGTCAGCGCGTACTGCGACTTGGGCGGCAGGCGCTGGATGCGCCGCGTCATCAGGTCGATCACGTTGTCGGCCAGCGGCGCATCGGCGATCTCGGCGATGCGGTAGGTCCAGCGCGCCGCCTCGGGATCGAAGCGCAGATGTCCCTCGCGCTCGAGCCACTGCAGGAACTGGGTGACGAAAAACGGGTTGCCGTCGGTCTTGCGCAGCACGAGTTGCGCGAGCGGCTCGGCGGCCTCCGGGTCGCACCGCAAGGTGTCGGCCTCCAGCGCGTTCAGGTCGCGCGGCTGCAGCGGGCCGAGCACGAGGCGCTGCAGCGCGACGCCGGCGGCCTCCAGTGCCGCCAGCGTGCGCGCCAGGCGCGACGGCGCATCGGGCTCCTGCCCGCGGTACGCGCCCAGCAGCAGCAGGCAGCGGCGCTCGCCCGTGGCCAGCAGCGGCTCGAGCAACGCGAGCGTCGCGGCATCGGCCCATTGCAGGTCGTCCAGGAACAGCACCAGCGGGTGTTCGGGCCGCGCGAGCGCGGCGACGAAGTTCTGCAGTACGCGCTGGAAGCGGTTCTGCGCCTCGATGCCGCCGAGCCGAGCCGGTGCCGGCTGCGGGCCGACGATGAACTCGATCTCGGGGATCACCTCGGCCAGCACGCCGCCGTTGGCGCCCAGCGCTTCGGACAGCGCGCCGCGCCACGCGGCGAGCTGCACCTCGGGCTCGGTGAGGAGCTGCTGCACCAGCACGCGGAACGCCTGGATCAGCGCGCCGAACGGCACGCCGCGCGCCACCTGGTCGAACTTGCCGGAGATGAAGTAGCCGCGCTGGCGCACGATGGGCCGGTACAACTGCTGGATCAGCGCGGTCTTGCCGATGCCCGCGTAGCCCTCGACCAGCACCATCGAACCGGGCCCGCCGTCGCCAGCGCAGGCATGCTCGAATGCCGCGAGCAACTGACCCACCTCGCGCTCCCGCCCGTACAGCTTGTGCGAGATCGCGAACTGGTCGCTCGCATCGTGCGAGCCGAGGGCGAACGGTTCGATGCGTGCATGCCGCGTCCACTCGCGCGCGCAGCGCTGCAGATCGTGCTCGACGCCGCGCGCGGTCTGATAGCGCTCGTCGGGCGATTTCGCGAGCAGCCGCATCACGATCGCGGAGAGCATCTCGGGGATCGCCGGGTCGCGGCGATGCGGCGCCACCGGTGCGACGGCCAGGTGCCGGTGGATCAGCTCGAGCGCATCATCGGACTCGAACGGCGGCGCGCCGCACAGGCACTCGTAGAGCAGCGCGCCCAGCGAGTACAGGTCGCTGCGCTGGTCGCCGACGCGCTCCATGCGGCCGGTCAGTTCCGGCGACGCGTAGACGAGGCGCGCGGCCGACGGAGGCGCCGTGGGCGTCGAACCCACGCTCGCGAGCGCGCGCGCATCGCCCAGGTCGATCAGCCAGGCTCGCGCGTTCGGCACGTCGCACAGCACGACCTCGGGCCGCAGCCCGCGGTGCACGAGGCCGCGCGCATGCAGCTCCGACAGCGCGGCCGCGACCTGCGCGCCGATCGCGGCGATCGCATCGGGCGACAGGCGCCCGGCGCGTCGCGCAGCCGGCAGCAGCTCGCCACCCGGGTCCTCCATCACGAGGGCGCTGCCCTGGTGTGCCTCGACCACGCGCGGCAGCAGCACCGACGCGCTCGCCTGCCCTTGCGCCAGCGTGCATTCGCGGCGCAGCGCCGCGGTGTCGGCAGCCCGCGCGGTCGCGCCGCGCGCGACCTTCACGAGCACCGCCGCACCGGTGCGCGTGCGCCGGCCGCGACGCAGCTCGAAGGCGTCGTCGCGCGAAAGCAGAGC
The DNA here is from genome assembly GCA_036568605.1 of Burkholderiaceae bacterium. Classification (GTDB taxonomy): domain Bacteria; phylum Pseudomonadota; class Gammaproteobacteria; order Burkholderiales; family Burkholderiaceae_C; genus DATCSE01. Next base: position 1,831 of record DATCSE010000473.1, on the reverse strand, counting down.
CGTCAATTCGTAGTCCGGAAGCATCTCCTCCCCTCTCGAGGCGCTTGCCAGTGCGTGAGCGGATTCTTGCCCGAGCCGCGATGGTAGCGGCGGCTCGTGATCAACACGTGATCTTTCGTTGATCGGCACGTGAAACCGGACGCCGAAAGTTGACTGCGGCGCGGACGACATCGCAGCTCTCGTGGCCCCGGTCGAGCCGCCCAACGCACCACCCACCCACCTCAGGAGAGATTCACCATGATGAACGTCATTTCGCTGTACCGCCCGCCGCTGGCCCGCCCGTTCGTGCGCAGCCTGGCGGTCGCCGCCGCGCTCGTCGCGCTCGGCGTGGCCGCCAGCAGCGCGTTCGCCGGCGACTGCCCGGCCGACAAGCGCGTGCCCGATGGTCAGGGCCAGAAGCCCGGGCCGACGGCGCCGGTCGGCGTCACCGATGTCGTGCGCTCCAGCACCGACCTGTCCAAGGAGCCGGCCGCGATCAAGGGCCGTCAGTTCCGGCTGCGCCAGCTCGAGATGCAGCCCGGCGGCATCGTGCCCTGGCACAGCCACAACGACCGCCCCGCAATGATCTACATCGTCTCCGGTGAAGTGGTCGAGTACGCGAGCAGCTGCGCGGTGCCGATCGTGCACCGGGCCGGCGACGTCGCGCCCGAGAAGAACGGCACGTCGCACTGGTGGAAGAACACCGGCAGCACCCCGGCCGTGCTGATCTCGGTGGACTTGTTTCCCGGCGAAGCGCAGATGGACCCGCACGTGATGTGACGCGCCCGCCCGCCCTGCGCCCTCGCGCGGGACGGGCTCTCCGCCCTAACTTCCAGGAGCTCCCATGCCACCTCTCATCCGCCAGTTCGCCGGTGCGCTGACCCTCGCGATCGCCGCGGCGACCCCCGCGTTCGCACAGGACGCCGCGGCATCCGATGACGGCCTCGTCAAGGTCCGCAGCGCCTATTCGATGGACGAGACCATCGCCCGCATCCGGAAGGACATCGCCGCCAAGGGCATCATGTTCTTCCAGGCGGTCGACCAGTCGCAGCTCGCCGCGCGCGCCGGCATCGCGCTGCGCCCGTCGACGCTGCTGGAGTTCGGCAACCCGCCGCTGGGCGCCCAGTTCCTCACCTCGAACCCGTACGCCGGCCTCGACTGGCCGGTGCGCGTGCTCGTGCTGCAGGACGAGGCCGGCGTCGTCTGGGCCGCCTACACCGACTTCGCGTGGATCGCGAAGCGCCACCGCATCGCCGATCGGTCAGCGCAGTTCGCGATGGCGTCCAGCGTGGTGGAGGCGATCACCTCGACGATCAAGGCGCCTTGACGGACCGCCGCGACGCGACGCGAAGAAAACAACGACATGGAGACAGGCACGATGTCCACGCACTACGACGCGATCGTGATCGGCAGCGGCCAGGCCGGCCCGTTCCTGGCCGCGCGCCTGGCCGCTGCCGGCTTCCGGACGGCGCTGATCGAGCGCGAGCACCTCGGCGGCACCTGCGTCAACGACGGCTGCATTCCGACCAAGACGCTGGTCGCGAGCGCTCGCGCCGCGCATGTCGCGCGACGCGCGGCGCAGTACGGCGTGACCATCGCCGGGCCGGTGCGGGTCGACATGGCCGCGGTGAAGGCCCGCAAGGATCGTGTCGTCGGCCAGGCGATCGACGGGCTGACGACCTGGATGCGCGACTTCGCCAACCTCACAGTCGTGTGGGGCCACGCAAGATTCGTCGGGCCGCGCGCGGTGGAGGTCGAAAGCGAGAGCGGCCGCCAGGTGCTGGAGGCGCCGAAGATCTTCATCAACGTCGGCGGCCGTGCGGTGCTGCCCGACTGACCCGGCATCGCCGGC